>NZ_JBFTIN010000026.1:0-84444 GCF_056394785.1 Rhizobium sp. 10N414 | reverse complement strand
ATCATCCGCGGCCTGGAGACCGGCCAGCTCAATTTAGGCTTCATCCGCCCGGTGGAAAACATCGGCTCCTTGCGCTTCGTCTCGCTTGCGCATGAGCGCTACTACCTGGCGGTTGGCCATGCCAATCCGCTGGCCGCCAGGGAGGAGATCAGCATCGATGATCTGCGCACTCAGAAGATCATCGCCTTCAACCGGCAGAACCTGTCGTTCACCGAACGCTACTTCAATGAGAAGTTCGCCGAATGCGACCTCACCGCCAACATTGCCTTCAGCTGCGACGACACCTATGCGCTGGTGTCGCTGGTCTCTGCCGGGCTTGGCATCGGCTTTGCCCCGGAATGGACGCTTGATCTTCCCAATCGCGGCTTTGAACTGAAGAAGGTAAGCGGGATCGACTTTAGGATCGGGCTTGGCATTGCCTGGAGCAAAAAAGACCCAACCGCTGGCCGCGATGATATCGTCGACATCGCACGGTCGCTGGCAAGGCGCGGCTGAAATGCACTTAATGCGACTTCGCTGACATCTGCCGCTCAGATCTACTGGGAAGACAAAACGAACAATTTCAATGGTCTCGACACCATCCCCTCGGTTCCAGTGGCCGTCAGCGTGTTTCCAGGCGAAATCTTCCAAGCGCCGAAGTCCTGGACCGAACGTGCTTTTGGGAACCTGATCTACTTCAACGAAGTGAACGACGGCGGACACTTCGCCGCCTGGGAAGCTCCTGATTTATTCACCAAGGAAGTGCGTGCAGCGTTTCGCTCGCTGCGGTGAGCTCCGGCACCGCATCGGCTCCATCTGAATTTCCCGATCGGGAATTTTTTCCAAACACAGATCATCGGGCGCTCATGATTTTCCCGATCGGGAAAATTTTACTCGACAGGGCGGCTGATGTGCTGTTATTTTCCCGATCGGGAAATAAAGATGGCAAAACAAGTCAGAAGTCCAGCCGATATCGGCGCCCTAGTACGCAGCGCACGCAAGGAGCAAAACTTGCGACAGGACGAGCTTGCCGGGGTCTCTGGAGTTGGCCTAAGGTTCATTGTGGACCTCGAAGCCGGCAAGCCGACAGCTCAGATAGGAAAGGTTTTGCAGGTTCTGCAAACGCTGGGTTGTTCGATTGATATTCTAGCCCCCGGTGAACGTAGAAAATGACGGTTAGGGTTCTCAATGTCTGGTGGGGTGGTCGCATTGTCGGGCAATTCACCCAAGATAAGCATGGCGATATCGGCTTCGCATACGCTGAAGCTTGGCTTGATGACGAAAAGACGCCTCCACTGTCGGCCTCACTTCCGAAGCGTCCACAACCTTTTTCTCGCCGTGAATGCCGGCCATTTTTCGGCGGCCTGCTGCCAGAAGAAAGCCAGCGTCTTGTTGCGGCGCAGGCGTTGGGTGTTTCACCTGCCAACGACTTCGCGCTTCTTGATCGCTTGGGCGGCGACGTCGCCGGCGCGCTTCAGCTCTTGCCTGAAGATCAGGAACCCATCGGGGCAGAACCGATTGCGGATCAGCAAACGGCACCTCTGGATGAGGCAGGAATCGTTCGGATATTGGACGCACTTCCGACACGGCCGCTATTGGCCGGCCAGGAAGGCTTGAGGCTATCGCTTGCGGGCGCCCAATCAAAAGTTCCAGTTGTTCTAGTCGATGGCCAAGTCGCTCTACCGCTTCCAGGCCAGGCGACTACGCACATCTTGAAACCACCAATTGCGCGCTTTCCGGGGACCAGCGAGAATGAAGCCTTCGTGATGAGGCTTGCTGCCGCAATTGGGCTCGACGTTGCTCCCGTCGAACCGAGGTCCGCGAATGGTCGCCCTTTCCTTTTGGTCGAGCGATACGATCGCTACTGCGATGCCGACGGTGTGGTTCGCCGCATTCATCAGGAAGACTTTTGCCAAGCACTCGGTGTGCCACCTGAAACTAAGTATGCAAGCGAGGGCGGGCCGACCTTTAGGGATTGTTTTGAGTTATTGCGGCGGGTATCTGAGCGGCCGGGTCCGGACATCGCAAAGCTTTTGGATGCTGCGATTTTCAATCTCATTGTCGGAAATGCGGATGCCCACGGCAAGAATTTCTCGATCCTTTATGATGATCGTGGACCGCGAATGGCTCCGCTGTACGATCTGCTATCCACGGTGGCCTACCCAGACCTTTCTCCGAAGATGGCTATGCGAATCGGCAAACGCGCAACGCTTTCGGAAATGGACGCCGCTGGTTGGCAGGCTTTCTCGAAGGAGACAGGTGTCGGCTTACTCTTAGTACGCCGTCGGGTGAAAGAACTATCAGATGCCACAGGGGACGCGATTCCCCGATTGTCAGAAAAGATGTCTCCACTTGCCACAAATGCTGTGACGTTAGATCACGTAGCCGATTCGATCGCAGACCGTGCCAAACTCGTGGCCCTGAGCATCTAACTCAACAGCGCCAACCATCYCCGCAGACATAACCCAAATATTGAGTTGTGACCCCGGTCGCAGCGCGTGCGGCTGGCTTGCGGTGAAACCTCCTAAAACCAGGCATAGCTGCAGAGCAGCGTTGCGCGAGGGCATTGTCAAGGTGAAAAGGGTGATGACGTCCCGAAGCTGGCCATGCTCAGAGAGGCAGCTCGCGAGCACACGGACGCGTTCCTTGTTGCCACCGACATGATTGATGCCGATCAGCGGGAGGCTACGCCGGGGATGCGCGAGCAGCCCTAGCGGACAGCGGTTCAAACGTCGGCCCCTCTTGGAGGACGTCAACGCCCGCGATAGTGTGCGAAAAAGTCTGGTCGGGGGCCGAATGGACACGCTCAACATCGCGTCGCTTGTATTCTTCATCGTGGTGTGGATTGCGATTGAGCCGCTATTGGCTCTCGGGTGGCCACGGCCCAACGATAGCTTGTCCGTAGATATGGTGCGGGTCCGAGCCGCGTGGATGCGCGAGACGCTGACCCGCGACAACAATTTCATCGGCGACGCAGCGATCCTGGGCCACACGATCAATTCCGCGTCCTTCTTCGGCTCAGCAAATCTGATCGTGATCGTCGGCCTCAGCGGCGCTTTGTTCATGGAGCCCAACTACGGAAACGGTAACGGCCTGATCGCTATGTTCGCGGCCAAGGACCCCGCGTGGCTCTTCCAAACCAAGGTATTGCTGATCATCGCCACACTCCTCAGAGGGCTATCGGATTTCATCTGGGCGGTGAGGCAGCTGAACTACTGTTTGGCCGCAATCGGCGCCAGCCCGTCGCGACAAGAAGAGCGCGACATCGCGGCCTGGACCGAGGCGCTCACGCTGGTCCTGAACCCGGCGCTCCGATCATTTAGCGTCGGCGTGAGGTCGTACTACTTCACTGTAGCGGCGGCCTTCTGGTTCCTGGGTCCGCTCCCGTTTGTCGTGGCGACGGTACTCGGCGTGGGCCTCCTGATTTGGCGCCAGTCTTGGTCGGATACGGCGAAAGGGATCATGGCGATCCGCAAGCTGCTGGATTGACTTTGTGGCGGGCCATGGCCGACGGAGGGCAATAGTGGGAGAGGGGATCGCGAACGGAGCTTCTTTTCACCCTGCGCACCTGTCAAGCTTTAGGCTGAGACGATGCCGATGGGGTCGACTTGAGGGGCGACCCGGAAGCGGCGGAAAGCCTTTTCCATTTTGGTGACCAAAACGATACCAGCCCGGGGGTTAGGGCCGCTCCGATCGGCGCCACGTCGCGAACATTCCTGCTGGAGCCTTCATTCTGGACATTCATCGCCGTTTCCTCCTGCCTCACAACGTGCAGGAGGCTCGGCGGTTCACACACTGCCTATTTCCAGCGGGAGCTGGAATTTTCCGAGGTTAAGGCTCAGTTCGGCGGAGGTGAAGGCTCAAGGAACGCAGGTGGATTGCGGTCACCATCTCGAAATCCCAAAGCTGTGTGAATCTGGCTGACTACCGCCGCGCCTTCTCCCACAGCTGCTGCCACCCGCTTGGTGGAGCCTGCTCTTACATCTCCAATGGCAAAAATGTTCGGTATGCTGGTTTCGAGGGCCAGAGCTGCGCGGCCCACTTCTTGTTCGACGAAGGGATCGAAAGCAGCTCCCGTTACGATGAAACCGGCGCCGTCCGTAGTAATGTGCGGGCATAGCCAGCCGGTGTTAGGATCAGCACCAATGAACATGAAAAGCTGGCGGACTTCGAATTCCGTCTCTCTTGCGGACTTCAAGTTTCTGATCTTCACTGCCAGAAGCGACGCATCCCCCGATAAGGAGGCTACCTCGCATCCGACGTGCATCACGACATTCGGGAGGGCGGCAATCCGCTCAATCAGGTAGGTCGACATCGTATCCGCGAGGTCCCTTCGGATCACCAGATGGAGACGGCTGACCTTGGGGGCCAAATAGGCGATTGCCTGACCAGCAGAGTTGCCCCCACCGACGACGACGATATCCCGGTTCTCACACCACTTTGCTTCGATGGGCGTTGCCCAGTACGACACGCCGGCACCCTCGAAGTCTGAGACATTCGAGATACTTGGTCTGCGATAACGTGCTCCAGATGCAACCACGACCGTTCTCGCCATTATTGCTCGCCGGTCGGTCGTGCGAAGATTGATTAGACCATCGCGCCGACTGCCGGGAACAGGCGGGGACATCTCAGAAATTCTCAAGGGCAGGGCAACTTCGGCGCCGAACTTCAGGGCCTGATTGAGTGCTCGACCGGCCAGGGCTTGGCCCGAGATGCCGGTCGGAAAGCCCAGGTAGTTTTCGATGCGGGAAGAACTACCTGCTTGTCCTCCTGCGGAACGTTCGTCCAGGACGATAACGCTCAGGCCTTCAGAGGCGGCATAGACCGCCGCAGCCAGTCCTGAGGGACCCGCCCCGACGATCGCAGCGTCGTACACCATCTCCGGGTCCAGCTCCGGTGTAATCCCCAGACAGCATGCTACCTCCGCGTCGGTGGGCTTTTTCAGGACAGTCCCGTTTGGGCAAACCATGACCGGTAGATCGCTGTCCCGGATACCCAGGCGTTCCACCAGATCGCGACCCTCGCCCTCGCTGGAGGCATCGACCACAACGTAGGGGTATCCGCTCCGGGAGAGGAAGATTTGAAGGGCACGCAAATCCGAGTTTCCATCGTGTCCAATCAGCACGGTGCCGGAATTCCCGGTGTCGATGAGCGCGACGCGTCGAAGAATGTAGGCCCGCATGATGATTTCGCCGACCTCGGCCGAGCCGATGATGAGCGCCTTGACGTGCGTGGCGTCAAAGGGAATGGCGACGCAACCATGGTGGCCAGCCCGTGAAGCCGCCATAGCAGGCCGTCCCGACAATTGATTGAGTTCGCCTGAGAAGTGGCCCACTCCATGCGACACGATTGCGGTCTCCGAGTGGGAGCCAATTTTCCCGAAGACATCAAGCCGCCCAGAAAGGACCAGCGAAGCCGGGATTTGCCGGTCACCAATCGATGAGACCTGTTCTCCAGGACCAAAAGTCCTTGGCTCTCCGCTGGCGAATCTTTTGGCTACTTCTATCTGCAACGGGGTCAGGACGGGAAACAGCTGGGCTTGGCGAGAGTGGACGTCCATGCACTCAACCTCCTGTCTAATAAAACTGCGGAATCGGTCCGACCTGAGGGGTCTGATCAGGAAGGTCAATCATTGTCTCATCCACGTAGCACCAACCCCAGCCTTCCGGCGGATCGTAGCCTTCGATGATGGGATGGCCCGTGCTCCGGAAATGCGCCGTCGCATGCTTGCCGACTGATTGATCGCAGCAACCAACGTGTCCGCATTCACGGCATAGTCGCAAGTGGACCCAAGCTTGCCCGGTTGCCAGGCATTCTTCACACCCCATGGTCTGGGGCCTGACGGATCGAACGGAGTTCTGATGGCTGCAACGCGTCATTTGAAATCCTATCCTGTCGTTGGATCTCGGGTAACATACCTGAGAACGCTACTTTGGACAGTCATACGCAAGGATTATGGTGACGCTTCACTTGCCGTCCATCGAACTGAGCCTGGTAAGACTGCCTCACTCGACCGTGTGCTACCCATTTGAAACGTAAGAATGCGGAAATTGCGAAAGACGAGCGCTTTTGGGTGAAGATTATGGGCAAACCCACGTTGGCTTTGCGGGCAAGGCTTTGGCCACGCGATTGGCAGTTCAGCACATGGCAAACCGGGGTAAAGTCGCGACGGAGCGCGAAGCGGTGAACATATTTGCCCGCCGCTGGTTGCCTCAGCTGCCTCATTGTTGAACGCCGCCTTGACAAACGTGTGGTTGAAAGTCGCTGCTTGCGGATGGATTTTGCTGTTGTTGTTTCGGCTGCCGCGTCTCGCGCGGCAGCCTTCAATTAAAGTGCGCGGAGATCTTCAGCCGCTGTTTTACCAGAACGCCGATCTTGCTTCGGTTCGAAACTGACTTTCTGACCATCCTTGAGGCCCGAAAGCCCGGAACGCTCTACTGCCGAGATGTGCACGAACACATCGGGAGAGCCATTATCGGGGGCGATGAAACCATAGCCCTTTTCAGAGTTGAACCATTTCACTGTACCAGTAGCCAATGTAAGTCCTCGGTTGATTTGCGATCTGCAAAATAGTCACGAAGGCCCATTTGGCAAGATGCACGGTTTAGTTTGGGGGAGTTGACCCTCCGGAAATATCCGAAGTCGAGGCCATTGAACATGGACAAAACATTACGGGCGCTCAACCCGATTGGGGAGCGCCCGTATGTTTGCTAGCGACAAAAACCAACTGCGTGGCAGGCCGCTTGCTTGAGTCGTCCATCTATCGACGGAATCCGAGTCGGGCAACACCAGTTACCGCAGCGTTGCTTTGCATTGCCTGTCGTCTTCGTCCTCGCCGCCAACCACGGTCGTCAGAAGTCAACTACGACTGACCGAGCGCTGCGGTTGGCCGGTCCGTGATACACCGCCTCTATGTTGTTCCCGTCTGGGTCAAGCAGGAAGGCGGCGTAGTATCCCGGGTGATATGATCGTTCGCCAGGTTTACCGTTGTCGGTACCGCCGTTGGCGATGCCCGCGCTGTGGAATGCGTCGACAGTGGCACGATCCTTTGCCTGAAAGGCCAAATGATGCCGCCCAGTTAGCTCCCCGAGGGCAGCGTCGCTGTCTCGGGCTGAAATGAAGAGTTCGTCAGCCCAGAAATAGTCATCGGCCTCACCACCAATTGGAATTTCGAGCACGTCTAACAGTGGGAGGTAAAAGGCGCGGCTTGCCGAAAGATCGGCGACGACCAATTGGATATGATCGATTAGTCGGCCACGATGAAGTTGGGCAGTTTCCATTTCGACGCCTCCAATTCGGGAAGATAACGAAACGGCAGGGGGCGGTTTCGGTTCCATGTTTCGCCGTGATTTCGGTGGAAGTCGACATCCCCTTATTGTCGTTGCCGCTCGAGCGCAGCGTTGCACGATTCATAAATCCCCAAGGGTGGCAGACGATCAGGGGCCGGTGGTCCAAGCGGTGAAAATCGGAAAGTGATCGGAGGTGTCGATCAGCGGCTGGTCGTCATCGAAGTTGCCGTTACTGGCCGCATCGTAGGTATTCAGGCTCCTGCCGCCGCCGCGCGTGCCGTAAGCCGTCAATTGAACCAATATCACTTGAGCGCGCTGCGTGATTATCAAGTTGGCCCCGGTTGCTTTGGAACAAACCCAACGCCAAATCCGAACACGCGGCCAATCTTTTCCAACGTTTCGAGCGTGGGGTTCGCGGCGCCGGCTTCGATCTCCGCAACTTGTCGCCTGGTAAGCGTCAGCATCTTGGCAAATTCCTCCTGCGTCATGCCGAACCCTTTGCGGATCTCCGCCACAGCACCGGGCAGCCTCAGGTCCCCAGTTCGAGCACGCTCCGCAAGTGTTCTCCGGTTTTCAAGAATCTCCTCTTTCGTCGGCTTCTTCCATCGAGCCATTTAGCGGTCCTTCGCCATCATTGACCCGCCGCCAGACCGCTGTCCGCCATCGCTAGACAGCTGCAGCGGCAGATCGGAAGCGCCCAAACCCTCAGCAAGGCTGAGGTGATCGGCCAGCTTTCGCCTTGCGTGCCCCTGGGGCATAAGATCCAAGAGGAAGGGTGGCCAGCTGCGGCTGTATCGATTTTCGAGGTCAACGGGATAACGGACTGAAAAGGCACGATGGTCGCGGACCGCTTTGCCGGTCGCGAATTCCGCCGACGCCATCGTGACGAAATAATCGAGATCGTAATCGACGATCGACGCGCCCTGGAAGCCGGCCGCGTCGTCCTTGAATTCTAGGGTCGCGGCGTGATGCCACTCGTCATCAAAATGGTTTTGGAGCGTTAGGCGCATTAATTGACCCTTTTAATGGTTCAATTAATGCATTTTTAGAAATTATTCAACCCATCTAAGTGGGTTGAATGACTACCGCCTGAACTGCCAGCTTCCTGTGCGAGGCTGTGAAACCTTTACGCCAACTCTCCTATTTCAAAGTGGTGGCCGAGGAACTGCACTTCGGCCGGGCGGCAGCCAGGATGCGCATTGCTCAGCGGCACTCAGCAATCATGTGATGTCGCTGGAAAGGGAACTTGGCTGTCCGCTGTTCATCCGCTCGACGAGACGGGTGGAACTGACCAGGGCAGGGGAAACCTTCTATGATCGCTGTGTGCGGATCTTAAGCGACATCGACCTGACCACCGAACTGACCCGGGCAGCCGGCGGCAGTCGCATCGGCCAGATCAGGATCGGCAGCATCTATCCGGCCACCATGGGTATGCTGCCGACCTTCCTTGCCAAGATCGCCCGCAAGTATCCCCATGTCCGCATCTACCGCCGGCCCTGATGATATCGTCGACATCGCACGGTCGCTGGCAAGGGCAGGGCGGTAAGGCACCTTCCGCGACTTCGACGACTGTGTTCTTGCAGCTCTGAGCTGTCGCGGACAAGTCCGATTGGTCTGTTAGGACTTGAAGGTTAATTGCGGTATCAGTAGCCGCCTTATTATGGACGTGCTCAAAGATGAGACTGGAGGGAAGGTGCGGCCGAGGGAGTTTGACCGCACTGCGCGCGATCTCGTCGTCAATGGCTTCTGCTCTCCTGACGCCATAGAAAGTGCACTGCGAAGAAAGCCTTTGGCCAATCAAGGAGGGTGCAATGCAGCGAAGCGGCGAGCTCGATTTCAGAACGATGTCCAAAGCCGTTCGGGCGTGGTTTCTTTACTACGAGGAGAGCCCTGATGAGAGGGCGTCGAACGTGCTATCCAGCGCGGCGATAGAATTTTACAACGACGGCTATCGTAATGCTGAGGACATCGCTGCGATGCTGATCGGCACCTACGTCGGACTGTATTCGACGAGAGTTAACGCTCCAACCTCGCTGGCCATCCACTAGGTAATTTGGGCACTCGAAGCCGACATCGCGCGCTTTGCCAATTTCGACCGGATTGCCTCAAGTGATTTGACGCTGAGCGAAAATTGCCGGCAGAGCATCTCCTGTGTCCTGTCGTCAGGGGGCAACTTGCCTGCCAGCGCAACAAATATCTTTCCCGTCCTCCACGCGTCGAGCGAGCTCGAATGGACTGTTTTCCGCCTTAGGCCGTCTGGCATTTCTCGGTCGATGCCTAGCCATGCACTCAGACTTGTGACGCCAGGCGTCACGGGCTGGCGCGCGTGAAGGACGCGTTTTGCCATACGGTAGGTGCAAACTATCCGTCCTGGGAATTCGATAATCGATGGGTCACCTTCGCCGAGCATAAGCAAGTCGCCAGTCATATCGTGGGCGACAACGACCCTTCCGGCCAGCAAGTTCGCAATCTCCTCTTTGACTTCCGTGAATTTCGGGGCAGATCGCACCTTTCGGTCTCCTATCCCGTGCTTCACTCTCGCGAAATAGCTAATCGGGCGCTCGGGATTGATCAGCCAATGGTGCTCTCGAATGAACGCACCGTGACTAAACTCGCAAACGGAAATCTCTACGGGCCGCTGGTTTTTGTTACCGTCGCCTTCGATATCCAAAGCTAGGAAATCACCTTTGGCTAGCTCGGAGAGGCGAAGCATTCTGTATCCTGGGAAACATTTCGAGGGCGGCCAATACTTACAGAAAAAGTCTGCGGAGACCAACTGCCCTGACAGGCGGCCATGCGTCAGACAGCGCCGAGCATGTTTTTGCCGTTAGTGGAGCGAAGCTTCTAATGGCCAAGCGCATCAGCTATTTGAACCGTTTCTTGTCGGGCGTTGCCATAGGCTGCCGTAGGGTCAAGATTCCACTGCGGGCCTTCGACAAGTGGCGCCGGAGAAGCGTCGACAGAGCCAGCGCCTTACGGATATGACGACACTCATTACGACATATGACGCCGCCGCCACTCGCGAGCTTCCTGGCGGCGATTGCCCAATCCGCAGCCGAGGACTAGGTGGGCCTTCACGTTTCGGTGTTTTCACCATCATGTGTGTAACAAGGTCGGGCTTTCTCACGTAGTTCCGGTAAGTAGTATATTCAGTGGAATATATTGCTCCAAGCAAGCGGACCTAGTGTGTCACGTCAGGTGAGGAGAAGCGAATATGTTTACCAGACGTCTGTTGTTTCTTAGTGCGGGGCTCTCTGTCGTGGCATCGCGCTTTGGCTGGGATGAGGGAGAGGCAGTCGCAGCGCAATTCTTCCCTGTCTCACATTCCGATGCAGAGTGGAGAAAGATTCTCACGGCTGACCAGTACTCGGTGCTGAGGCAGGAGGGGACCGAGTATCCCTTCACCAGCCCACTGTTGAACGAACACCGCAAGGGCAATTTCGCCTGTGCGGGCTGCGATCAGAACGCCTTCTCCTCGACCACGAAGTTCGAAAGCGGCACCGGCTGGCCAAGCTTCTGGGCACCGCTCAAGGGGGCGGTATCGACTAGCCAGGACAGTTCAGGGAGCATTGTGCGTACCGAGGTTCACTGCAGCCGTTGTGGCGGCCATCTCGGCCACGTCTTCGACGACGGTCCAAAGCCGACCGGGCTGCGATACTGCATGAACGGCCTTGCCATGACTTTTCACCCGGCCTGATGCTTGCGAGATAGACTTATGCTCCTTTTCATCCTTGCCTATCTCGGCGGTGCGCTGACGATTGTCAGTCCCTGTATATTGCCGGTATTGCCCTTCGTTTTCGCGCGCGTAGGCCAGCCCTTCCTTCGCAGCACGCTTCCAGTGCTCGTTGGTATGGCAGCGACCTTTGCGGCCGTGGCAACACTTGCTGCGGTTGGTGGCGGTTGGGCGGTAGGGGCCAATGAGTACGGCCGCCTTACTACCGCGGCTGAATGAATGGGGCCCGACTGGAAATTGGACCGTCGGTGCAGAAGACTGGGCTGAACGATATGAACGGCAGCATCTATTACCGCTTCCACGCCAGTGACCTGCATCTGGTGCTCGGGCCGGGAGCGGACGGAAAACCGGTTCGGTTCCAGGTGATGATCGACGGCAAGCGTACGCGTGACAGCCATGGTGTCGATATCGACTCGGAAAGAAACGGTACGGTGACAGGTCAGCGGCTCTATCGACTCGTGCGCGAGGCCGGATCGGTCGCGGAGCACACGTTTGAAATTCGGTTCTTGGATCCACGTGTCCAAGCTTATGCGTTTACATTTGGCTAGAGGAGATCGCTACGATGCACATTTCTGACAAGAAAGCAGGAAGTTCTCTGCGTCTCATTATTCTCGGCGCGGCGGTGTTTTCGAGTGTCGGCGCCTGTTTGGTACTGCCGGCGTCGGCCACGGAGGAGGCAACGGTGATCCCGGCGCCGGTCGAGGACGAGCCGGTCAGCGCCGCGTCCGAAACCGCCGTTCTCGCCGCAGGCTGCTTCTGGGGCGTCCAGGGCGTTTTCCAGCATGTGAAAGGGGTCGTGAGCGCGACCTCGGGCTACGCCGGTGGCCCGCAGTCCTCGGCACAGTACGAGACGGTCAGCACGGGCTCGACGGGGCATGCTGAATCCGTGGAGGTCGTCTTTGATCCAGGTAAGGTCAGCTACGGCCATCTGCTACAGATCTACTTTTCGGTAGCGCACGACCCAACGCAACTCAATCGCCAGGGGCCGGATACGGGCACCCAATATCGCTCGGCGATCTTCCCGCAGACCGACGCGCAGACCAAGGTCGCCAAAGCCTACATCGACCAGTTGAACCATGCCCGCGTCTATGATGCTGCGATCGTCACCAAGATCGAGCCAGGCAAGAGCTTCTATCCGGCAGAGGCCTATCATCAGAATTTTCTGACGAACAATCCGACCTACCCGTATATCGTGATCAACGATCTTCCAAAGATCGAGAACCTCAAGCGGCTATTTCCTGAGGACTTCCGGCGCGATCCGGTTCTGGTTGCAGCCGGTGGCAATTGACGGCGCGGGTTAGCCGAGCTTTACGGAGCGCGGATGCCGGAGGCAGTCAGCAATGGCAAAACGGCATCCACCATGAATTTCAAGGCCGCAGCGTCTTTCGCGTCGTCCAGTGATGCCTCGAACTCCGCGAGTTCTATCCCCGCGATCTGTTGTGCCGGAATCCTTTCAAAGATGCCACGCAACGGAAAAAGAAATCGATAGCTTCGTTCAGTTCGTGCGAAATATTCGACGCTTATAGGCGGCCACTCTGAAGCTGCGAGGCCGCGCGCTGAGCATCCGTGGGAATTTCAACAAATGAAAAGTACGCCGCCGAACGCAGTGCTCGGTGCCCGGATGAAACTGGTTGCGAGGCTCTCGGCAACACCCAAGCCGACGAATACGAAGTTTTGTAGCATTTCCTAGGGCGTAGCCTTGATGTAGATTTGTCCGCACAATCCAGAATCCCGATCAATCCCGCGGCAGTTTCCATAGAGGCAATCTACAGCTGAGCAGGCGACAGCGGGGAGAGAGGCTAGTTCAAGGTGGGACATGATTGTCGCTCGTCGACATATCACGCGACGATGGCCGCATTTCATCGCAATCGCTTTGTCCTTCTTTCTTGATTGCGGATTGCCAAAGCTTGCGGTCGCAGATCCTGTTACTGACGATGGTCGCGCTTTGATGGCGGCAATCGGGAAGAACGATTATCTTGTCGCTCGCACGATCTTACGTCGCGGGAATGTTGACGGAAATGGATATGCTGACGGGCGGTTCAAGCGGAGCTTTTTGAAGGAAGCTTTGCTGACGCAGGCTGATGATCGTTTGATTGACCTGCTGATGGAGAATGGCGCGAACCAAGAGGGATGGGACTATTTCGCCGGTCGTTCCTCGAGTGCCTATGCTGTCGCCGTCGGAGGCGTCAAAAGACGCGGTGCAGAATCTACGCTTCGGATCATACGGGCGCTCAGGAGTAAAAAGTTCGAACATATCCGCGGGGTGAAAGAGAACGTAAGCCTCCTTTCAGTTAACGGGCTTCCACGCCCAGATTTTCTATCCATCGTTGACGAGTTGGCTGCCGATGGAATTGACCTGAAGGGAGAGTTTCGCAACGGAACGCTCAAGATGGTTCGAGTTTTCGATACGGGCTTGGAGGCCACTTGGCCGGATCTTCTTAAGATAATTGATGTGAATGAGGCCGACGCATCGGGCAATACCATTGCGAGCGTATACGCCGGGGCCAATTGCACGGTGGAGAGTTGGCAGGAAGACAATCCAAACTGGTTTTGCAACGAGGATCCCGCCAGGTTGAGGAAGATTGAAACCGCCGTCGTTTCGCCAGCGTTTAAGGGAGACACTCTTCTCCAAAAGGCCGGAGGCTGGACGACATTTGACCATCTGGGCTTCACATCCGGTCAAATTGGGAGGAATTGCTTCAGCATTCCACGCGACGTCAGTCCTGTTCAGGATGACATTCGGGACTTCCTGAAAGCCACCTTTTCTACAGAACTGTCGCAGTGGACACCTGTGAAAGACCCGTCATGTTCGGTGCGCGGTTCGACCCTCATTTGCAAATGCCCGCGGCCGTAAGCCAGGTTTGCAAAAGATACTTACCACGAGAGATGCCTTATCGCCCACCGGGCACCCTTGTGCCTACATTTTCAGCCCATGAGGCCAGTAACCTGGCCAGGCGTCTAGCCTACTCGGCGACCCACCACCGTTCTGAGCGGTGAAGCACTGGACCCCGACGAGGAAATGCACCCCACTTCGGCAAACTGCAGAACCCACTATGTGGTCGGGGAGGGAAGCTGCATGTCGGCAATGTCGTCATGCTTGCCTTTGATCTTCTCTATTTCGATGGGCACGCTATTCGCAGCCCGGAACTCATCGCACGGCACAGTTGCGTGCAAATTCTTTTGGGGCACTGCGACTGACGGCAAGGGCAGTGACTGAAGCCAGGACCGCGGCCAGAAGAAACATGCGCTTCATTGGTATCGCCCCAAATTGCCAAAGACCTCAGGATACAATCGCGATGTGAAGAGCTCAAAGCGCAACATCCCGGCGCCCCGGGACACATTTGAAATGGAAAAGGCCCGACACATCATGCGCCGAGCCTTTCATTGGGCTGGTCATCAGTTGGGACTGGATTCCAGCTTGCGCTGACCGGCTGAATGGTCATCGCATTCCCAGAACTGCTGAGCGTGCTTTAGGTTCCCTGTGATGAGAAAGCGAAAGCCCGGCAGGGAGGGGGTCCCGCCGGGCCTACTGTGGACCAGCATTTGGGCGATGCATCGGTCCTTGCAGCGTGTTGGGATCGCTACGCTGGGGAAAACTGATGGCGGCGAGAAAAGTTCCAGCTGGCCCCCCGCCACCAAGCCCTTGATACGTTGGGCATCGGTGGTTCCAAGCAAAGCGGAAGCGACGGATGAATTCGCAAGAGGAAATTGCAAGGCGGCGCTTGCCAAGTTGACGCCTGACTCCCGGGCAATTTCCTGCGCTGTCTTCGCAAAAGTCGCTAGAGGATCCGAGACGTCACGCTCTGCATTCTCCTCAAGAAGCGTTCCCCCGTTCAGAATCCCTGCAACGATCAGGGGCGTTGCTGTTCGCTGGCACAGTCCCAAGAGGCGAGTTCCGGCGGTCCGATCGATCAACGTGTAGCGGCCCGTGAGCATGATGCAGTCGAGCTTGGCCCGCTGCATTACGTCAAGGCATACGCCTACATCGTTCACGCCGATGCCGAAGGCGGCAATGTCTCCATTCGCCTTTAGTTCGTCCAGCGCCTTGACACCACTTTCAAGGAACTTGGCAAGGTGCCGTCGATAGTCCGCGCGACCAAGGGTAGGGGCCTCGAGATCATCAGCCAGTAGAATGTCGATTGATGACAATCCCAACCTGGCCATGCTGAACTCGAAGGAGCGCATCACGCCTTCGTAGGAGTAATCGTACGCGATGTCGAAAGGCATCACATTCGAGGGACGCCCGCCGACCGGCGTCAGGATCTTGCCGACCTTGGTGGACAGGACGTAGGACGACCGTTCATGTGTTCTGAGGAAGTCGCCGAGCCGCCGTTCGGAAAGCCCCAGCCCGTATCCGGGAGCTGTGTCAAAATAGCGGATCCCGCAATCCCAGACCGCTTCCAGAACAGCCTCGCAATCCAGAACACTGCCGAGGTCGCCAATGCGGCTGGCGCCATACCCGATTTCTGACAGTCTGAGCGGCGAGGCGCCAAGTTGGCGAAACTTCATTGACGATTGATCCGATGATAGCGCTGGTTGACCACCTCGGTCCCAAACTTTGGAATGTTGAAGCGGGTGTAGAGCCCGAAGTAGTAGCCGTCAAGGAATAGGCGATCTTCAACTCCGGAAAGGCGATATTGGAGGTCGTCCGCTTCGTTTCCGGAAGCTGATAGTGGATGAAGTAGCGAAGACCGTCCTTCTGCAGATCGTACATTGCGTTCAAAGGGGTGTCTTTACGTGCCGTCCGCTGCATCCGGCGACGCTTGGCGGCGATTGCCTTAGGTCGGGGCAATGACGACAGACTACGACCGCTGTTCGTCGAGTTGATGGCCGTATCAAGCGCGTTGGACCCACAGACGCCGGGAGGCTACCTCCATCGAAGGTAGCTGCTCGTCGACCATGTTGCTTCCGGGCGCTGACCGTTGTGATAATGTCGCACCGGAGGCGCCGATGGACCACGATTTCATCGCATCGATCTACGAAGCAGCAGTCATTCCCGAACTGTGGAAGGGTCGCGGACTGCTCGATCAACTGGCACGGCGTAGCCATGCCCACGACGGCGTTCTGATGGGCGTCTCCCCGGAAGGTGATTTCCGTTGGATCGGGAACGACTCCGCCGTTCCGAAGATGAAGGTCTACATCGCAGAGAACTGGGGCGCAAAGAATCCATATCTCCTGAGCGAGGAGCGAACCCGCAGGTTCTCGGAACCGCGATTCCTGATGGACACGGACATCATGACCTACGAGGAAATGATGGCGAGCGAGTACTATCAGGGCTTCATGCGACCGCATGGATGCTTCTGGCATGCCGGAACGGGCATAACTTCACCTTCTGGAGATATCATCAAGCTTTCGATCCATCGCAGTTTCGAGGAGGGCCCGCTCCCGAGCAAGGTCACCGCATCGCTGACCGAGATAAGGCCACACCTTGCTCGCGCCGCTCTCCTGGCGTCGCGGCTGAAGTTCGAGCAGATCAAGTCGACGGTCGACGCAATGGAAGCGCTTGGCATTTGGGCTGGTGCCCTCAAGAACGGTCGGCTGGTCGTAGCCAATCAGAGTTTCCAACGCCTGATCCCGAGTACCATGCGCGACTGTCGACATCGGCTGGTCATCGACCAGAAGACAGCCGACGCCCGCTGGGAGTCGCTGCTCGAAGCGGGCGTCACCAAATACGGCGGCTCCTTCCCGATCGCTGAACAGGAGGATCAGCTTGCAATGGTCGTCCACGCGCTTCCGATAGCCGGAGCCGCGAACGACATCTTCAATGCAGCCGATCTGCTGATGGCCATCACGCCCCTGTCGAAGGAGGCAACGGTCGACAAAGGCATTCTTGCTGGGCTCTACGACCTCACTCCTGCTGAAGCGTCCGTCGCCCGCGAGATCGGCCTCGGCAAGAGCGTCGACGAAGTGGCGAAGGCCCGCGAAGTCTCCGTGGGCACGATACGAACCCAGCTTCACTCGGTCTTCGACAAGACGGGTACGAAGCGGCAGGCTGAGCTCGCTCGGCTGATTTTCGGTCTCGCCAAGTGCGGCGACTGAAGCGTTCGTCTATCAAATGATATATGCGCGCCAACCCAGCTTTTGATAGGCTGCACTGTGGTGGCCGGAGGGGTGTCCTTCCGGCGTTGACGAGGGACTTCGCTAGAAGGTGTCCGGCCACCGATTTGGACAGGAATGCCCGAGCTGGCCCGTTCGAGCTGTGGCCGTTCCGCGCGCATTGTGGCGCCGTTTTTCGGTCCAGGTCGAACGCGATTTTGGTTCTGCTGACAACTGGAGGTTATCATGAGACCGATCATTGCCTTGGCAGTGTTTGCTGCCGTTCCCACCATGGTCCTCGCTCAGGCCGCGCCCAAAGGCGCCGCGCCAATTCCAGCGGCCGAGATCAAGGAAATGTTCTCCGGGAAAACATATAATTTCACCGAGAAAGGCCACAAGGGCGAGAAAGAACCGATCTCCTGGTACCTTGGCGCCGACGGCAAGATGCTGGGCTATACGGGAAACGGACCATCCCATGCCGCAGGCACTTGGTCGACAGCGGACGGGAAGCTTTGTGTCTCGGATCAGTGGGCCGGAGCATGGGGAACGAACCATTCCGACGAATGTCAGCTCTGGGCGCGCGATACCGCCAAGCCGAAGGTTCTATACCGCGCGGAGCCGAGCAAGGGCGGAAGCTGGACGAAGTTCACGCCGAAGCTGTCCAGCGGCGACACGATCACCCCGAAGATTGAGGCCTTGAAGGTAAAGCTGGCGAAGCAGTAGTAAACCGGACCTTCGCTCCCTGTCTTTTTCGGACGCGTGCGCTGGACTCCCGAAAACAAGGGAGTCTGGCGAATGTCCTAGGTCTTCTCATTTCGCTACACGAATGAGTAACGTAGCTCCCGGAACTGGGTCATCTACCGGTCGTGATCACCATCCGGAAGCGTGCCGCTCCACTCATCATCCGCTCATAAGCCTCTGCCGCCCGCTCCAGCGGCATCGTTTCGATCATCGGACGAACGTTGGCGAGAGCGCTGAATGCCAGGGTGTCTTCCGAGTCGCTCGACGTCCCGGATGGCCATCCCTGAATTCCGCGACGTCCGCCAATTAACAGGAATGGCGAGACTTCGATTGGCTCGGATGACGCGCCAAGCACGATCATCTTGCCATTGACCGCCAGCCCACCAAGTACCTCGCTCATCGCCTTCGAATTGGTGACGGTCGACAGGATCACGCGGGCTCCGCCCAGCTTTCCCAATTCGGCCGCAACGTCTTGGGTGGTGCTGTCGAGATAGAGATGAGCACCGAGCTCACGCGCCAATGGCTCCTTGTCGGCTCCCCGCGCGACAGCAACCGTGCGGCAACCCATTTTCGCGGCGAATTGTACGCCGAGATGACCGAGCCCGCCGATGCCGAGCACGGCAACCGTGTCGCCTGCCCGAACGCCGCTGTTGCGCAACGCGTTGTAGGTCGTGATCCCGGCGCATAGCAGTGGAGCGGCCTCGGCTGCATCGAGCTCATCAGGGATTGCGGCTAGAGCTTCAAATGGTGCGATCATATACTCTGCATAGCCGCCGTCGTAACTGATGCCGGGAATTTGTGCGTTCTGACAGGTTACGAAATCGCCGCGCCGACAGGACGGACAATGCCCACAATGGCCTCCGTGCCAACCAACACCCACCCGTTGACCGGGCTTCCAGTTGGGCACGCGCTCACCGACCTTATCGATCACGCCGACCACCTCGTGACCAGGCACGCGTGGGTAGGCGATGCCGGGAAACGCTCCCATCACGGTGAAACTGTCACTGTGGCATACTCCGCATGCCTGAACCCTGATCAAGACCTGGCCAGCGGTCGGGGTCGGAATCTCGCGTTCGACCATTTGCAATGTTTGATTTGCGGTTTTTACTTCAACACAGCGCATGCTCGGCATTGAACCCTCCTCAGATTTCGTTGTGCCAGGTTCCACGTGTCGCGACGTCGCACAGCAACAGGCCTTGGTCCGCGTGGCGGCATCTAGCGCGATCGACAGTCTCTTCAATCTGGTGACTGGCGCAAAGTATAAGGACGAGGGAGCAAGGAAGTTACGGGAGGCTGTCGTTCCTGGGCCGCGACAATGCAACTATTGCAGGTCAGCGATCCGTGCCGGTCCAGGACCAATCAACGCTACCTTCACCTGCGCCCTCGGCCAATGGAACCTGCTTCATCGAACGCCACTTGCGGGGTATCTTGCTTGTAAGCATAAGAGTTTTCATCGTAATTGTTCTCGAGACATAACGAAAATGGTCGCTCCTGCCGATGTGCCATCATCCCGCAGCAAACCTGCTGCCTTCACTGGTGGGGCGGTAATCGGCGCACTTGGCGGTCTTATTGGACTCGGAGGGGCGGAGTTCAGGCTTCCTCTTCTGATCGGAGTTTTCAACGTCGCGGCCCTGGAGGCGGTCATCCTCAACAAGGCGATGAGCCTGGTTGTCGTGGCGTCGGCGCTTCCGTTCCGCGCGGCGACGGTACCGTTCAGCGAAATCGGCTCCCACTGGCCGATCCTGGCAAATCTGCTGGCCGGAAGCTTGGCGGGCGCATGGTTCGGGGCCGGATGGGCGACGCGCCTCAAGTCCGAGACCCTCTACAAGATCATCGCCGCGCTTCTGGTCGCCATCGCTTTGGTCTTGATCGTCGGTCACAATGCCACTGCAGGCCAGCCGCTTCTAACGGGTGGTGCCCAGCTGGTCGCGGGCGTCGTTGCAGGCTTCGTGATTGGCATCGTGGCGTCCCTTCTCGGAGTAGCGGGCGGCGAACTGCTGATCCCGACGCTTGTGCTTTTGTTCGGTGCGGACATCAAGCTGGCCGGATCGCTGTCGCTCTCCGTCAGCCTGCCGACAATGCTCGTTGGCTTTACACGATACAGCCGTGATCAGAGCTTTTCGGTACTGGGACGCAACAAAATGTTCGTGATGGTCATGGCGGCGGGATCGATCGTCGGCACGTTCATCGGCGGCTTGCTGCTGGGGATCGTTCCAAACGCGGTTCTTTTGCCCGCGCTCGCTGTGATCCTGCTTCTCTCCGCCGTGAAGGTCTGGCGGCACAGGTAGCCGTCAGATCGACTTCAACTGCGCTCTCAGTTCGAGCTTGTCCGCGTCTTCCTTCCGCTCGCTGTAGCGGTCCGTGAGGTAGGACGAGGCGTCGCGGGTGAGTAAGGTGAACTTTACCAGTTCCTCGCAGACATCGACGACACGGTCGTAGTAGGACGACGGCTTCATCCGTCCGTCGGTGTCGAACTCCTGATATGCCTTGGCGACAGAAGACTGATTGGGGATCGTGATCATCCGCATCCAGCGGCCGAGGATGCGAAGCTGGCCGACGGCGTTGAATGACTGCGAGCCACCAGATACCTGCATGAGGGCGAGCGTCTTTCCCTGCGTTGGCCGCACCGACCCGACGGCAAGGGGAATCCAGTCGATCTGGGACTTCATGACGCCAGTCATCGCGCCATGGCGCTCGGGGCTGACCCATACCTGGCCTTCGGACCATTCGGAAAGTTCACGAAGCTCCTGCACCTTGGGATGGCTGACGGGAGCTTCATCTGGCAGGGGGAGGCCCTTCGGGTCGAACACCCGAACCTCGCATCCCAGTCGCTCCAGCAGACGGCGCGCCTCGTGAGCGAGAAACCTGCTGTAGGAAACCTCCCTAAGCGAGCCATAGAGGATCAGGATGCGCGGCTTGTGTGTCGAGAACCGCGGGCGGAACGCTTCGAGGTCAGGCTGGCGAAGATGCCGCTCCTCGAGAGCGGGGAATTCCTCAGACAACGCGCTTTCCCTTCTCGTCGAGAACCTTCTCGCCGTCTTCCTTGGTGAAGGCACCTTTGTGGGTGTCCGGCAGGATATCGAGCACAGCTTCAGACGGTCGGCTCAACCTCGTGCCGAGCGGCGTGACGACGAACGGACGGTTGATCAAGATCGGGTTCTTGAGCATGGCGTCGAGCAATTGGTCGTCGGTCAACGAAGGATTGTCGAGACCAAGTTCTTCGTAGGGCGTTCCTTTCTCGCGGATCGCCTGACGCACGGTGAGGCCCGCGTCTGCGATCATTTTCACCAGTTCGGCTCGTGACGGCGGCGTCTTGAGGTATTCGATTACACGCGGCTCGATGCCCGCATTGCGGATCATCTCAAGCGTGTTCCGCGACGTCCCGCATGCGGGATTGTGGTAGATCGTGACGTCCATGGTCATGTCCTTTCTGTGATGGTGTTTCGGGATACGGCGGGTGCGGCCTCGTACCAGCCCTTGGTGCGGTTCACGATCCAGACCACCGACAACATCACGGGGACCTCGATGAGGACCCCGACAACAGTCGCGAGCGCGGCTCCGGACTGGAAGCCGAACAGGCTGATGGCGGCCGCGACCGCAAGCTCGAAGAAATTGCTGGCTCCGATGAGCGCAGACGGACCGGCGACGCAATGCTGTTCGCCCGATATCCGGTTCAGCAGGTAGGCCAGTCCGGAGTTGAAGTAGACCTGGATCAGGATTGGCACCGCGAGCAAGCCGATGACGGCGGGCTGCGCGATGATTTGCTCGCCCTGGAACCCGAAGAGCAGGATCAAGGTGGCAAGGAGGGAGAGAAGCGAAAGGGGCTGCAGCCTTGCCAGCAAACTGTCCAGGGAGCGCGTCGTGCCATCAGCAGTCAGGCGCTTACGAACGATCTGGGAGATGGCGACCGGAATGAGGATATAGAGTACCACCGATATCGCCAGAGTATCCCAGGGGACCGTGATCGCCGAGAGGCCCAATAGCAGTCCGACGATCGGTGCGAAAGCGACGATCATGATGGCGTCATTGAGGGCTACCTGTGACAGGGTAAAGTGGGGCTCGCCTTTCGTGAGGTTCGACCACACGAACACCATGGCGGTGCAGGGCGCGGCCGCCAGAATGATCAGACCAGCAATGTATGAGTCAATCTGGTCGGCGGGGAGCAGTGGGCGGAAAAGCCATCCGACGAACAGCCAACCGAGAAGTGCCATCGAGAACGGCTTGACGGCCCAGTTGACGAAGAGGGTGACCCCGATCCCGCGCCAATAGCTGCCGACCTTCGCCAGAGAACCGAAATCGATCTTCAGCAGCATCGGGATGACCATCAGCCAGATTAATATCGCGACCGGGATGTTTACCTTGGCGAGTTCGGCCGCACCGATGCCATGGAACACGCCAGGCATGACATGGCCGAGCGCGATTCCAACCACGATGCAGAGGAAGACCCAGACGGTCAGGTATCGTTCGAACGTGGACATATCACTTGGCCTTTGCGGATTTGACGGACGCGCCTTCGAGCGAGCCAATCTGCCGGACATGCTGTTCGAGCGCCATGCGGTCGATGGAAGCCAGCGGCAGGTTGATGAAGGCGGTAATGCGGTTCTTGAGGAAGCGCACGGCCTGCGCGAAGGCGCGTTGGATGTCGACCTCGCTTCCGACCACGGCGGCAGGGTCCTCCACGCCCCAGTGCGCCGTCATCGGGTGGCCGATCCAGACCGGGCAGGCTTCTCCAGCGGCGCTGTCGCAGACGGTGAAGATGAAGTCCATCTCGGGCGCTCCGGGTTTAGCGAAGACGTCCCAGCTTTTCGATGAGAAACCCGTCGAGGGATAGCCGAGGGCGTCCAGTTCCTTAAGCGCGTGCGGGTTCACCTCTCCCTTGGGTTGGCTGCCGGCGGAGAATGCCCTGAAGCGTCCACCGCCTTCCTTGTTGAGGATGGACTCAGCGAGGATTGAGCGTGCGGAATTGCCCGTGCACAGGAAGAGCACGTTGTAAGTCTTGTCGGTCATGGTCGTGTTCCGTGGTTAGGTCGCAGGCCGCCTGGTCAGTTTCATGATCGTCGCCGACGCGGGACAGAGCCCCGAGAGCTGGCGGGTGGAAAGGATCGCTTGGGGAACTTGATCGCGGTCAACAGCCACAAAGCCGAGGTGCTCAAAAAACCGTGCAGCGTTGGTGGTCGCGAGATAGACAGCGGATCCGTTTGGCGTTCGCGCGATCGTCATTACAGCGAGGCGGCGGCCATATCCCTGTGACCTGAATGCCGGTAGGATCACCATAGACCGCAGGAGAAAAGCATCGTGCGAGGCCGCTTCGATCCCGGAGTAGCCAATGATTTGGTTCTCGGTGTCAGCGAGCCGGAAGTATGATCGCCCCGGTTCGCCGATGTCGTCGATCGCTAGCCCAGCCGCAGCCAGACCGGTCGTGAGCTCGTCGGAAACACTGATCGGATCGAGTTTCAGTTCACGCACGGCCCGGTCTCCGGCGAACAGCAGGGTGTGAGGTCGGCGATCAGCGGAGCGCACAGCTCTGCATTTCCGCCGCAGCAGTCCTTGAGCAGAAAGAGCGTGAGTTCGCGGAACCCTTCCAGATCCGCCCGGTAGATGATGGACCTGCTGCGTCGCTCGCTCTTGACGATGCCCGCCCTCGAAAGGGTCGCAAGATGGGCAGACATGGTGTTCTGGGGGACATCCACCATTCGCGCCAATTCCCCGGCCGGAATGCCGTCCGGCTCGGACTTCACAAGCAAGCGGAAGGTTTCTAGCCTTGTCGTCTGCGCCAGGGCGGCAAGCGCCGCAATTGCCAATTTCGATTCCATATATCCAGAATAACGGATGTATTTTTAGTGTCAACTGCTACCTGCGGACACGCGGCGTACCGATACGTTCATCGACGAAATGGCGTCGCAACAAGTGTCTCGCCAAGCGTGATCTGCCGAGCTCTGCCACCGAGTTTGAGGGCCTTAAAGCGCCTTGGTCATTGACGGGTTACACGATCAGCACTATGCGGTCCAGGCGTCTGAGAAAAGGATCCGAGCAGGCGTCGCCGTCCGGTGAATAGCGCGGCGCCGGCAACGGCAACACCCAACACTCCAGTCCGCACGCCAATGGGACCGCGCCTCGACGGCACATTCCTTTCAATTACTCGTTCATCAGGCAGAAGAGAAAGAATGTTATCGTATAATCCGCTCGAAACCCAATCCTTTGACGCGTTCCTGTTCGACATGGACGGAACGATCCTCGATTCCAGTGCTGCGTCGGAGCGCGTCTGGGGAGGCTGGGCAAGGTACAACGGAATTCCGACACCGCCCTATCATGGTCGGCGGGTGGAGGACACGATGGCTGACCTGAGGGCTTCGGGAATTGATCCGGAAAGGGCCGCCGCCGAAATCACAGAACGCGAGCTCGCGGATCTCGACGGCGTTGTTCCAATCCCCGGAGCGCTCGAGTTCCTGACATCGCTTCCAAGTGGGAAATGGGCGGTAGTGACCTCTGCGCCGAAGGAGCTCGCGTTGAGGCGTATTGCAGCCGCCGGCTTGCCGCAACCGAAGGCCATCATTGCCGCGGAGAATGTAAGTCGAGGAAAACCGAAGCCCGACCCGTTTCTTGCCGGCGCCGAACTTCTTTCCGTTTCTCCCACGCGATGCCTGGTCTTCGAGGATGCTGACGCGGGGATACATGCCGCGGAGGCTGCTGGTGCCTCTGTTGTTGTTATTACCCACACCAACAGTGCGACCCTCCAGAACCGGCCGGCCGTGCCTGACTACTTGGGTCTGCGTGCCCTGGTGGTGGGAGCGTCTCTGGCAGTTGCGCGGACCCAGCGCTGAGTGCAATGACCGCGGGGAGCGCGGACCATAGGCTGTTACCGGAATCGGCTAGCGATCGGTTAGACAAACGTTGGCTCGGGATCTGGGTCGATCTAAAGGCGTTTCGCTCCCCGGGAGCGACCTTCAGGCCATTGGACGCCGAAACGCGTTGATCGCAGATTCTTTAGCTGTCAAATATTGGCTGCGGTGAAGATTTCGAACGGCAGCATATGCTGTGAGACGACTGGCGTGCGGTGCGTGTCCAGCGATCGGCGGCGAGGTCCAGGATGCAAAGCTGACAATCGGCGTCGACGTAGCCTTTTGGAGCGGGCTGGTACATATGACGGGTACGAAGACGGAGGGGACAAACGTTGATCTTGCTATGCCCTGCCAAGATGCTTCGGCCAGAATTCCTGATGTACTTTTGCGGCTTCGTCTTGAAGGTTCGTCGGACCAACCACGGTGACGACGCGCGCGCCGGTTTGCAAAATCGACCGGCTCGGCACGTTCAACCCGATCCCAGCGATCTCGCCAAGCCGCGTTTCCGAGCACGCAAACACCATGCGCCCGATACCCGACCAATAAATTGCCCCCGAGCACATCGCGCAAGGCTCCGTGCTGGTGTAAATCGTGCAGTGATCGAGAAAAGCAGTATCGTAGTGCTTCGCCGCCAGCTTAACCAAATTCATCTCGGCGTGGTTGGTCATGTCGTGGCCGGTATAGACACTGTTTTCAGCGCGCAGGATTATGTCGCCGTCCTTGACCAGCAGCGACCCAAACGGTTCGTCGCCGTGTTCCACCGCGGATTTCGAAAGTGCAATTGCCTCGTGCAAAAATGGCTCGTGGTTTTCCATCGAAACCTCCCCAAACACTAGAGCGGCTTGAATTTGACTTGAATCGAAGGGATTTCCAAGATGCTGCTAATGATCCTGGCGGATAATTTGGCGTTCCGCGCTTGGATGGGCGACACCGTGGGCGGGTAACGAGTGCCGATAGCCACCATGCTCTCCTTGAGAGGTTGCCTAGGCCGCATGTTGTCGATGATTTTGGTTTCCGCTCCCGCCCCGATAGTCAAAGACATGCCGACGTGATGCCCCATCACGTCAAGCTCTCTTCAACCGCGTATTCCTTTGCCCATTGTCATATCGGGTTGAATTGTTTTCTTGAGCTTTCACTTTAATCGCCTGATGGCAAAGTCACCGCCATCCAAGCCACACCTTGCAGAGGAAAATGACGACGGTTTAGGTGAAATGAAGGTCTCGAGCAAACTGCCACGATGGTTCCAAGCGGCCATCCCATCGTCGCGCCGTTACGGCTGAGTACCGGTTGACGGATTTGCCGGAGCGGCGGCCGGCGGGGTTACGGGAAACACTGGCTTCGGAATAGATCGAGAAATCGGGGGCGTTGTGGATGCTGTTGAAGTTGGGTCGGTTGCCGTGCCACCCCACTGGATCCACGCAAATGCAGCTACCAAAATGATGGCTGCCAGAGCAATCCAGGGACCCCAGGCTCCGCCTCACGGCGAAGCAAACTCATCGGTTTTCCGCCAAGCGATCACGTCTACCCGGATATCGCACAAGCGTGGCAGTGTCCGATCTTCAAAAGTGGTTCTCCGAGGTGTCGTGCCGGCAGCTACCCATCCTTCCCAAACGGCATTCATTTCGTCAAAACCCATGAGATCCCGAAGCCAGATATTTGCTTGAATCAGTTCGTCCCTATCGGTGCCCGCCTCTTTGAGAAGGGCATCAATGCGATGAAGAATTTCGGTCGTCTGCGCACTTACGCTGTCCCCCGCGGCGGAGCTGGCGATCTGGCCGATAATATGGACTGTTTGGAGTGGCGTTTCCTCGTCCACGGACGAGTGCTCGATAGCCATCGGCCGGTATCCTTGTTTCACTTGGCATGCCGGTTGCTGCCGAAGGTCAGATTGCAGCCATCGCGCCAGTTGAACAGGCTGTTTTATTTTTCGCGGCTATAACGGGTCGTTATGGGCGGTCCGCCATGGCGGTGTGCCGTGACACGAATTCGACAAGATAACGGACGCCCTCGGATGCCTCGGACTGGGCATAGAATCCAATCTCGATCCGCACTGCGCCAGGTAGGTCGGCGGCCTTGTCCAGCGCACGACATCCCTCGGGGATAGTGGCTTCAAGCATAGGACCGACACCAATGCCGACCCTTACCGCCGTTGCCATCGCGACCAACGTGGAAGCAACGCATGCCGTCTTCCATTTAATGTTCCGCTGCGACAACGTCGCGATGGTGCGGACATTCCAGGGGCAGCTCTCATCAAACATGATCACCGGGAGCGGCCTGCTTGCGTCGACCACGAAATCCGATCTGACAACCCAGGTGAGATACTCGGTCCAGATCAGGATGGGTTTCCGATTGAGGACGGTGATATCGCAAACAACGATATCGAGTTTCCCTTCTTCAAACATCTCTGCCAGACGCCGGTTGGGCTCGACGATTATGTCGATGTCGACCTTGGGGTTCTGAGCCCTGAAGTCACGAAGGATATTTATCAGTCGACTGGCGGCGAAGTCCTCGACGACTCCGAGACGGATGCGCCCTTGAAGTATCTTTCCGGTGAGCCGACGGCCGACCTCGTCGGAAAGGACCACGATCTCTCGGGCGTAGGCCACCATGATCTGGCCGTGAGCGGTGAGCTCAAGTCCCTTGGACGACCGGGAAAAGAGCGTTACTCCGACGAGCTCCTCGAGCTTGCGGATCTGCATGCTCACTGCCGCTTGAGTTCGGTGCAATTTGGCAGCAGCGCCGTTGACCGTGCCGATTTCGGCGACCGTCAGGAACGCCCGCAACAAATATGAATCGAGATCAAGCATTAGGCGGGTTCTTCGTCTGCGTTAAACCAGCCGTGCGACGGTCTCCGTCTTCGGCTTAAGCGTGGACATTGTACGATCTGAAGTTCATGCGCAACGGCCAGAAGCTTTGCCGTCGTCTGTAATGTCATAATCGCCCCCCACGTCCAGCCTTATAAGGTTTTCTGAACGGACCCGCTGCTGAATGCTGCACTGGGAGCGACTTGAGTATCAGAAATCGTTATAGGCCCTCACGAAATATCAAGGTTGTAAAGCCATTTGGCTCGGCGAATGATGGCATCTCGGATCAAACGGGGGAGCTTATCTTGACGATTGACCAGGATTTTCTGGAGGACCTACGCCGTCGCTTCGGCAATGCCGCCGGCGGTGAAATGCAGGATCCACATTTTCGCGAAGTTGCTGCAAGCGTCTTCAAGGATGGCGACAGCCGCAAATGGCCGTTTGCCGATCCGGCGACCTTCCTTGGCGCGTCCTTCATCGAGAACGGCATCAGGCCGGAGGTTTTGGAGGCCCTTGATGTAGCTCTTATCGGCGTGCCAATGGACCTTGGCGTAACCAATCGAGCCGGATCACGGTTGGGCCCGAGGGCTGTCCGGGCGATCGAACGTGTCGGACCCTACGAGCATGTTCTTCGGGTCGCGCCGATGGGCAAGCTCAAGGTCGCTGATGTCGGTGACGTTCCGATGAGAAGCCGCTTTGATCTCGCCGGTTGCCACGCGGACATCGAGGCCTGCTACCGCATGGTCGCCAATACCGGAGTGATCCCCTTGTCCGTGGGGGGTGACCATTCCATTTCCGGCGCGATCCTCAAGGGATTTGCAAGCCGTACTCCTGTTGGAATGATCCACATCGATGCCCATTGTGATACGGCCGGGCCATATGAGGGCTCCAAGTTCCATCACGGCGCGCCGTTCCGGGAGGCTGTCCTCGCCGGTGTCCTCGATCCCAAGAGAACGATCCAGATCGGCATTCGAGGAGGAGCCGAATACCTCTGGGAATTCTCTTTCGCTTCGGGCATGACGGTTATACACGCCGAGGAAGTCGCGGAGATGGGCATCAAGGCCGTCATCGCGCGCGCACTCGAGGTTGTCGGTTCCGGCCCGACATATATCAGTTTTGATGTCGACAGCCTGGATCCCGCCTTTGCGCCGGGAACGGGAACACCGGAGGTTGGTGGACTGCTTCCGAGAGAAGTTCTCGCTATGCTGCGTGGTTTCCGAGGCGTTAATCTCGTCGGCGGCGACGTGGTGGAGGTCGCGCCGCAGTATGACGCGACTACCAATACTGCCCAGATAGCCGCACAGGTGCTGTTCGAACTGCTTTGCCTTGCCATGTTCAGTCCGTCCGCACGCAAGCGGGCCGCCTGAAACAGTCGGACCTGTCGTCAAAATCCGGAACCAAGAAAAAGGGAACCTAAAATGAATATGAGCAAACTAGGAAGAACCATCGCCGCTGCTGCCGCATTTACTCTGGTCGGGCTGTCGGCACATGCCGACGACCTCGCCGACATCAAGGCCGCCGGCCAAATCAGTGTCGGCATTTTCTCTGATTTCC
This sequence comes from Rhizobium sp. 10N414, assembly GCF_056394785.1. Classification (NCBI taxonomy): domain Bacteria; kingdom Pseudomonadati; phylum Pseudomonadota; class Alphaproteobacteria; order Hyphomicrobiales; family Rhizobiaceae; genus Rhizobium; species Rhizobium sp. 10N414. The sequence goes on along the minus strand of NZ_JBFTIN010000026.1, from coordinate 55,469 downwards.
CTCCATTCTCGTCGGCCAGCGCCGACATGAGCCTCAGGGGATATGATGTCGATGTCGCCCAGAGCATTGCCGACAGTCTTGGTGTGAAGCTCAACCTCGTAAGCGTCACCGGACAAAACCGAATTGCCTATCTGAACGACAAGCGCGTCGATATTCTGATGAGCGTCGGCTTTTCCAAGGAGCGTGCCGAGGTCATCGATTTTGCTGCTGCCTACGCCCCGTACTACATCGCGGTCATAGGCCCGGCAGCTGTTTCGATCAAAGGCAAGGATGACCTTGCCGACAAGACAATTGCGGTTAACCGCGGTACGCTCGAAGACACCTCGTTGACTGCTGCAGCACCGGCATCGGCAACGATCCAGCGCTTCGAAAACTACAATTCGGTCATACAGGCCTTCATTTCTGGTCAAACCGAGTTGATGGTGGTCGGAAACGATGTTGGAGCGCAGGTCCTGGCACGCCAGGACGCGTTGAAACCCGAGCAAAAGTTCCAGCTCTTGACGTCGCCTTCGCACATCGYCCTCCGCAAGGGCGAGGAGGGTCTCAAGAGCACCGTCAATGACGTCGTTGCCAAGATGATCTCCGAGGGGAAACTCGACGCAAGCTCGAAGGCCTGGTTGAAGACGCCACTCAACCCTGAAAACCTGAAGGATTGATCGAAATGAGTGCTCCCCGCCGTGAAAGGATTGGCGATGTCCTATAGCCTTGGCTTCGACTGGCTCTGGGGCGGTGCGGGAGCGCTCGCATATGGTGCGGGCATGACACTTTTCCTGATTGTCTGCACCACAGTCTTCGGGACGCTTCTCAGTGTCTTCGGTGCTGCTGCGCGAAGAGGTCGGTTCGGCTGGGTGCGACGGGCAGTTGGCATCTATGTTGAAGTGATCCGGAACACGCCGTTTCTTGTCCAGTTGTTCTTCATCTTCTTTGGCCTTCCAAGCATTGGAATCCATCTCAATCCTGTAACAGCGGCAATACTCGCCATGACCCTCAACATGGCGGCCTATACGACCGAGGTCATTGGCGCCGGCTTGGATGCGATTCCGAAAGGTCAAAGCGAAGCGGCACTGGCGCTGGGGCTGAAGCCGAGACACGTGTTTTTTAAAGTCGTCTTGCCCCAGGCGCTAAAGGTTATCTTCCCGGCCCTGACAAGCCAGATCGTCATCATGATGCTGGAATCAGCCGTGGTCTCACAGATTTCCGTTCGGGAACTGGCGCAGGAGGCCGATCTTTTGCAGGCCCGCACGTTTCGTTCATTTGAGACTTATCTGGTCGTAACCATGATCTATCTTGCCATGTCGGCGAGCCTCAGGCGGTTGCTGATCGCTGGTGGTCGTCGGTTTCTTGGAGCGGGAATATCATGATCGAATTCACGTTCTGGGATATTTTGCGCAATCTTGCCTTCGCGACGCGTTGGACAGTTCTCTTGTCGATCGCCGCCTTTGTCGGCGGGGCAACGGTCGGCATCGCAATCCTCTTTGCTCGGATATCGCAGTCCTTTTGGCCACGGCGGCTCGCGTCAGGCTACATAGCGCTATTCCAGGGAACACCTCTGCTCATGCAGCTTTTCCTGATGTTCTTTGGATTGCCCATGTTGGGATTCCGGATTGAGCCTTGGACGGCTGCCGTGTGCGGGCTGACGCTCTATGCCAGTGCCTATCTGGCCGAGATTTGGCGGAGCGGCGTCGAGGCGCTTCCACGCGGACAATGGGACGCCGGTGCAAGTCTGGGTCTGCACCGCTTGCAGGAGCTTCGGCTTATCATCCTGCCTCAGGCGTTCCGGATAACTCGCGCACCGACCGTCGGGTTCCTGGTGCAGCTGATCAAGAGCACCGCCTTGACGTCCATTCTCGGCTTTGAGGAACTGATGAGGACAGCAAATGCGATCAATAACGCCACGTTCGAGCCCTTCAAGGTCTACGGACTCGTTGCTGCAATCTTCTTTGCCCTGTGCTATCCGTTGACTGAGTACGCGCGAAAGCTCGAGAGAGACGCCCCAATTCGTTGATAACGGCTTAGGGAGAGACCTTACGGATTTCCTGCATCGCACCAGCCATAGATTGAGATCATCCGTCGGCTGGGCTTCCTGCCGGGCCTCTACTTTGCCGGCCTTGACTTTGCCTCCACGCTTAATTCAGGCATCATCTTGGCGATCACCGAGGAAGCTCCTCGCCTTATCGAACGCATCGCAAGGCATTTATGACCGGCGAAGGCGTCGCCGTCAGCCAATTCCTGGTGCAGGGGCCATTTGTGTCCGTTTCATCCTCTTGGCGACATTGCCGTTGAGCGACGCAAAGGGCTCCAGTGACGGCAGCCGCGACCGTTGGATCACCTTCATCTCTTCCGATTTCAGGTAACTGTCAGCAACTCTCTCCAAAACGGGTGTTTGCATCGGAGAGGTAAAATTGACGAACATGCCTGCACATGCGAGCTCGCTGCGGCCGAGGATTGGAAGCATCCCGCTCTGCGTACTGACAAGCTGCTACATCCTACTATTCTGCAACAACACGTTCTGGCGGAAGGCAACTGACTATCTCGGAAGCGGAAGCGGCTCGCTATGGGCGTTGTACCTCGCGATGTCGGCGCTGTTCATTGCTGTAATTACTCCATTTTCGACTAAGTACCTCATCAAGCCGTTTTTGATCTTCTTGATCGTCGTCGCCGCCGTGGCGTCCTATTTCACAGACACGTTTGGGGCGGTTATCGACAGTGACATGATCCGCAACGCGATGGAGACAACGCCTGCGGAAGCGCAACACCTGATCACGTTCGAATTCATTGTTCACGTTGCGATCTTCGGGATCGTGCCATCTCTTGTGATCGGCTGGGTAAGGATTGTTCACCGCCCGTTCCTGAGAAAGGTTATCTGGAACCTGACAGCAATCACCGCCTCACTCGTGATCTTCGGAATCTGTGGGGTGACCTATTCGAGGGAGTACACCGCTACCGTCAGAGAACGGCGGGACATCACAAGGAGCGTCAATCCCGTCACGCCGATTGTCAGCACGGTTCGTTACATCTTGAACGCAGGGAAAGAGGCATCGATTGTGGTTCAGCCAGTCGGTGCCGACGCTACGGTCAAACCTCCCGAACCGCCTATCAACAAGCCGCGGGTTACGATAATTGTCGCCGGCGAGACTGCCCGCGCGGAGAATTTTTCGCTTGGTGGATATCCGCGCGAAACCAATCCGCGCCTCAAGGCCGCAAATGTCATCTATTTTCCAAATACAACCAGCTGCGGCACGGCTACCGCGACCTCTATTCCCTGCATGTTTTCGCGGTTCACTCATGCGGATTTCACCCACGCAAAGGCTATGGCGAATGAATCACTTCTAGACGTGCTGGCTCATGCAGGAATTGGCGTTGCCTGGTTCGACAACAATACGGGCAGTAAGGGCGTTGCTGATCGTGTCCAATACCTCGACTTGGCGAATTCGAAAGATCCGCGATTCTGCCAGGGAGGCGAGTGCCTGGACGGCATCTTCCTGGACAAGCTTGATGGCTGGTTGGACCATGTCAAAGGCGATAGCGTTCTGGTACTCCATCAGCTGGGCAGCCACGGACCCGCTTACTATCTACGATATCCCGAACATCAAGGTAGGTTCGTTCCCGACTGCCGTACCCCTGAGCTTGGCAAGTGTTCGACCGGGGAGATCGTCAATGCCTATGACAATTCGATCCTCTATACGGACGACTTCATCGCGACCGTCATCGACCGCCTCAAGTCCCGGTCGGGCAAGATGGCGACGGGCCTGATCTACATGTCCGATCATGGGGAGTCCCTCGGCGAGAAGGGGCTCTACCTTCATGGAACACCGTACATGTTTGCTCCCTCGCAGCAGACGCACGTGCCGTTCCTAACGTGGTTTGACAACGACTTCAGTAAGTCGATGGATCTGGACACGGATTGCCTCCGAAGAGAGGCACTTGGCGCGACGTCTCACGACAACCTGTTCCACAGCGTGCTCGGTATGATGAACGTGGAGACGTCGGTTTACGACAAGCGGCTCGACGTATTCGCAAAGTGCAGAAGTCGAAATTCGTGAACATCGTTTCCACGCGACAGCAACACAACAGATAGGAGCGCGATCGGGTGAATGTGCTTGTCGTCGAGGACAACATCGACATCGGGGACGCGGTATCGTCTCATATCGTGGCTGATGGGCATTGCGTTGACTGGTGTGTGAACCTGAAGGACGCTGCCTGTCGACTGACATCGAAGAAGTATGACCTGGTGCTTCTGGACCTGTGGCTGCCGGACGGCAATGGCCTATCCCTCCTGCGAGCTATCCGAAGGGAAGGTGACAAGACCCCGGTTATCATCATGACGGCGCAGGACCAATACAGCGATCGACTGGCGGGAATTGAGGGTGGGGCGGACGATTTCCTCGTCAAACCTTTCGACCTAGACGAACTCTCCGCACGAATGAAGAAGATCAGGCGATGAGGCGGGCGTATCACGCAATGAAACGGCCGTTTGGCAAAGCGCGAGTGAACTCGGCAGTTGCCGATCGGTCAATGTCCTTTGCTTTGCCGCTGTTGGCTACCGCAGGTCTCTTCCATTTCTTGCTTGAAGTCGGTGAGGACGATAGCGAGCTTGGGATCAGACTTTCCTTCTTTCGTCGAAACGCGCGGAGGATGTTGGCCTGCCTCTCGAACCTGCCTGGATCATTACGAGGATGGGGAACGCCTCTGTGGGGTGGCGGTTCTTCTGTTTATTACCATGGGCACGGTCGGTCTTTCTGTGGTTTCACGCCGAGCGGTCGAAGCCCTGTCCCTTCCTGTTTCGCTTGCAGGCAACGGGCTATCCAGCAACAGCCTGACGTTATGGGCCCTCGCGACGTTGTAACTCGTCTTTGGCGGTCGGTAATGCCAGTTTTACTGGCGGTCACGCTATGGTTTCGGCGGCCACAGGCAATTGTCGCCTCCCGATTCTACATATGCCAGCTTAGTACGTGTGGTGCGCACGGATCTTTGGGCTGGCTCGCCTTCGATGTAGTCCGCCAGCTGTGTCAATGGCGTCGCTTTCAGGTAACCGTCAGAATGCTGTGACAAAACCGTAGCGCGCCGGGTGTGCAGGGGAAAAGCACGCCCTTTTGACATGGCTATACATTTGGAGCGGACATGACCGATAAGTCTAGCCGTCTTGTGCTGCATACAAACTCGCGTGACGAGGTGTTTGCCGATGAAGGCAATGCTGTTGAGGATTTCTCATTCAACTCCACCGTCGCGAATGTCTTCGATGACATGGTGAGCCGCTCTGTCCCGTTCTACGGAGAGATGCAGCGGATGGTTTGCGAGTTGGCCCGGGACTTTGCTCAGCCTCAGTCCAACCTCTACGACATTGGTTGCTCGACGGCCACGACGCTCCTCGCACTAGACCACGTCGTCGACAACCACGTGGACTTCGTCGGTATCGACAATGCCCCGGAGATGCTCAAAAAAGCTGCTGAGAAGATCGAGGAGTCGGGAACGAACCGATCTATCGAGCTCGTCACAGGCGACCTTCACCGCGGCTTCTCCGTGGAAAACGCCAGCGTCGTGACGATGTTGTTAACTTTGCAATTTGTACGTCCGCTCTTCCGCGAGCGGGTGATGAAAACGATCTACGACGGTCTTAACGAACACGGATGCTTGCTGCTGATCGAGAAGTTGACCAGCGAGGACACGACCTTCAACAGGCTCTTCATCGACCACTATTACGACTTCAAGCGGCGTAACGGGTATTCCTCGATCGAAATATCAAAGAAGCGGGAGGCGTTGGAAAACGTTCTCATCCCTTACCGCCTCGAGGAGAACACCCAATTGCTCAAGGAGGTGGGCTTCAAGAGCACGGAAGTGTTCTTCCGTTGGTATAATTTCTGCGGCATCGTCGCGGTTAAGTGAGACAAGAAGCCATGAAGGATCTCATGCTGTCGATCGGGAATTTCTTTTTCAAATATCGAAACCAGGCGTTTCCGCTCATCATTGTCGCATTGTTTGTCGCTGCGCCGCCGGCCGCGACGGTTCTTGGCAGTGCGACGCTCGAACGGTGGAAAGACGCCGCCGCACTGCTCATCGTATCCGCGGGTTTGATACTGCGCGCAACCGTGATCGGTTATGCCTACATCAAGCGTGGCGGCCTGAATAAGCGGGTCTATGCCAAGGACCTGGTCACGGAAGGCATGTTCGGTGTTTGCCGCAACCCGTTGTACGTTGGGAACATGCTCATCTACTCCGGGCTCTTCCTGTTCCACGGCAATCCAGTGGTCGTTGCCGTCGGATGCTTGTTGTTCGGGTTTATCTACCAGTGCATCATTTACGCCGAAGAGGAATTCCTGGCTGACAAGTTCGGGGAGGCATACAGCGCGTACTGCCGGGACGTCCCCAGGTGGGGGCTCAAGCTGAGTGCATTCTCGGCATCCACGGAAGGAATGGCATTCAATATCAGGCGCGTTATTGCCAAGGACTACTCGACGATGTCGTCAACGCTGATCGCGCTGGTGGCTACCGAGTTCTACAGGGTGGCGGCAGATTCCATATCGGATCAGGAGCTCTCTTATGCGATGGTGCTTGTCGGGCTTTTCGTTGCGGTGATTGTACTTACTGGTCTGGTGAGCTCGATGAAGAAAATGGGTGTCTTTGACGAACTGAAAGCTGCACGCTGAAATCTCCTTCGCGTGAGTTTCCTCGGGCCGAACCGCAGGACTGGCTAAGGTTCTGGAGTTCGGTTTTGAGTTTTGGAGGCGCGAGAGAGTGTCCTCGCACTGGGCGATCTTGAAGACCGTATCGACTGGCCGGCTGCCGGTTTTCACCGACGAGCCGACGACGCCGAGCATTGTCTGCCTGCCAGGCGTTCTGTCGTGAACGGCTTCCACATATGGTACCCCCCCGGGTGACGGTAACTGAGCGCTTAGGGGCAGACGGAATGCGAAGGAACGTTAAAGTGCCCGGTGTGGTGCTACTAACCTGGTACTTTGAACAGCGCGCGTGCACGATCGACAAGCTTGCGCCCGACGGAGCGTCTCGGCATTTCAAAAATGATGTTGAAGAGGCGGCGGTAGCTGTCGTCGGGAGAGGTAAGTGCTGTAGCGCCGTGCCAGGCCGACGACGTGTTCTTGAAGAGAAAGCTGTGGTTGTCGGTGATACGAGCCGCAGTGCTCGTCTCGAAGTCCGCGAAATCGGGATTCATAGCTTCGATCTTCTTGCCGCCGAGTACCAGCGTGGCGCCCCCCCACTCGGGATTCCAATCATCGCTCGTATTGAAATAGAGAATATGCGTCCCGATCTTTGGTGGGGTGTCGAGATGCGGCGAGACCTCGGATCCCCGCGAGCCAACGTGCCAGGCATAGCGCGGGATGAATGTGGAAACTCCGAGCGCACGGCGAATGAAACGTTGGTATTCTTTGCTCGTCTCTAGTTCGTCCAAGAAACCCTGCCAGGCCGCGGGCAGTTGTTCGCGACCGACAACGCCACCCGCTTCCGCTGGCCTGTCTCTATGATAGATCGAGTCCTCGTAGGCCAGATAGTGGCGGTTGTGCGGGCGCTGACCATGAGATCGACGTATATTGTTGTGGTGTTCGAACAGCTCAAGCGATGGGAAGTTGGTATAGAGGGACTGAAATCCCTCCCGGGTCAAAAAGCCGCCAATGTTCTCCCAAGGAAAGGGTGCCCTTTTCCTGAACGCGTCAAGGTCGAACTGCCGCAGCAGTTCGTAGTCAATAAAAGTCCCCTTCATAGAATGCCCCTCCGCTGCCTCTTTCCCCAAACCGGTACTTCAAAAATTGCGTAAATTGCTGACCCGAACCTGAAGCGGGCGCCATAGGATGTTGATTTGCTCGCGCTGACGCAGAATTGCTGCTGTTGCGGGCGAGGCTTCGGCTGATTAACTGTTGGATCAGGATATACAGCATCGACTCCAGCGCGCCAACCTCGCCCTGACGGCCCTGCAGTAGACGAGGTGAAGGTTGTTGCGGACATTCTTCAGATTCGGCTACGATCGCGATTTCGCTCGGCCCGTTGTCCGGAATGGACGGCCCGGGCGGAGAGTCCTAAGTCGGTATATGCGGCGACCTGGCCTGTTCCTTGGTGGCCCCCAAGTAGAATTAACGATCATGGCGCGTCGCTTCTGGAGTGATGCCGTTCTGTGCGGTCGGCGTGTCTTCTGGGTGCAGTTCGAAATGTCGGCCATTTCCCGGAAAGGGACGTAACTGAAGCGGCTACATGGTTCAGGCGGTTGGTGGGCGTCATCTCGTTGCGAACGGAGTTCCTCGGAAGCGATGGCGGGTACCACGACAGGCGACCGTGTTTCGATCGGCCAAAAAAGCCAGCTTCTAATTTAGTCCTAAGAGATCGCCACCGCCGGGGCAGAGTTCGCTGATCTTCGAGGACGGCACCCCGTCGTACTGTGCAAGACGGACGGATTGGCGATACGGCCGAAGAATCCAGCCTAACCCCTTATCCCGAAATGATCTTCCAGATCTTCCCAGCTCTTATCCATGGCATATGCTGACGAAAGACGAGGGATACCAACATGGCCAAAATAGTAAGATAGCTGCCGCTCGGCGGAAGGCTTGCCATGAGCTCTACAAGACGGTCCGCCTGCTCAGGTGTGAGAACCTGGGAGGCCGACATCGGGTAGTCAACATGCTCGACGCCAAGTTTGCCCGCGGTCGCGAGTTCCGCGAAATAGCATGTTCCCTTGTCGCCAGTCGCACGCAAATTGATGATCGATTTGATATCGTGGCTGGAGACATACCTCGCAAGTTGCCGGGGAGTAGGTTGAGCCGAGGGATACAATTGCCCTTCAATCACTGTGTGGAAATTGCGGAAAGTTTTCGGAACGCCCTGCACGAGCCTGCTCTTCCTCGGGCTGATGGTCGCTATCGTGATCTATATGACGCTGTCCTAAAGCTCGAGCGAGCCGACAGAAGCAACCCGTTAACTGTCGCAAAAGGTCATCGTCGGTATGATTTGCCGGTTCAGGTGTTTGTCAGGCTGATGATGGATACGCGACAATCTCAGGCTTCATTCGTTGAGATTTGAATATGGTGAGACAGTCGGTCTATACGCCAGCCCCTCCGGCCACAGCAGTACTCGCACTAATCGGCGCATGGTTCGCGTTGCTGGCCACGTTCTATCTCCATCCTTCCCTTGACGTCGAGGTGTCCTCGTTCTTCTTCACCGGCCCACTATGTGAGGCAGCTCTTCCAGATTTTGTCTGCGGGTACTTCCCACTTCGTCGACTGCAGGTCGTCGAACACGTAAGGCAGATACTGTACGTGCTTCCATACGCAGCGGCAGCGCTGATTATCGTGGTCGGCGCGAGTGGCGTTCTTTCAACGGAAATCCGCAAGCGCATTCCGATGGGCAGACTAGTGGTTGCGATCGTAAGCCTTTGCTTGGGGCCGGGACTAATTGTAAACGGGTTTCTGAAATCCTATTCGGGCAGACCTCGGCCTGTACAGACGAGTCTCTTCGGCGGCCCCTTCGATTTTGCAGCAGCCGGGACGTTCGTTGGCGAGTGTGCGAAAAACTGTTCCTTTGTCTCTGGCGAAGCCTCCGGGGCAGGGTGGATGCTCTGTCTACTCTTCCTGCTGCCGTCCCGTATTCGCCTGTGGGTTGGACCGCCATTGGTCGCAGGCTCGTTGATAATGGCAGGTTTGCGTGTCGCAGTTGGTGCACACTACGCGTCTGATGCGTTGCTTGGCTGGCTATTGGCGATCATCCTCTTCATGGCATTGCTGATTGTCGAAGCCCGGATTGCCGACAAGCTGAAAGTCGGCTGGCCGCGGTGAACGCCCAGCCTATACGGCGCGGCGCGTTAATCCAGCAGTTCTGCCGGGTTATCTCGAAAGCCCGTCTTAACCGCCGCCGACTCTCGACGGTCTTAAGGTATCTCGCACACATGGGTTTGTATTGAAGCTCTCTCGCATTCAACAAACGGCTCGCATGTGCTAGGGACAGACTATGAAAATCTTGATCGTTGAAGACAATAAAGAACTTGCCGATTGGCTCGGCAAGGCGCTTCGGCAAGCCCAGTATGCAGTGGACATCGCCTTCGACGGCGAAGATGCCGAGTTGATGCTCAAGGTCGCGAGCTATTCGGTGGTCATTCTTGACCTCTCCCTTCCCAAGATCGATGGCATGACGCTGTTGAAACGCATCCGTCAAAGTGGCGAGAAGGTGCCCGTGATTATTCTGACGGCCAATGCCAGCCTTGACGGTCGGGTAGCCGGGCTTGATGGCGGCGCGGACGACTACCTCGCGAAGCCCTTCGAAATCGCGGAATTGGAAGCCAGGATCAGAGCGGTCGTACGGCGCGGGCAAGACAGGGCCGCGCCCGAAATCATGGTGGGCGATCTGAGATTTGCTGGCTCAACGCGTCAGTTCTTCATCGGCGGTGAACCGCTAGCCCTTACTCCGCGCGAACACGCGGTGCTGGAATACCTGGTTATGAAGGTGGGGACCACGGTGTCAAAGGCCACGCTGTCCGAAAGCGTATTCGGTTTCGATGACGAGGCCGACCCGACTGCAATCGAGATTTATGTTCACCGTCTGCGCAAGAAGCTTGAGAGAAGCTCAGCGCAGATCGCGACGTTGCGTGGTCTAGGCTATCTGCTCCGAGATGCGCAGTGATATGCGGCTGGCGTGGTACAACTATCCGCGGTCGGTTTTTGGGCGGCTTCGCGAAAGCCTGCGAGCGCAACTGCTTGCGTGGGTGATCCTGACGCTCTTCGGTGCGATCTGCTTCAATCTTTACGACAGCTTCCGAACCGCAGACGCCGCGTCGAAGCTTGTTACAGATCATACCTTGCTTGCCTCGGCCCGCGTCATCGCGGAAGCGGTTCGCGTTGACGCAGGAGGTACCGTTGAGGTTGATGTCCCGCCTGCGGCAATCGAAATGTTCGATACCGGATACGAGGATCAAGTCTTCTACCAAGTCATTACGGCTTGGGGAAATCTAGTCGCGGGATATCCCGAACTGCCATTGCCGACTATTGAACGGGTAGGGCAGGATCGCGCCTTTCGTAATGCCGGGGTACGAGCGCTCACGCTGAACCACCCGGTTGTTGGGCTCCCCAAAGACGGCGAAATCGCCGTGACGGTTGCGGTCACGCACAACGCTCAGTATGCGTTGCGGCGCCGTCTATGGTTCTCGGATTTCACGAAGCAGGTTGTCCTCGTCCTCCTCGCGGGCGTTGTCACGATTATTGGTCTCCAGCGTGGGCTCGCTCCCGTGCTTAGATTGCGCGATGCGGTTCGTGAGAGAGGTCGAGATCGGCTCGACCCCTTGTCACCGTCGATGGTGCAATCCGAGCTGCGCCCACTTGTTCTCGCGCTCAACGACCATATGGAGCGGGTCCAAAACCAAATGGCCGCTCAACGGCGATTTGTCTCGAACGCAGCACATCAACTCCGCACGCCCCTGGCGCTCATTTCAACGCAGGCCAGCGTTGCGGCAAGGGAGAAAAATACAGAGCGCCGCGATGAGGCCCTACAGGCGCTTCGCAACAGCACGCATCAGATATCGCGACTTGCCAGTCAACTCCTAACCCTGTCCCGTGCAGAGCCTGGAAGCAGACGGCCACGGACAGACGTTGTCGATCTCGTCGCCGTTGCAAGGGAGGTACTGGGCACGCAAGCCGAGGAAGCGCTTCGCCGCGGCATCGACATCGGGCTCGAGGAGAATGGTTCCGTCGACGTTGAGGGCGACGGCACCATGTTGCGGGAGATGCTGGTAAACCTCGTTGACAACGCCATCCGCTACACGCCTGCGCCGGGCCGGATCACTGTGGCCGTAACGCGACAAAATGGGACAGCCGTGCTTCGTGTCGAGGACAACGGGCCGGGAATTCACCCAATGGAGCGCGAGCACGTCCTCGAGCGCTTCTATCGCATTATCGGCACCGAAGGGGAGGGAAGCGGCTTGGGGCTAGCCATCGTTCTTGAGGTTGCGACGGGTGCCGGTGGAACCGTTTGGCTGGATGACGCCAAGGGTGGCGGACTGGTGGTAACCGTTCGGCTGCCTGCAAGAGCCAAACACTGTGCGTGTTAGCAGGCCCCAACATGCTCAGCCTCGCAAGAAACCAGGCTGACAGGTCAAGGCAAGTTGAGGGCCCTTCAGCCACCCGGAGGCCGGTCTGTCGCAACAGATGATTGGCTAGCACCAAAAAAATAGGGCCATCGACAGTCGAGGCCCAAGGTGTGGAGGTTTGAAACCTCCAGAGGGGAACGGTCGGTGCATGGGATGGGAGGTATTACCCACGTTAATCACCGACTGCACAACATATACGGGCATTTAGTCGACAAAGCAATGGACTGGATCCATCCCCGGGCAACTCTGCGCAGCTGAATAACACGCATAGGTTAGCATCGGTCCATCCTGGTTTTCAATGGTGGCGCTGCGTTGACGATAAGCGACGACACACTGCGGTTGTCTACGTCAGCAGCTGGCCCTGCGCAGGGCTGCATCAGAAAGGGTCTTACAAGGGCTGGGTGCCCACGAGGAAAGATGCTGCCCCAGTTGGCCCTGTCGGCTCGAAGCTGGGATTTTGGCCAAGTTGAAGAACGTTGTGGGAACGCTGCGGGGATAGTTGACGTGTGATTTGCCGGGGGCCGACATTCCGCTTCTGTTTTGTGGAGTGGAGTGACGAGTTTGAGCATTTCGCATGAAGATTTGGCCGAGCGGTGGAGCTTGAGTTTTTCCGATATCGAATTTGTAACCGGTAAACCGACGTCGGCGCGCCTTGGTCTGGCAGTTCAGCTGAAGTTTTTCGCCGCGTACGGCTTTTTCGCATAGGATCACAGTGCCATTCCCGCCGATGGTGTCTCATATTTGGCCGAGCAGCTTGGATTTGATGCGGATACCATGCACGAGTACGATTTCGCTGGTCGAACTGCGCGCCGGCATTGCGCCGAGATGAAGCGCGCCGATCGGGAGGAGCTGACGTTATGGATTGCCTGCCGAGTTGTGCCCGACCGGGCAGTCGGCCGGCGCAATGCTGGATGAGGTTTTTCTCTGGTGCCGGGATCGGTGCATATACGGTCCGTCGCCGAAAGAACTCGAACGCTTGGTGCGTTCGCAACGGTAGCGCTATTTCGATGACCTGATGGCCGAGACCAGCGCTCGCCTGTCTGAACGCGCCGTCGCATTGCTGGAAGGATCGATCACCGATCCGGACGGTCCGACCGGCTTCAACACGATGGGAGGTGATGCTGGACAGGCATCACTCGACAACATCCTTGGCATGACGGCGAAGCTTGCCTTCATCCGAAAGCTCGATCTGCCACAGAATATTCTGGCGACCGCGGGCAAGGCATCGGCGGAGCAGATCGTTCGCCGTGTCTCCGGCGAAAAGGCTTGGGAGATGCGCCGGCACGCGCCGGCCAAACAGATCGGCCTCTACGCGATCTATCTTTCGACAGGACAAGCGCAGCTCACGGACGCCATGGTCGATCTGCTGATCGAGACGATCCACAAGATCGGCTCGCGCTCGAAACGCAAGGTGGTCGGCGAAATCGCCAAGGATATCGAGCGCGTCTATGGCAAGCTAAAGGTGCTGGTCGACATTGCCGTCGTCTCGATCGACGAACCGGCGGGGCGGGTCTGCGATGTTATCTTCCCGATCATCGGCAAGGAAAAGCTTGCTGCCATCATCAAGGAGAGCCAGACGAAAGGCGCTCTCGACCGGCCGATATATAAGGTGATGCGGGCGTCCTGGGCCAATCATTACCGGCGCATGTTGCCTAGCCTGCTCTCGGTAATGGAATTCCGGTCGAATAATGGTCTGGCGTCTGGTGTTGTCGGCATTGGAATGGATCAGAAGCAAGATGGATGACGGATGCCGGTCTGTGTCTGCGCAGGATGTGCCTATCGACGAGGTGGTCCCAGCCAGATGGCGCAGCTCTGTCATCGATGACGACGGTCGGGTCAACCGGATCAGCTATGAGCTTTGCGTGCTCACGCAATTGCGCGATTGCATCCGCTCCAAGGGGATCTGGGTGTTTGGTGCTGATCGTTACCGTAATCCCGACGATGATCTTCCCAGGGATTTCGAAGTCCGGCGTGACGCCTATTATTCCGGCCTCAACCTGACCCCGGACGCACGCGCCTTCACAGCTGGCATTCGGGCGGAGCTGGAAGACGAACTGCGGCTTCTGAACGAGACGATCCCGCGAAACGACAAGGTCAGGCTGCTGTGGCGCGGCGAAAACCGCATATCGATCACACCGTTCAAGCCCCTGGCCGAGCCGAAAGGTCTGGAAGCGGTCAAGGGCGAGATCGGTCAACGCTGGCCGATGACAGGGCTGCTCGATGTGCTGAAGGAGGCAGCGCCCAATACCGGTTTGCTGGACGCCTTCGAAATCGAATCTCCTGCCGATCCTTTCCAGCGGGATCAGCTGGGAAGAGATCGAGCAGCAGTATGACGAAATGGTCAAATACACCGCCGCCATGCAGACGAGAACGGCGGATCCGGAGGCCATCCTGCGGCGGTTTGCCCGCGCTGAGGTGACGCATCCGACCTATAAGGCGCTGAGCGAACTCGGCCGTGCGGTCAAGACGATCTTCTTGTGCCGGTACCTTCGCCAGGAGGCGTTTCGCCAGGAAATCAACGAGGGGCTGAACATCGTCGAGAACTGGAACCGCGCCAACGGTTTTGTGTTCTTCGGCAAGGGCAGCGAGATCGCCACCAACCGCATCGATGAGCAGGAAATCTCCGCCTTGGCTTTGCACCTGCTGCAGGCATCACTGGTCTATGTGAACACGCGCATGCTGCAGACCGTGCTGGTGGAACTGAAATGGGCCGGCCGGATGGCGCCGGAAGACTATCGGGACCTCACCCCGCTCATCTACAATCACGTCAATCCACACGGTCGATTCGATCTCGATTTGAATTGTCGGATCGACTTTGATCGGCTGGCGGCATAACTTTTGGAGACGATAATGGTCAAGATCGCTGAAGCATGCCTGAATGTTCTCTACCAGCACGGGTTGTCGTCGGCACAATTCCAGTTCTGGTTCGAGAGAGCAAAGTATGATCTCCTGGCCGATGGCATGGCCTGCGACGCCATCGTTGCGGAGGTTGTGCAGTCCATGGACAATCATCCTGATGCGGCAACCTTGTTCGGATTGTTGCTGGATGAGGCCCGAATGGGCATCGAGAATGACAGCTCATATGGAATGGCTTTCCTGGAAAATGCAGAAAAGGCCATCAAAGCTCACATTGCCGCCGACGCGTTCGAGCCGCTCCACCGTTTGAAAATCGCGGGTCTGTATCGCCGTTCCGGGCTGCCCGTGCCAGACATCCTGATGCTCGATCCGGAGGGGGAAAGCGCCGCCGTCGAGGTTGCGATGCCGGATCTTGATGGCGCACTTGCCGTTCTAGCGGCGGAAGTTGAGGCTGAAGGTGGTGGCCCGTACGAGTTCTTCAGCGGCCTGGATGAGATGACGGCAGGAATGCCGGACGATGTCAAAGCCGGGTTTATTCATCATCTTATGAGCCTCGATAATCCCTTTTTGGAACGCTGCGCGCTCTATTGGCTGGTGTCTGGGGCAGCATTGACCCGGGAGGCCGTGGCTGCCGGCCTACGAGAAAGGCTCATGCGCGGGGAGCTGGCGCCTGAAACCTTATCCTATTTACCGATTATTCGTGGCTGGTTGCCGGCGAGCGCCGCCCGGACGGCTATCGATGACATTAGCAAGCTGGCTCGGCGACAAGGTCTTGCCGATGTTTCCAATCAAAACAGGGCGAAGCCGATCGTCAGCGACATCATGGCGACCACGGCTGACGGTGTCGGAGCGCAGGGCATTACGATCGTCGGAAAACTGCAAGACCGGACATTTGTTGCGATGATCCTGTTAAAGACCGGTTACGGCATCAAAGATGCCTTTGTCATTCGTTGCCGCTCAAAGCGCGAGGCAAACAGCATCATCTCCTATTCTCGCCAGGAAACAAACAGCGTCAAAATAGATAGAATGGCTGCCGAGCTGCTGCTGGAGGCGGCTCTGGCGGATGGGATGGAAAACGGCCATCCACCCGCGCCTGGCTTCATTGACGTCATGGAGGCTTGCGGCTTGAGCCAATTGCAGCCCCAGGAAAGAGATCTGCAGGCTTTGCTGGAACATGCCGATCCACAAAGGGAAATCCAGAATGCGACAGCGGCACAACTGGATCGGATGCTTCGCAACGAGTCCGCACTGGATGCGCTCGTCCCGTTCGCCGATAGCTGGTTTGAAGACACAGCAGAAACACGCACCATTCTCCAGGGCTCGCGCTCGTCGCGAACAGTTGAAAAAAGGATCTGGGCCTTTCTCGAAGGGCGGCGAGACATTTGGGCGAGACGATTTTTGCAAACCGCCATCATTCTCAAATCGGCCAAGAAGGAGCGAATGTCAAAAGCACTGGCAGCCGCAGCCTTCGCGCTGATGCACAAGCATCATCTACAGGACATTCCGCTCATGGAAGATATCGTTATGGCCACACTGGATTCAGGCGGCGTATCTCCGTGGTGATATTGCGCCTCGCTCGAAGGCCGGCCGCAACTGACGACCATCCTCGACTTCATCCATGCCGGCGAAACCCTCGTCATCACCCGCATCGACCGGCTGGCCAGATCTCTGCGCGATCTTCAGGTGATAGTCGACCGGCTTAAGGCCAAGGGCGCGCATCTGGTGGCCACCGAGCAGCCCGTCGATACCTCCACAGCCGCTGGAAAGGCGTTCTTCGACATGCTCGGCGTCCTCGCGGAGTTCGAGACCAATCTGCGGCGCGAGCGACGAGCTGAAGGCATCGCCGCTGCCAGGAAACGTGGCATCTACAAGGGCCGCCCGCCGAAGATTGACCGCGCAGAAATCCTGCTTCGTCTGCAACAGGGCCACGGGCCAAGCCAGATTGCCCGTGATCTCGGCATATCGCGCGGCACGGTCTATCAGGTCCGTAAAGGTGTTTCCCCAATGAGCAAGGCCGCCCGCGTCACCCGTTTGACACCAACTTCATGCGAAAAAATCCAGGCCCTTATGCTCGAAGCGTGCAAAACGATCGCCGCAGATCACGGACTGGTCATCGAAAGCGCCGGATGGCGTGGCCTGGAGCCCGGCTTCGCGTTCGAGCCGTCGTTTCGTGTCAGTATTCCCGCACCAGATGGAAAGCCGCTTAATCTGAAAAAGGAGATGTTCGCTCTGCTGGCCGAACAGTACGGCCTGGAAGCGACTGACTTCGGACGCGAGTTTATCGCCAGCGGTGAGCGCTTCCGGATCACGGGCATTGATCCGCGGCGGCCCAAATATCCAATCTCGGTGGAGCGTATTCCCGATCGCCGAGGCTTCAAGTTTACCGCCGACAATGTGACTATGCTGCTCAACGCGCAAGTCAAACCCTGACGTTCACCAATCGTTCTTCAACTTGGCCAAAATCCCAGCTTCGAGCCGACGGGGCCCAGTTGCCGCGCTGGATAAGTGGACGGGTCGGACACCTCGTAGCTTCGATTCTTCAGACATGCCGTCGCGCACCGAATTTGAACGACGACTCTCTGCGAAGGAGGAATTGCTGGACACGTGTCGTGTGATGGCAATCTATTGCTTAAAAGCAATAGATTATTGCGGTTTACGCAAGAAATAGATGAGGCCGGGCCCGTACGAACCCAGCCCCATGGTCCTTGGGAGGACTAGGTGCTTATTGCGTGTCGATGTGCTGTTGCGGACGCCATTTGGCGAGCCTGTTTTCGATCAACGTCATGATGAATTCCGCGAAAAGCGTAACGACCATCACAAGCAGGATCGCGGCATACATTCCGGCAGCATCGAATGTTCCTTTTGCGATTGAAATCAACTGGCCGATGCCGAACCGAGCTCCGACGAACTCGCCGACAATCGCACCGATAATCGCAAAGCCGAAGGATACGTGCAGGCTGGCGAAGATCCAGCTCATGGCAGAAGGGATCACAACTGTGCGCGTTACTTGCCAGTCAGATGCTCCCAGGATGCGAGCGTTGGCAATCATGTTGCGGTCCGCCTCGCGGACGCCCTGGAAGGCGTTGGCGAACACCACGAAGAACACCATGATGAAGGCGAGGGCAACCTTGGACGGTAGCCCAAGGCCCATGATCATGATGAAGATCGGCGCGAGAACCACACGCGGGATCGAGTTGATCGCCTTGATATAGACCGAGAAAATGTCCGACAGGAACTTGTTGCGGCCAAGGCCGATGCCGACGAAAACGCCGGTGATCGATCCCGCGAAGAACCCGATCAGGGCTTCTTCCATTGTGACCCAGAGATTGTACCAGAGCGAGCCTTCAGTGGTTCCCTGCGTCGCCCATTCGTAAAGCCGCTGCATCACCTCGCTGGGGCTGGAATAGAAGAACGGATCTATCCAGTGCATGTTGGAGGAGAGCTCCCACATGCCGACGACAGCTACCAGGATAAATACCTGCCAGAATAGAACGAGGTTCTTCCGGCGCTTTATGGCTTTCAGCGCACTAGCTTCAATTTCGGCATCAGAGGTGCCGGCGGAGAAGATTGGCGCGGTTCGGGCCTCGAAAGTCGTGTATGCCATGTCTGATTGCCTCCCTTAGGCTGCTTCGCTTGCGCGCCTATAGCTGGTCTCGACCTCTTGCCGCAGGTCGTCCCAGATCGTCTTGCAGTAGTCGATGAAGTTCTGGTCATAACGGATCTCAGACACAACGCGCGGGCGGGGCAGGTCGATCGTGTAAACCGACTTCACGGTCGCCGGACCTGCGGTCAGCACGTAAACCTTGTCGGCGAGCGCGACGGCCTCTTCGAGGTCGTGGGTGACGAAAATGACCGATGCTTTCCGATCCGCCCAAAGCTTCAGGAGTTCTTCGTGCATTACAGTGCGGGTCTGGACATCCAAGGCCGAGAACGGCTCGTCCATCAGCAGGATTTCAGGTTCATTGATGAACGTCTGCGCGAGCGAAACGCGCTTGCGCATTCCACCGGACAGTTGATGGGGATAGTGATGGATGAACTTGGATAGCCCGACGCGTGCGAGCCAATCCTTTGCACCTTTCTCGGCTTCAGCCCGCGACTTGCCACGGAAGAGTGGACCGGACATGACGTTGTCGAGGACATTCTTCCAGGGGAAGAGAGCGTCGGTCTGGAACACGAAGCCAACACGAGGGTCTATGCCGTTGATTGGGCCGCCCATCAACCGAACTTCACCTGCACTTGGCTTCGCAAGACCTGTGACCAGATTGAGAGTGGTCGACTTGCCGCAACCCGTTGGGCCGACGACCGCGACGAACTCTCCGCGGCCAACCGTCATGTTGAAATCGCGCAGTGCCGTCAATGACTTTCCGGTCGGGGAAACAAAGCGACGGCTAACATTGACCAGCTCGATCGCTGGGATCTGCTTGTTGTCCTGATTCATGGTGATACCTGTGCGTGGTTTTGGGGGCGCACACGCGATGCCCAGGGTGGGAGCCACTTCCGACTGACGGAAGTGGCGCAACGTGACTTACTTTACGTTCTTTACGAACTCAGTCGTGTAAGTCTTTGACAAGTCGATCTGCTTGCCTTTGACGTTCTTCGAGAATTCCGAAAGGACCGCCAGGACTGTCTTGGGACCGTCTTCCGGCATCACGCCGTCTGGCGTGAACATTCCCTTGCCCTGGTCGAGTGCCTTGACGTACCCGTCCTTGTCGCCGACGTAGAAGTCCTTAGGCATCTTGTCTGCGATCTCGGCCGCCGAGTGCGTATTGATGTAGCGGAGCGTCTTCACGAACGCATTGGCCAGCTTCTGGGCCTCGTCCTTGTGTGCATCTGCCCAGGAGGTTTCGACGTAGAACGATGCCGCCGGATAGGTGCCGCCAAGCGCCTGTCGCGTCGCCTCGACAGTTCGCATGTCTACGAGGACAGTTGCTTCTCCTGTCTTCAACATGCGCGAGATCGTCGGCTCGGTCGTCATCCCACCCTGGATCTGATCCTGCTGCATGGCGGCGATGAACGTCGCGCCTGCGCCTACGGGGATGGTGACGACGTCGCCGGGCTGCAACCCAGCCTTCGAGGCCATGTAGAGGGTCAAGAAATTGGTGGACGAGCCAAGACCCGTTACGCCAAGGCTCTTACCTTTGAAGTCTGCCGGCGACTTGATGTCCGGTTGCTTCGTGGAGGCGAGTTCAACTTCGCCTGGTGCCTGGCTGAACTGCACGATGGACTCGACGAACTTGCCCTTGGCCTGCAGGTCGACACAGTGGTCATAGAAACCAACAACGCCCTGGACGGCACCTGCAAGCAATTGGTTCTCGGCGTCGACGCCTGCGGCTTCATTCAGAAGCTCGACGTCCAGGCCTTCATCCTTGAAGTATCCGAGGGATTCGGCGAGCTTTGCAGGCAGGTAGATTTGCTTCTCGTAACCGCCAACCATGATGGTGATCTTGTCAGCGGCGCGGGCCGTGGATGCACCAAACGACGCGGCGGCGATCAGTGCGGAAACAGCGATGCTATTAAAAAGACTGCGTGACGAACGCATTAAGGTCTCCTCCAGTATGAGTTACGCATCGCCTGTCATCACGATACAAGTGCTTCCTCCACGATGCAGCTCCTTGGTAGCCGCTCGAAGCTTTCAACTGGCTTTCAGTGGTTCGGCTAGCGCGATAGGGCCTTCGTAGAAAAGCACAATCTTACGAAAGCGTATAATCGTGGACAGAGTGCGGAGATTTTAAGGGCCGGTGTTATTTGCGATTGCCACGACCCCCGAAGCCTCGATGAGTTTCGTTCCCGCCCAGAAAACATTACACGCGCGGCATGTGCCGGCCCAGCCCCGATACATTTCTGATCAACCTCGATGGGTCAACGGATCGAGGAAAACGCATGGCGTTTCTTCTCAGCCACATCGGTCTCGCTTTCGAAAGGGTATCGGCGATAGATGGGCCAAGCTCCAGCATCCGATCGATGACTTCGACGAGCGTGGCCTGCGACACCGACGACCAAATCGCCACGAGACTGGCTGATTTCTCGGCCACGCCGAGTTGGTAATCCGCCCGTTTTCAACGGAGCTCCACAGTAGAATTCACGCGGCCATGTCAGTTTCTTTGCGGGCTTGAGGCCGCCGATGCCCTTACCGGGCCGTTCGTTGTTGTAGGTCCTGGCCGCTGCGTGGCAAATTTCGGTGCCCACACAATGCCTTCTCGATTTCAGTAGGACAATTGTGGGCGCTTTGGTCGCCTTCTAGCGACGGCCACATCAACGCCTTAGGACTGCTTTGTCTCGCGGTGACATCGAGCCTCGTCGACTGTAAGCGGCTGCCGCCGGTTTGACGACGCTATCCCGCCCGTCGCCTTTGGTAACACTATCTCGAAGATCGCTCCCCGACCTTGATGGTTCTGGCCAGAAAGCTCCCCTCCAGCGCGCTCTACGATACGGCGAGAAAGAGAAAGGCCCAAACCCATACCCGAAACTTTAGTCGTCGAAAATGGGACAAAGAGGCTCTGCAGCATATTCTCCTCGATACCAGGTCCCCGATCCCGTACTTGTATAGAAATACGATCGTCAGTGCGCCGAGCACTGATCGCGACAATCCGGTCTTTGGCGTCAAGATGCTCGCCCACCTCCAACGCATTGCGAACGAGATTGTAAACGACCTGTTCAAATTCAACTCTGCCGATTTTGCAAAGCAGCGGTCCCTCGTCGAAATCGAGTGCGATTTCGAAACCACACTCTGCGAACAGAGCTTGCATGAGGGTGACAACCTCACGTATCGCCGCAACTATGTCGGTGCAGGCTGTGTCTGTTGGCTTCGGGCTTACGAAGCTTCGGACATTCCTGATGATTTCGCTCGCTCTCTGCGCGTCTTTCACGTTCGAGGAAAGAATACTCGTCACGTTCGCCTGGGGTGTCGACGTGGCATCCATCAACTTCACACCAGTTTGGCTGTTGATGAGAATGGCTGTCAGTGGCTGAATCAGCTCGTGAGCAATTGCTGCCGCCATTTCCCCAATCGCGTAGACTCGCGACGCGTGTTCGTGCCGCTTTTCCAGCTCGAGGCGGTTAATATTCTCTTTCGCGAGGCGCTCGGCCTCTCGCAGGCGCCGCGTGACCTGTCTTTGGTGGAGAGCATATGAAGACAGGCCCGCTATAAGCATGGAGAATGTGGAGAAGACGTACAGCATGCTGTTGTCGAGGATCGCGTCCAGGGCGATTGGTTTTTCAACATTGATGCTCGTTTTCAGGAAATTGTCGTTTGGTTTTTGATATATATCGCCGATATAAACCTCAATTCGTCGTTCTATGGTTGAAAGGATAATTGAAGTGCTCGTTTTTGTGGGTGCATTGGAGAATAGAGTCAATTCGTCCGAGGTCCATGTAACTTTAGGGCAATTATCGACTAAAGATGGCTTGAGCATTTCTCTAGAATCGATCGTTATTATAATAGAGAAATGATTGTTGTAGTTACGGAGGTGTTCAACGATGTAGTATTTGTTCTGTAATTTACTGTCTACGACAACTTGAACCTGACCATGGTGGCCTGCTAAGGCCTCAAACAGCTTTGCAGATTTCAGGATCGGGCTCTCCCCTTCGGTGGGCACTTGCACGATCGGTTTCAGTTGCACCTTCTCGTCCGGCTCCATTTCATACCACGCTATGCCAGATATTTGCGGGTACCGGGCGTGGAGGTTCTCCGCGAGATTCGTAAAAGACGCGATAGAACGGCTACGTGGAGCGTCCGCTACCATCGTAAGTGATTGCATGAAGCCAAAGTTCTGGCTGTTCCGACTAACTGCCAGACGCTCAAGGCTTTGGGCGTAGGAAGCAATGTTGTTCTCAACTTTGTCTATATGGAAAAATATCAATACTATTGTAGATAGAATCTGAAGAGCGACCCAAATCAAGACGGCGGGCACTGCCGAATTAACTGCGGTTCTCAATCGCTGGGAAGCAAACAAGCTAGCAATCTCTGGAGTTAGAATAAAGTTACACGTCGTCGTGAGCGAAGGTGGCGCTGACGACGAATGCCCGCATCGGTATATTTACTTAGATGCAACCTCTAACAATTGCTGACTTAAGAATTTATCCTCGATGAGGCAGATGATGGTGGAATGAAATGGCTCAGCGAAATCGTCGATCGTGAAGGGTTGCGGAAGGAGACTGTCCTTCATTGGTTTAAGAAGGTCGAGCAGGATATAGCCCGGCTTCAAAGGTCAACCCGTCGGCCTGCATACTCGGTACTATCGCATCCCTCACCGATTCATCGTCGTCATTGAGATGCAGCGGATTTCGGCGGCGTCTCGGTGTCTTTCTTCCTCACCCAAGTCAGCTACCTATACGGATGCTAACATCTGAATATGGACGAACTCAGCAACGGACCGTGTGCCCAGTTTGGTGGAAATGTTGGCGCGATGTGCATCGACGGTTCGGGTGGAAATAGCAAGCACCTTCGCAATCTCTTTGGTGCCGAATCCGCGACACAACAAGTCGAATACCTCCCGCTCTCTCAGCGTGAGCTGATGCACCAGAAGGCTCGCTTCGTCGCGTTCCAGGAGTGTTTCCAGTTGTGCGAATGCTGGTTTGAGCGCTTCCCGTAGCTCGTCACCACCAATGGGCTTGCATAGGAAATCGACCGCGCCGGCGCGAAATGCCGCTCGGCAACTTTCGAGATCTCTGGTTCCGGTGACGACAATGATGGGCCAGTAAATACACGCCTTAGTCAACTCCGTTTGCAGTTCCAAGCCACCCTTCGTCGGCATATGTAGATCAAGCAAGATACAGCCCGGCTTCAAATTCGGCACACTGGACAGAAAAGCGTTGCAGTCGGGAAAACCCATGGCGATCAACCCGTCGACGTGCAAATTCAGCAGAATCGCATCCCTGATCGATTCATCATCATCGATGAGATAGACCGGATTTCGCTGAACCATTTACGGATACCATCACAACTGCATAAAAAATGAAATCTCAGGAAGATACCGCGTTTCCATCTGCAATTGGTAGAGGCGCCGGGTAGGTAAACATACCGATGCGCATGTTGCTGAGCTGCTAAAGCCGTCTATTTGAGGGGACCGATCTCGGCGCGCCCAGCGTTGCGGCGCTTGCCTCGGCACCTGCCTTTAGTCTTCACGCATTGCTGAAGTTGGGTTGGCGGTGGTAGCGTTGCAATGGACGGTAGCGTCACAAGACTTTCTGTTTGTAAGCTTGCACAACCGCCTGAACCCTGTTGTATGCATTCAACTTGCGCATAGCCGATTTTAGGTACGCATTAATTGTTGATCCGGAAAGGGACAGGATGATCGCAGTTTCTTCACTTGTCTTACCTGCCGCCGCCCAGCGCAGGCACTCGATCTCGCGCCGAGATAACGGCGATCTTTGTCTTGAGGCAACAGATTGCCTGAAGTAACTGTTTATTGCAGCAAGACATTTCATCATGACAGAATTACTATTATGGTATTGATGCGGGTGTGACGTAAACAGTAATAGATATTTACTGTCTTCCGGGTCGTATATGCAGAAGGCAGAAAGTCTGGTCCCCAAATTTGACACGATGAATACTGAATCATTGCAAGTTGCTATTCTGGTTTCTAGATCTATCTCCATCGGCAACGTCGAAAGCTTCAGAAGATCCAGAAGTTTTGTTTGAAAAACGCTTTCCTTGCATATTTGAAGAATAGCGTCCTTTGACCAATCTGTGCCAATAAGCATGTCAGAAAAATTGGCAGTGCCAGCGTCGGGAAATTTGAGGACGGCATACGATTTGAAATGCTCCTCGTCGCATATCTTTTTTAGATCGGCGCAGAGCGTAGCAGTGCAAGGGTGCTTAACGAACAGCGTCATACGGAAATGCACCTAGTTACTTGGCCGGAATCCGCACCATACCCGCCATTCGGCTGTAGTCTGCAAAGGCGGCCCGTGTCTGAAGTAGCCCATCAAAAACCGCTTGGAAATGTTCTCTAAATCCGCATCTGAAATCCCCTTGCCGGCGGATGTGGCACAGCATCCTTACATCCCGCTTTTCCACTTGTATGTTCGTAGCTTTGCCTACGTGGATCGGCGCGGCTTAGCGGGAACCTCTGCTGCTGTCGCAGCGCTCATCGGGCGCGCTTGGAGCTGCTGGCGTCTTCTCTATTGGCAGGGTGCAGTGGACTCACCAAGACACCTCGGTTCCAGTCGATAACGCTATGCACCGAAGTCTGTTCTACCAGGCGCTTAACCCCCATGGGTAAGGCGTTGCCGTCAGTTGCTCATCGGAGTGGCATTGAATTTTTCCTTGGTGAGCGGATCTGCGGTCTGAGCCCGTAGCAGCCGGAATGCTCTTCAAGGGTTTGTTGCGATAAGGGATCTTGATCTCCGAGATCGCCGTGCTTGAGAAGGAGCTTCGCATACCCGCCACGCAAGATGCCCTCGCTTCTTGACTGATGACAATTCCGTTGTCGGCGCAATTTGCGCCACAGCGCTGGAAGCCTTAGCGCCGCCGCGGAGCAGGCTGTAGACTACCGCGTCAATCACTCGGTGAGACCGGCTTTGCGCAGGCCGTCCACAACGCGCTCGAAATCGGCAGGGTTCCTGTAGGGCAGCACTTTGCGCCTGTGCTCCAGCGAATAATCAGGATTGATGCGGAACACTTCATCCCACTCCTCGCGCGCCTCCGCGAATCGGCCCAAGTGACCATAGCTCGCCGCTAGCAACACGCGTGAGATGTCGGTGCCGGGATTGCGCACAAGCCGACGCTTCAGGAAGGAAACGGCTTCCTCGTACCTGCCCAACTGAAACATCGCCTGCGCGTGGAAGTGGAGGAAGATGTCGGGATAATATGGGTTCAGCGCAACTGCCCGCTCGAAACAGACCAGGGCTTCGTCGGACCGGCCCGCATAATGCAGAGCGTTGCCGAGGCTCTCGTGGCCCTCGGCAAGATTGGGAGCAAGCGCGATCACGCGTTCAGCCTCGCGGATGGCCACGTCAAGTCGTCGCAGGTACAAGTTGGTGACGCCCAGCGCCCAATGCGCGTAGGGATATCGATCGTCGAGGGCGACCGCATGCGTCGCAGAAACGATCGCCTGTTCCAGTGACTTCGAGGGCGATTGGCTCCACTGGTTGACGTAGGCCAGTGCCTGCGCCACGGCGAGGAACGCGTGAGCCGGGGCAAAGTTGGGGTCCAGATCGATGGCGCGCTGCAACAATTGCTGGCCCTCGATATTCTGCTCTCTCGTGAGCCGCCACATGTGTTCACGACCCCGCAGGAAGCAGTCATAGGCTTCCAGATTTTGTGTCTGCTCGGCCGCGAGGCGCTGCTGGTCCCCGGACGTCAGCTTGAGTTCCAAAGCACCGACGATCTGCTGCGTGACGTCATCCTGCACCGCGAAGATATCGCTCAGGTCGCGATCGAAACGCTCAGCCCACTGATGCCCGCCAGTGGTCGCATCGATGAGCTGCGCGGTGATCCTTACCTTGTTGCCTGATTTGCGAACGCTCCCCTCCAGCACGTAGCGCACGTTGAGATTGCGCCCCACCTCCTGCACGTTCACGCTCCGGCCCTTGAAAGTAAATGATGAGTTGCGAGCAATGACAAAGAGCTGCGACAGCTTCGATAGCGCAGTAATGATATCTTCGGAGATGCCGTCGGCGAAGTACTCCTGCTCGGCATCGCCGCTCATGTTGACGAAGGGCAGCACGGCAATCGAAAGCTCAGGCGGCGATTCGGCCGGAGCATGAGCCACGGCGCCTGCGCTTGCTGCTGGCTTTGCCTCCGCGGCGGCACTGACCTGAAGCGAATAGACCCGGATCGGCTCGGCGATGTTCTTGAGCTGCATCACTCCAAGATCGCTGACGGAGAGATCGAGCCTCGCCTTGACCTGGCGATAGGCATCCTCGGACAGGCAAATGGCGCTGGGGGTCGCGATACCCTCGAGACGGGAGGCAATGTTGACGCCATCACCCATCAGGTCGCCATCGCTTTCCTCTACTACGTCCCCCAGATGGATGCCGATCCGGAACTCGATGCGCCGATCCTGCTGAACGCCGGCATTGCGCTCGGCCATGCCATTCTGTACCTCGATGGCGCAGCGCACGGCATCGACAACGCTGCGGAATTCGACCAGCGCTCCATCTCCGGTGCGCTTGATAACGCGGCCATTGTGCACGGCGATGGTTGGATCGATCAGGTCGCTGCGCAGTGCCCGCAACCTTGCAAGGGTGCGATCTTCGTCCTCGCTGGCGAGCCGGCTATATCCGACTACATCAGCGGCCAGAATTGCAGCCAGCTTGCGATTCTCGCTCATAGGGTCATCCCCCATCTCCACGATAGCAGGAAGACAGAGACAGGAGAACTTCCGCTTGGAGCGATCTCTTCTGAGATCAGGTTCTCTGGTGCATCTGCGACCTGCAACCTGTTCGCCGACGATGTCTGCTTTGGAGCAACGGCAAAGCTTGCAGCAACGGACGCGTCAATCGTGGCAGGAGGCCGCAATTTTCCTGGCGGCAGCCTGGACAAGCCCGAGCCGTTTCAGCTCGAGGCGTGCGTCGGGAAGGGCGCGATGAGCCGGATTGACAGGTTCCGACTGGGCGATGACATCGGCGACGAAACCAGGAATATCGACATTTGCGCTATCGGCACCAAGGATGGCAGACGCCGCCTCGATGAAGAGATCGTCTGATTTCCGAAGCCGCAATGCATGGCGTGGCTTTCCTGCACTCCTAAGCAGTGCGCTGAGCCACTTCCCGTCCCAGGAGGGCGAACTTGCATAAGGCTCGTGCCCCGAAAGCTCTACCATCAATTCCCCCACGACGTGTTCGATGTCGCTTCCTTCTTCCTGCAGGCGGTCGCGCGAAATACCATGGATCTTTTCCGCATCTGCGGACCAGTCCGTCCATCCGGACTTCGGTTTGATCAGGAATGACCGCGAGCGCCCATCCTCGAAGACCCAGGCGATCTCGACGGGGTAGCTGTGCTTGCTAAGGGAGGAGGCTTCGAAGTCGAGAAATACGATCATCGCCAGTAGGTAGGGCGTGATGGAAATGGTCGCAATCCCGGTTCCGCGATCGGAGCCCTTTCTCGTCGATCGGTCTGATGGTTCGCCCTGCTCGAATATCCCACTCACGACCATAGTTGTGGCACGTTAGCTCACCAGCAGTGTTTTTCGGTTTGCTGGCAGGGATGGGCAGCATTCTTGCGTGTCGCGTCCAGTGCCGGACTGCCCATAGCCGAGTCGAAGCGGTTGGCCCGGCTGTCGCGGGGTTTGCCTGGCTGCTTGAGTTTGATGGGCTCGCATCGCACAATTTGAGTACAAGGCATCGATGGGTGCTTCGACCATCTCGGCGGTGCCGAAATCAAAACATCGTTTCTTCGCAACTCGCGATGCAGTTGGGGGTATTTCTGATTGCTAACAAAAGTATAAGGTTTGGCAACTTCAAGTTGAATTTTTCGTTGCAAATCATTGCGCGATAAGCAACCCGTCAGACGTTATGCTCATTGGATAGACGGGCCTTTTCCACTTCCTCTGGCGGCAGAATGCCAAACGTGCGATGGACGGCCGGTTCATATTGGTTGTGAACCGCATCAACGCCCGCCGTGATCGCACTCCTCCATGACGGCCCTCGACCCCACGCCTCACGCAAAGCGGCAGCCAGTTCCCGACCATAGGCAGTTTCTTGCAGTGCCTCGAAAAGCATTCCGGCCTGGCGCAAGTCTTTGTCCTTCTTTGCGCGCCCACCGGCATCATCGAGGCGACGACCAGCGACAATCAGCTTATGGACCGCGAACCGCGACGGATCGGGCACAACGACTGAGACACCGGCACCATGCAGCAGGATCGTTCGGACCGGATCACGGATCAGGAAATCCATGTATCGGAGCGGTTCCGCCGCAGCTCCGCCGAGCGCGGGCATGTTCGCCGGTTGATCAGCGTATTCCTCCGATCCCCGGTTTGTCGTCAGGAACTCGACGCGGTAGCCGCTATCATTCCGGAAAGCATTAGAGCGGGGCGATCCGGATATGTGCGGGAGCGCCCGGAATGACGGATCGATCCCTTGCAGCAGTTCCACAACTGACGGCATGGAATCTGCCACTTCTCCCGAGATCGCGTAATCTTGGGCAATGTCGGCATCACCCGTCAGGATCGCGGCCATTGGTAGGCGCACGCCAAGGTATGCCGCATAGCATTGAAAGGCGACCGTTCCCACCAAGACGCCACGAAGCCGGAAAAGACCGGCTGCAGCCAGCGCCTCGACGACCGCGCCCGTGAAGCGATCCGGCGCGATCATACCGGCTTCGCGCGTCAGGGCTGAGACCATTTTTCGCCGGTTCTGGTAATCGTCCTTTTCAGCCCTGAACGTTGCGACCCGAGCGGAGATTTCGGTATCGTCAGCAGGTCCGACATAACGCCGCTTTTGACCGCCCGCGCCGTCTGGTTCATCGAAATACCAGTATTTGCGATTATCGACTGTTACCGGGACGAAGCGACCCGTCGGAGGAAAGTCGGCCGACCATTGAGCATCGAACGTCCGCTGTTGGAGTTCCGCTACCATCGTGCGAAACATGAGGTCAATTTGCTTCATGAGATCGGCTCTCCTATACCAGTTTCGCAAATCTAGTATAGCTAACTCGTTTGGGCAAGCTGCATCGTCCAGCTGGTGGTCTATACTGTTTCCGCAAATCTAGTATAGCCACCGTTTGGCCGCGCTGATGGACCTCGATCGGGTACTCAAGG
The DNA here is from genome assembly GCF_056394785.1 of Rhizobium sp. 10N414. NCBI lineage: Bacteria > Pseudomonadati > Pseudomonadota > Alphaproteobacteria > Hyphomicrobiales > Rhizobiaceae > Rhizobium > Rhizobium sp. 10N414. The sequence goes on along the minus strand of NZ_JBFTIN010000026.1, from coordinate 25,838 downwards.
ATCGTGGCCGAACTCGTGGGTTGCCGTCAAAGGCGATGTATCCTCATGGCCTTCTCCCGGCCATGTCTCATGCCATTTGTATCGCGGCGCTGGGCCATTCTCCCCTTGGCCAAAGTTGTCAGGACGGAAGATATTGACGGCAACTCCACTCCGACCGGCGCTTGGCAGCTCCCTTGAAGATACGGTCGAACAGGCAGGCGCACTGTGCTTTCGCCAGGTTGAGTCTGGTGGCGAGCCTGAGGTCTTGCTTATTTCCAGCCGTCGTACCGGAGACTGGGGTATTCCCAAAGGGCACATGGAAACTGGGGAGACTGCATCCGAGGGTGCCGTGCGCGAAGCTTTTGAGGAGGCAGGCGTTCGTGGCATCGTGACGAGGGATCCGGTTGGATTCTTCAGTTACCAAAAATCCGGAACCTCTTCGATCTTTCGTGTTCGCTTGTATCGCATTCGCGTTACCACGACCTTCGACGATTTTCCCGAGAAGGGTCAACGCATCCTACGTTGGCTACCCGCATCGATTGCGGCGAATGAGGTTGCCCATCCGGACTTGCGCGGTCTGATTTCGATCGCCTTTTCTGTCACTGACTGTCACACCAAAGTTTAGGAGCCTTGTTTCGGCGGGGTAATGCAAAAGCTGTTCAAAGCCCCCAGATGACAGCCTCTTCATGGCGTTTGATGAGGTGGCGGAGATCCTGAAAGCCGGTTCGGATGAAGGAGGCGAATTGTTCGACGGCGGGCGTCCTTGGGGCGTCCGTCCTCTTCAGGATCGCCAGCGCCCGCTCCGGGTGGGGAATGTTCACCGGCAGGGCAGTGATCGTCTTTTCCTTGCGTTGCGCGAAAACGACGCTGTGCGGCATCACGGTCAACGCGTCTGCCGATTTCAGATAGTTGATCACTGCCATAAGCGACCCGCCTGAATAGCGGATCTTGATCTCTGTCGCGCCGAAGGAGAGCAGCAGCGCGCGAAGGTCCGTCATCAGCGGGCTTCCGGGCGGCGGGGCGACCCAGGGATAATCAAGCAGATGGCTCGGCTGCGGCCGGCGTTTCAAGAGCAGCGGATGCGTCATGCGGCAGGCAATGACGTTGCGGCCGGGCAGGATTTGCTGGAATTCCAGCCCGGAGCCCTCGTCGAGAATGTCGATCGGGCAGATGGCAAGGTCGATCTGGTCGGCTTTCAACGCGGCGCGCAGATCTGGGAAATAGCCGTAGCTTTGATCTATGCGCACATCGGGATGGTGTGCCTGGAATTCTGCGCAGAGCCCGGCGATCAGGGCATCCATGAAGAACGGCGTACCGCCGACGCGCACGACGCCGCTCTTGCCAACTCGGAAGCTTTCAAGGAGATCGGAAGCCTTGCGGGAGGCGGCCAGCATGACGAAGCCATGCTCTGCCAGTGCCAGGCCGAAGGGCGTCGGCTGCAGCGGTCGGCGGCCTTTGATGAACAGCGGTTCGCCGACGCGTTTTTCCAGCATGGAAAGTGTGCGCGATACGGCTGGCTGGGCGAGCCCGAGCAGGGCCGCGCCCTCCGTCACGCCGCCAGTCTTGACGACGGCAGCAAGCTGGATCAGGTGACGTTCATCGATCTTCATAACGATCTGTTATATTGAGCTGAAGCAAAATCATCAATCCATCCGCTTCCGGTTGTTATGATGGATTTATCAGACGACGGAATGGGGAGGTGGAGCATGTCGTTGGGTGCCAAAGCGCTCACATTCAGCGAAGCGACATCGTCGGAAGCCTTCGCCGAGCGTTTTTCTACGGGTTCAGACAGCAATCTGCCGCGGCTGATCGCTGCCGCCGTAACCCATGTGCACGATCTTATCAAACAGTTCCGCCCGACCCAGGACGAGTGGCGAAAGGTCATCGCCTTCCTGACGGAGGTCGGGCACGCGTCGGATGAGCGTCGCCAGGAATGGGTGCTGCTCTCCGACCTCATCGGTGCCTCCGCGCTGGTGGAAGAGATCAACACCCGCCGGCCGAAAGGCGCAACGCCGAACACCATTCGCGGCCCCTTCTTTCGCAATGACACACCGGAGCGCGCCTGCGGATCCTCCATCTCGCTCGATGGCATCGGGGAGCCGCTCGCCGTCTCGGTACGGGTGAATGATCTCGATGGGCTGCCGATCGGCGGCGCCGAGGTCGTGACCTGGCAGGCCAATTGCGAGGGATTTTACGAGAACCAGCAGCCCGACCTGCAGCCCGAACACAATCTGCGCGGCCTGTTCCACACGGATGCGCAGGGCCACTTTGACTACCGTTCTGTCGTGCCCTCGGGTTACGGTGTACCGGATGATGGACCGGTCGGGAGACTTTTTGCCGATACCGGCTATCCTCTGCGCCGCCCGGCGCACCTGCATTTTGTCATCCGCGCCAAGGGATTCGAGACGATCACCACCCATATTTATGATGCCAGCGACCCGCATCTTTCCGAGGATGCGCTGTTCGGCGTGCGGCCAGAACTTGTTTCCCGTTTCGAGCCCGCCGACGTCGATGGCAGGCACGGCAAGGCCGCAGATCTCACCTTTGTCATGGTTCGCGCCAAGCCGGGGAGGGCGTCATGACCCAACCCTTTTCCTATGCCGGCAGCTCGGCCCGCATCATCTTTGGTGAAGGCGCGAGAAGCCAGGTGGGCCAGTGGATCGAGAAAACCGGCTGCAGGCGGGCACTCGTTCTCTCGACCCCGCAACAGAGGGCGGATGCCGAGGCTCTGGCTCGTGAGATCGGCAACCTTGCCTGCGGCGTGTTTTCGGGTGCCACCATGCACACTCCGGTCGATGTGACGGAAGCAGCGGTGAAGGTGGCGGCTGCGACGCTGGCGGATTGTGTCGTCTCTCTCGGTGGCGGATCGACCACCGGGCTCGGCAAGGGGATCGCCTATCGAACCGACCTTCCGCAGATCGTCGTACCGACCACCTATGCCGGTTCGGAGGTCACGCCGATCCTCGGCCAAACGGAAGCCGGCCGCAAGACGACGATACGCGATGCGAAAATCCTGCCGGAGGTCGTCATTTACGATCCGGCACTGACCCTCGGCCTGCCGGTCGCCATGAGCATCACCAGCGGGCTCAATGCCATGGCCCATGCAATGGAAGGACTTTATGCGCAGGACCGCAATCCGATCTCGACGCTGATGGCGCTGGAGGGCCTGCGCGCCCTTGCGCGCAGCTTGCCGGAGATCGTCAACGCACCTCGCGATGTAAAAGCCCGCGGTGACGCGCTCTATGGTGCCTGGCTCTGCGGCACGGTGCTTGGCACGGTCGGGATGGCGCTGCACCATAAGATCTGCCACACGCTCGGCGGCTCGTTCGATACGCCGCATGCAGAAACTCACGCGGTCATGCTGCCGCATACAGTCGCCTTCAACGCCACTGCAGCCGCTGCGGAACTTGCCCCGGCTGCGGAGATTTTCGGCGGATCGATCGGTGGCGGGCTCTGGGATTTCGCAAAGGCGATCGGAGCGCCGCTGTCCTTGAAGGAATTCGGATTGAGCGAGGCCGATCTTGATCGCGCCGCGTCAATTTCGGTCGAAAATCCCTACTGGAATCCACGGCCGATCGACAAGACGTCGATCCGGGCCTTGTTGCAGGACGCCTTCGAGGGGAGGCGGCCGACAGACTGACATTTGCATGCCGCTTTGCGCGCTCTTTGGGAGGAGAGGACAATGGGAGGAAGCATGTTTACCAGACGCGATTTTTTGAAGACGACGGCCGCCGGCGGGGCCGTTCTCGCCACATCGGGCCTTGCCGCCCCGGCGATCGCCCAGAACGTTGCGATCAAGCTCGGCTATGTCAGCCCGCAGACCGGCCCGCTCGCCGCCTTCGGCGAAGCCGACAAGTTCGTCATCGATGCCTTCCTGGCAACGACCAAGGGTATGGGCCTTAATTACGAGGTGGTGGTAAAGGACAGCCAGTCCAACCCCAACCGTGCGGCGGAAGTGGCAAAGGAACTGATCGTCGATAACGAGATCAACCTCATGCTGGTCTCCTCGACCCCGGAAACGACAAACCCGGTCTCGACCACTTGCGAGGCCGAGGAGATGCCCTGCATCTCCACCGTTGCGCCCTGGCAGCCCTGGTTCATCGGCCAGCAGGGCAATCCCGGCGACCCGGCCTCATGGAAGCCGTTCAACTATGCCTACCACTTCTTCTGGGGGCTTGAGGATATCATCGCCGTCTTCACCGGCATGTGGGGCCAGATAGAGACCAACAAGAAGGTCGGCGGACTCTTCCCGAACGATGGCGACGGCAATGCCTGGGGCGACAAGGTGGTAGGCTTCCCGCCCGTCTTGGAAAAGCTCGGCTATGGGCTGACAGATACCGGCCGCTACCAGAACCTGACGGACGATTTTTCCGCACAGATCAATGCCTTCAAGCAGGCCGGAACCGATATCCTGACCGGCGTGATGATCCCGCCTGACCTCACCACTTTCTGGAACCAGGCCAAGCAGCAGGGCCTGAAGCCGAAGATCGCTTCGATCGGCAAGGCGCTTCTCTTCCCGCAAACGGTGGAGGCGCTGGGCGATGCCGGTCACAACCTGTCGACCGAAGTCTGGTGGACGCCGAGCCATCCGTTCAAGTCGTCGCTGACGGGCGAAACGGCTGCGACCGTTGCAGGGGCCTTCACCAAGGCGACGGGGCGTCCCTGGACGCAGCCGATCGGCTTTGCCCACGCCCTGTTCGAGCTAGCGGTCGATGTGATGAAGCGCGCCGAGGACGTGGGCGATGGCGATGCGGTGGCCAAGGCCATCGGCAAGACCAAGCTCGATACGCTCGTTGGTCCAGTTGCCTGGGGCAGCGACAAGCTGCCGCCTTTTGCCCAGAAGAATATTGCCAAGACGCCGCTGGTCGGCGGCCAGTGGCGACTGAAATCGGGCGGCGGGTACGATCTCGTGGTTGTCGAAAACAGCCTGGCGCCGAATGTGCCGCAGGGCGGCAAGCTGGAGGCATTGGCCTAGGCTCTTTTCGGGGAGGAGGGGAACCGGAATTTTTGCATTTGCTCTTGCTTCTCCCCGCGCGGGGAGAGGTGGCCCGTCCGGCCGGATAAGGCGTTTTCCCGGAAAGCCACATAAAGAACCGAGAACGTGATGCCCATACTGGAACTTAACGCTGTATCAAAATCCTTCGGCGCGCTCGTCGTTGCCGAAAACATCGGCTTTTGCGTGGAGCCGGGCGAGGCGCTCGGCGTCATTGGGCCGAATGGCGCCGGCAAATCGACCCTCTTCAATCTGATCAGCGGCAATCTTTCCGTCGCGACCGGCACCATCCACTTCGATGGCCGTGACGTCACCCGTCAGCCCCCGATGCAGCGCTGCCTGGCCGGCATGGGCCGCACTTTCCAGATCCCGCAGCCTTTCGATCAGCTGACTGTCTATGAAAACCTTCTTGTCGCTGGCGCTTTTGGTTCGCAGGCGAGGGAAAGCGAGGTCGCCGGTCTTTGCGCTGATATTCTCGTGGAAACCGGTCTGATTGCCAAGGCCAACATGCCCGCGGGCGCGCTTACCCTCCTTGAACGCAAGCGGCTGGAGCTTGCCCGCGCGCTCGCCACAAAGCCGAAGCTTTTGCTGCTCGATGAAATCGCCGGCGGGCTGACCGAAGGCGAATGCCGCCAGTTGGTTGCCACCATCAAGCGCGTGCATCAGCGCGGCATCGCCGTCATCTGGATCGAGCATGTGCTGCACGCCTTGACCGCAGTCACCGAGCGCATCCTCGTGTTGAATTTTGGCCGGGTGATCGGGGTCGGCGATCCGGAGACGATCATGGCCTCCAGCGAAGTACGCGAAATCTATCTGGGAATGGAGGTCTGATGCCAAGCCTCATCGAAACCCGGGCCCTCACTGCCTTCTATGGCGATTTCCAGGCAATCTTCGGCGTCGATATCAGGCTCGACGCCGGTGAGACCGTCGCCGTGATCGGCGCAAACGGCGCCGGTAAATCGACCCTGATGCGCTCGATCGCGGGCATCATCACCAATCGTGCCGAGATGATCCTGCATCGCGGCGAACCGATCGGCGCGCTTGCCGCCCCCGATGTCGTGCGCCGCGGCATCGCGCTGGTGCCGGAAGGGCGAAAGCTGTTTTCCTCTCTCACCGTCGAGGAAAACCTGCTGGTCGGAGCTTACGGCCGCTCGGTGGCCGGTCCCTGGACCCTCGACAGCATCTACCGGCTTTTTCCAATCCTGAACGAGCGCCGCCGCAATCCGGCGACCGCGTTGTCTGGCGGCCAGCAGCAGATGGTGGCAATCGGCCGGGCGCTGATGTCGAACCCGGACGTCCTGCTTTGCGACGAGCTGAGCCTCGGTCTTGCGCCCGTCGTCATCAAGGATATCTACGCCGCCTTCTCCAAGATTAGTGCCGCCGGCGCTGCCATCATCATCGTCGAGCAGGACATCGCCCAGGCGTTGAAGGTTGCCGACCGCGTCTATTGCATGATGGAGGGCCGCGTTACGCTGTCCGGTCAACCGGCGGAGTTTAATCGCGCCGATATCCATGCGGCCTATTTCGGAGCAGAGCCCAATGAGCTTCATTGATACGCTTCTGCAGGGTGTGCTGCTCGGCGGCCTTTATGCTCTTTTTGCCGCGGGCCTGAGCCTTGTCTTCGGCATCATGCGCCTTGTCAATCTGGCCCACGGCGACCTTATCGTGCTCGCGGCCTTCCTCATCCTTGTGATCGTCTCCACGCTCGGGCTCGATCCCTTCGTCGCCGCCGTTATTGCAGCCCCGCTGATGTTCGCCCTCGGCTGGGTGCTGCAATATCACCTGCTGAACCGCACTCTGGGCAAGGATATCCTGCCGCCGCTGCTCGTCACCTTCGGCCTGTCGATCGTCATCCAGAACGGCCTCCTGGAAGGGTTCACCGCCGATAGCCGCCGCATCTCGGCCGGTGCGCTTGAAACGGCGTCTGTCAGTCTCGGCAACATCAGTGCCGGTGTGATGCCGCTGATCACCTTCGCGTCCGCGATATTGGTTATCGTCGCGCTCAACCAGCTGATCTATCGCACAGCGCTTGGCCGCGCCTTCCGCGCCACCTCCGATGACGTAGTGACCGCAAGTCTCATGGGTATCCGGCCGAACTCGATCTTCGCCGTCGCCACCGGGCTTGCGATGGTGATCGTTACGATCGCGGCGCTCTATCTCGGCACGCGCGCGAATTTTGACCCGACGGCGGGGCCGGCGCGGCTGATCTACGCCTTCGAGGCTGTCATCATCGGCGGGCTTGGGTCACTCTGGGGCACGCTTGCCGGTGGCATCATCCTCGGTGTCGCTCAGACCGTCGGCGCGGCTATCAATCCGGAATGGCAGATCCTTGTCGGGCATATCGCCTTCCTTCTCGTGCTTCTCTTCCGGCCGCGCGGCCTGTTTCCCCGAGCGGCGGACTGAGACGCCATGACCCCAGGTCTTGAAACCATGACGACCGAGATCGAAGCGCCCGCGGGCTGGCGGGTGGAAACGCGCACACGGCTTTCCACCATATTCGCCGTCATTTCCCTCGTCGCGGTCCTGGCGCTGGCGGCGGCTCCCTTCCTTGTCTCGCGCGGGGTGATTCAGGATCTGTTCTTCATTCTCACCATGCTGGCGCTGGCGCAGAACTGGAACCTGCTTGCCGGCTATGCGGGTCTGATCTCCGTCGGTCAGCAGCTCTTTGTCGGGTGTGGTGCCTACGCTCTGTTCGGCCTGGTGATCCTTGCTGGTCTCGATCCGATCCTCGCCATCCCGCTTGCCGGTCTCTTCGCCATGATCATCGCCGTACCCACGGCCTTCTTCGCCTTCCGGCTTTATGGTCCCTATTTCGCGATAGGCACCTGGGTCATCGCAGAAGTCGGGCGGTTGCTTTTTGCGCAGTGGAAGACGCTCGGTGGCGGCACCGGCACCTCGCTGCCACGCGAAGCGACACGGGAGATGCTCGGCATCTCGCTGCTTCAGGACTGGTTCGGCATGCGCGCTTCCGCGGCTGCCGACGCGCTGGCATACTGGTTGGCGTTGGCGCTCGCGGCGCTGACGATCGCCTTCGTTTACAAGTTGCTGCGCTCCAAGCAGGGCCTCGGGCTCGGGGCCGTGCGCGACAACGAAACGGCGGCCCGAGCGCTCGGCGTCGATGCGCGGAAGCTCAAGACTGCGATCTACCTGCTGACGGCGTTTCTCACCGGCATCGTCGGCGCGCTCATCTACCTGCAGAAGGCGCGGATTTCGCCCGATGCTGCCTTCTCGCTCACCGATTGGACGGCCTATGTCGTCTTTATCGTTGTTATCGGCGGCATCGGCACGATCGAAGGTCCGATCCTCGGCGTCATCATCTTCTTTCTGCTGCAGAATGCCTTTTCGAACTACGGCTCCTGGTATCTGATGGCGCTTGGTGGGCTGGCCATCGTCACCATGCTTTTTGCGCCAAGGGGGCTCTGGGGGCTGATCTGCGACCGCACCGGTTGGGAACTCTTTCCGGTCCGCCGCCTGCTGAAGGGCGGACCACTCAGACAGGATGACAAGGGAGGGCCGAATGGCTGACATCACCACCGACGTTTTGATCATTGGAACGGGACCCGCGGGCTCGGCGACAGCCGCGCTGCTTGCGACCTACGGTCTCGAGCCGCTGGTGATCAACCGCTACCGCTGGCTGGCAAACACGCCGCGTGCGCACATCACCAACCAGCGCACCATGGAGGTTCTCCGTGATCTCGGCCGCGACGTGGAAAACGAGGCCTACATGTTTGCGACCGAGCAGGATCTGATGGGCCAGAACGTGTTCTGCACCGCCGTTGCGGGGGAGGAGATTGGCCGCATGCAGAGCTGGGGCAACCATCCGCTTTCGCGTGCCGAGCATATCCTGTCCTCGCCCGGGCGCATGAACGACCTGCCGCAGACCTATATGGAGCCGCTGCTCTTCAAGACGGCCTGCTCGCGTGGCGCGCAGTCGCGCATGTCAACCCAGTATCTGAGCCATGTGCAGGATGCCGAGGGCGTCACCACCACCTGTCTCGACCGGTTGACCGGCAAGGAAATCACCATCCGCTCAAAATTCCTGATCGGTGCCGATGGCGGCAACTCCAAGGTCGCCGAACATGCGGGTCTTTCCTTCGAAGGAAAGATGGGGGTCGCCGGCTCGATGAACATCCTGTTCGAGGCCGATCTTTCCCGCTATGTCGCCCATCGTCCCTCGGTACTTTACTGGGTGCTGCAGCCGGGCGCGGATGTCGGCGGCATCGGCATGGGGCTCGTGCGCATGGTGCGGCCGTGGAACGAGTGGCTGATCGTCTGGGGTTATGACATCAACCAGCCGGCGCCTGAGGTCGACGAGGCCTTCGCGACCAAGGTTGTGCGCGAGCTGACCGGCGTTGCCGACCTCCAGCCCAAGATCAAGTCGGTCTCCACCTGGACGGTCAACAACATGTATGCGACGACGCTTTCGAATGGCCGCGTCTTCTGCATGGGCGATGCCGCCCATCGCCATCCGCCGTCGAATGGTCTCGGTTCCAACACCTCGATCCAGGATGGTTTCAACCTCGCCTGGAAGCTCGCCATGGTCATCAAGGGGCAGGCCGGAACGGGACTGCTCGACAGCTATCAGGCTGAGCGTGCGCCGGTCGCCAGGCAGATCGTCACCCGCGCCAACAAGTCGATCGAGGAATTCGGTCCAATCTTCAAGGCGCTCGGCCTGCTCGATTCCGTCGATCCGGTGAAGATGCAGCAAAACATGGATGCGCGCTGCGACGATACCGCCGATGCCGAACGCCAGCGCGCCGCAATCCGCGAGGCAATCGCCTACAAGGTCTATGAATTCGATGCCCATGGTGTCGAGATGAACCACCGCTATGACTCGACCGCTGTCGTCAAGGATGGCCAACCGGAACCGGCCTTCGGGAAGGACGCCGAGTTGCATTTCCAGCAGACGACATGGCCCGGCGCCCGGTTGCCACATGCCTGGCTGTTTGGCGCCGATGGTGGCAAGGTGTCGAGCCTTGATCTCACCGGCCACGGCGTCTTCACCATCCTGACCGGCATCGGCGGCGATGGCTGGGTGGCGGCGGCAAAGGCATTGTCGAAGGAATTCGGCCTGCCGATCACCGTTCACAAGATAGGCCCACGGCAGGCATGGCAGGATCTGACTGGTGACTGGGCCCGCATCCGCGAGGTCCGCGATTCCGGTGCTGTGTTGGTGCGGCCGGATCACCATGTTGCCTGGCGCGCAGATGCGGCGGTCGCCGATCCCGAAGGCGTCCTGCGCCGCGTGTTGAAGACCATCCTGGATCGGTGAGGTGATCATGAACGCCAAGGAAAAGGGCTATTTCACCGAGGAAAATTCCGTCGAGGTGGTCACAAGCCGAAACGCCGATGCGAAGAGCGCGCGCTTGAAGGAGGTGATGGAGGTCGTCACCCGCAAGCTGCACGAGGCGGTAAAGGAACTGGAGCCGACGCAGGAGGAGTGGATGGAGGCGATCCTCTTCCTCACCCGCACCGGCCATATGTGCAACGAATGGCGGCAGGAGTTCATCCTCCTGTCAGATGTGCTCGGCGTCTCGATGCTGGTCGATGCGATCAACAACAGAAAGCCCTCGGGCGCCTCCGAGAGTACCGTCCTTGGACCATTCCACGTCGCGGATGCGCCGGAACTCCCGATGGGTGCCAATATCTGCCTCGACGAGAAGGGCGAGGACATGGTGATCAGCGGCCGCATCCTCGATACCGCGGGCCGGCCGATTGAAAATGCGGTCATCGATGTTTGGCAGGCGAATGACGAGGGGTTCTACGACGTGCAGCAGAAGGGAATTCAGCCGGATTTCAACCTGCGCGGCATTTTCCGAACGGGTGCCGATGGACATTACTGGTTTCGCGCGGTGAAGCCGAAATACTATCCGATCCCGGACGACGGCCCGGTCGGCCAGCTGCTTGGCCATCTCGGTCGCCATCCCTATCGGCCGGCGCATCTGCACTATATTGTCAAGGCAGACGGGTTCGATAAACTCACCACCCACATCTTCGATCCGGATGATCCCTATATCCATTCGGATGCGGTCTTCGGCGTCAAGGAAAAGCCTGCTCGCAAAATTCTGCCTGATGAACGATCCTGTTCGGGCACACGAACTCGGGTTCCGGGATAAGTTCTGGCAGGTGGAACACGATTTCGTACTGGCTCCAAATCCGCGTCTATGAGCCGGAAGCGGGTCCCCGCCGCGGCAGTATTCACGACGATCGCGCTCTACCGCGCCTTGAAGAGAAGACACTGATGGAAGTGGCGCGCAACCTTCGTCCTTACGCGGCTTTACTCTCATGAGGGGCAGGAGTGCCTTTAGGCTTGCCATACAAGTCGATATTGGCATCGCCCCAATGCTTCAGGGCGAGGAGGATCGGCTCCATGCTGCGGCCAAGCGGGGAAAGGCTGTATTCCACTTTCGGCGGCACCTGCGCATAGACCTTTCGTTCGATCAACCGATCCTCTTCGAGCTCGCGAAGCTGGTTCGTCAGCATGCGGGGAGTGACGTTCTGCAGCTGCCGCCGGATCTCGTTGAACCGGAGCGTGCCAGAAAGAAGGTGGAAGAGCACCACAGACTTCCATTTACCATCGATGAGGCCGATCGCAGCCTCGACAGAGCAACCCGGCGAGCAGTCGAACCGGGAATGACGAACCTTTCCCATCTACAGTATCCTCTTTGACACTACGTGCATATTTTGTGCGTATTGCGCTTTCGCGAATATACGCCAGCTTATGCCTCATATCAAACAGCAAGAAGCAGGAGCTGAACATGAAGGCTGTGGCGTACAAGTCAGCAGGATCCATCGAGCGCAGAGATGCCCTGGTCGACGTCGAACTTCCTCGTCCGACGGCGTCCGGCCGCGATATTCTGGTCGAAGTGAAGGCCGTGTCGGTGAATCCGGTCGACACCAAGATCCGCAGAAGCGTAAATCCTGCGCGGGATGAATGGAAAATTCTGGGTTGGGATGCCGTCGGCAAGGTCCTCGAGACTGGCCCGGACGCGGGCGACTTCTCAGTCGGTGACGAAGTGTTCTACGCAGGCTCCCTGATCCGACCCGGCGCCAACAGCCAGTTCCACGTGGTCGACGAACGTATCGTGGGACTGAAGCCGAAGACGCTGTCCGATGCCGAGGCTGCAGCCCTACCTCTCACGGCTATCAYTGCCTGGGAAATGCTCTTCGACCGGCTCGACATCCGCAGGCTGGTGCCAGGCGCCGCCAACGCCATCGTCATTATCGGCGGTGCTGGCGGCGTGGGGTCGATCGCAATCCAGCTCGCACGCGCTCTGACTGATGTCACTGTCATCGCAACCGCATCTCGGCCGGAAACGCAGGAATGGGTGAGGTCTTTGGGTGCTCATCACGTGATCGATCATTCAAAACCGATCGCCGAACAGGTGGCTGCCCTCGGCATCGGTGCCCCGGCTTATGTCTTCTCGACGACGGAGACCAACCGTCATCTGAAGGAAATCATCGAGCTGATCGCTCCGCAGGGGCGCTTCGGCTTGATAGACGATCCTGAAACCCTGGACGTGACAGGTTTCAAGCGAAAGGCGGTCTCGACACACTGGGAGCTGATGTTCACGCGTTCGATCTATCAGACGGCAGACATGGCGGAGCAGGGGAAGCTGTTGAACGAGGTCTCTCGTCTCGTCGACGATGGCAAGATTCGCACGACCTTGACGGAGACACTATCGCCGATCAATGCAGCAAACCTGCAAAAGGCGCACGCCTGGATCGAGAGCGGTAAGACCAAGGGCAAGGTCGTTCTTGAGCGCTTCTGAACCACCGTAGGCGGATCTCCATGGTGTGATCCGCCACCTAGCCATGTCGAGCCAGATCTCGCCAGGGACCGGGATGTTAGGTCTTACCAGACCTCATTCCCTACTGCTCTTTGCCACCTGTTAGACCCAGGCATGTTGCGACCAGCGACCGGCACAGTCAGGTCTAACGAGCCGCGAACCTTCTTGAGCTTAGAGGTTGTCGAAAAGTCTTTCCTCGCCGATTGACCTCTCGTTGTCGCCATTGGCTTCGCCTCATCAATGTAGAACATTTATACAACATTGGAATGAGTAGGTCGCAGGATGCGCACGTCGGGCGCCAACGCCCCCCGAGGTGGCGATGGCCCGAACAATTCGATCTATGTCGCTTTCAGCGAAGCGATGCTTGCTTGGCTGAAGGAATACCACATGAAAATGCTGATCTGGACGGGCAAGGAGAAGTTCACCTTGGCTGAACACGAGGAAATCGTGAAACGCCTGGAGGCCAATGATATGGACGGTTCGAAAACCACTATCCTCAAGCACCTCGAACGCCCTGGCGCGATGCTTCGGCAGGTGTTGCCACAGCTTGATCGCATGGCCGTCGGCCGGGTATGCGAACTTGTAGATCGTTTTGGCTGACCGAAATCTGATGGCGCTCCAGACACATCCGACCGGCGATTTGCTGTGGCGACCAACCATGCACGATCCGCTCGATCACGGACTGCCGGACATGTTTGTCGAAGCGAGAGCTCGGCCCGCGACGTCCGTCGGACTGATGCCGGCCATCTCTGCAAGCACATTGAGGGCGCACCGTCGCCGCGACCGGGAGCGAAAAGCCCGGCATCGACCTCCAGCTTCGCAGCGTTCCGCGCTCCACATGTAATCCTCAAGCTCTCGGCTGACACCGAACTTGACCGTAAATCAAAACTGTCATTTGCGTTTTGTGGCCATGTTGATACCTCGAGCACGAGGCGCGATGGACGGTCACTCGCTTAGCCCTGCGCGTTTCCGGCCGTAAACCTATTGACAAAACAGAACATACCGTGAACACATGCCTTCATGTCCAGGCGCAAAGGCGAGCTCACTCCGGCAGAAATCGACCGGACGTATCCACCCCAGATAGCGCTGTTTGCCGAGCTGTTCCTCGGCTGACTCGAGCAGGCGGCGTTCTGCCAGGGAAACCACCTTCTCATCTGCCCGCGCGGACATCAGGTCGAATGCGAGGATTGGAATTGCAATGTTTTTTGCTTCGCTGCAAAGCCGCACGCGGAGCGTTTCATGCAGGAATTTGGCGGCGAGGCGTCCGATCGGCGCGACAGGGGAGGGCGCAAACTGGATGAGTGGTTTAACGCCAAGCTACGCTATGGAAGTGATCTACTACGCGACGAGCACACGTTGCTCCGTTTCTTATTTTGGCGCAGGCATTCTCTACGAGTCTTCTGAGTTCAGAGCCATCTGCATCGCAACACGGTTAATCGAAACCGGTGGACAAAGACCGCAGCTGGCTACCCGCTGAAAGTGGTGGCGTTAAAGTGAACCTTTAAGCAACAGACCGGAGACGTGCCATGACATCGTTCAGATTCATTCATGCCGCCGACCTGCATTTGGGCAGTCCCTTCAAGGGGCTGTCGGTAAAGGATGAGCAGCTCGCGGCGCTCTTTTCGAGGGCGACCAGACAGGCGGTAACGCTGCTCGTCAGCCGTGCGGTCGAACTCGCCGTCGACTTCGTCGTCATTGCTGGAGACATCTATGACGGGGACTGGAAGGACAACAAGGTCGGTCTGTTCTTCAATCGTGAAATGGGTCGGCTGCAGCGGGCGGGCATTCCAGTCTACCTGATACGTGGAAACCACGATGCTGCGAGCGTGATCACCAAGACGATCACACTACCCGACAACGTGCACGAATTTGCAACGAGCAAGCCTTCCACCTTCCTCATCGACGAGAAGAAGGTCGCCCTCCATGGACAGGGTTTTACGGACCGGGCGGCATACGAAAATCTAGCAATCGGGTATCCTTCGGCAATTGCGGGCTGGTACAACATAGGAGTTCTGCACACCTCAATGACTGGACGTGAGGGGCATGAGGCCTATGCGCCGTGCTCGGTCGACGATCTGCGATCGCGTGCTTACGATTATTGGGCGCTTGGCCATGTTCATGAATTTGAAATAGTCGCATCCGATCCTCTGGTTGTCTTCCCAGGCAATCTCCAGGGTCGAAGCATCCGTGAGCAAGGCGCAAAGGGTGCAGTACTTGTTACTGTCGATGATGGCATCGCGACCGTTGATCGCCTTATCGTTGACAGCGCCCGATTCATCTCAATCGGTATCGACGTTAGCGAAGGCGATCTCGATGCCGACGTATTGAAGCGGATCGAGGAAGAAGCGATTCGGTTGTCGGCGGAATTCGACGGCAAGCCAGTCGCGGCACGCATCCGGATTTCTGGGGCCTGTGCCTTCTACGACGACCTGGCGCGTGATCGAGCGCAGTGGCAGGATGAGGTGCTCGCGGCCTGCCAGCGGGCGTACAGTGACATCTGGATCGAGAAACTTGAGCTGCGGCTCTCCTCCTCGGTGCCCGTCGCGGCGACCTCCTTTGCAGGAATTGAGCTTTTCAGGGCGTTAGAGGATCATGGGGACGATGCTATCCATGTCGATGAGATCCTGATGGAGATCTTGCCGAAGATGCCCGGAGGTCTTGCTACCAACGACAGCCCGCTTGGCCTGACAAATGTCGAACTGGTGAAAGAGGCACGTGAGCTGCTTCTGGCACGAATGGCGACGGCAGGCTGAATCATGCGCTTCGATCGGCTTGATCTTCTCCGATACGGCTCACTTTCGGACCGATCCATCCCATTTCGGCCGGATGCAAAGTTGCACATCGTTTATGGACCGAATGAGGCGGGCAAGTCCACCTTGCTCCGTGCCCTGTCTGATCTCCTGTTCGGCTTTCAGAACGAAGTTGCCGGATTGCACAAGTTCGAGCCATCCATCCTCAGGGTCGGCGCGAGCCTAACGCGACGTGACGGTGCATCGATCGATTTCCGGCGCCGTAAAGGTCGCAAGGCAACATTGGTCTCCAATTCGGAACAAGAGCTGCCTCTCGCGGACGATATCCTTTCTCCCTTTATTGGCGGGGTGAACCGATCAGTCTTTGAAAAGGCTTTCGGAATGGATTCTGCCAGGCTCCGCCACGGGGGAGAGGAGATGGCGACGGGCGATGGCGAGATCGGCCGCCTCCTGTTCTCGGCCGCCTCCGGACTGACGGGGCTCACCCAGCTGCGCAAGAGCTTGGACGGTGAGGCTGACGCGATCTTCTCTCAGCGAAAGTCGAAGGACCGGGCCTTCTATCAGGCGCTCGATCGTCACGAGGCTGCGCGGCAGTCCGAGAAAGTTCATGAGCTCCGTTCGCCCGACTGGAAGCGCCTCTCTGATGAAATCCGTGAGGTCGAGCGCCAGTTGGAAGAGCTAGGGCACGCGCGCCTGCGAACGAAAACGCGTCTTGATCTTCTACAGAACCTACGCACGCTCGAACCGCTTCTGACCGATGTCGATGTAGAGTTGGCCGGACTGGCGGAATTTGACGAGATCGCCGCAGTGCCGAATGAGATCGAGCAGCAGCTCGAAAACCAGCTGGCGCGTCTCCATGAACTCGCCGCGCGAGAAGCTGCTTCCCTTGCGACGAGCGAGCGCATTCGGGACGAGTTTGAGGCACTGCAGCTCGACCCTGCTGTTTTAAACCAGCGAGACCTGATCCACGAGCTTCTCACGGAGAAGGTGGCGTACTCTCAAGCGAAGGCCGATTTCTCGAGAGTCCGGGCAGAGGTAGCGGATTTCGATCTTGAGCTTGCTGGCCTTGGTCGAAGGGCAGGGCACCGGGGTTCGGTGGAGACGCTCATCCAGACACAGCCGGCTGATGCTCAAATCAATCGTCTCAATAGTCTTATCCGCGATGGAAACGAGCTGAAACGCGCCGAGACGAGCCTACGGCAGCGCCTGGAAGACCAGACCTCGGAATTCAGCCGTATGCAACGAACCGAAAGCGGTGGCACGCTTCAAGATGTCGGGCCTCTACAGGAACGTCTTGGTGCCCTCCAGCCAGATATCCGATCGCTCGAACGGATTGACGAAATTGATACCGCGCTGGCAAGGGCACGCCAGGATATCGGCGAAGCGAAGGCTCGCCTGGCTCCTCCAGTCCAGGACCTCGAAGCGCTTCTGAAGCTCCCGCTTCCGGACGAAGTTGAATTGGAGAAACACCGCCCGAATCTTGTAGCAGCTTCCGACCGTGTGAAACGTGCCCAGGAAAAGCGGACAGAGCGCCGCTTGGAGCGCGAGGACGTAGTACAGCTCATCTCGGACCTCGAAGATGATCGGCAACTCATTACCCGTTCGATGATCGAAGAAGCGAGGGCTGTCCGCGATGCGGCCATTCAAGGACTTCAGTCCGGTAATCTCTGGGACGGCGCGTTGCCAGTACTCGTTCGCGAGGCGGACAAACTGTCGGACGGTGCACTTTCGCAAGCTGAAAGAACCGCGCGCCACTCGGCGCTGACGCTGAGATTGGCTCGACTTGATGGTGACATTGGTACCTGTGATATCGAACTCGAGGCCGCACGGGATCACCAGGAAGGTGTATTGGCCGCATTCTCGGGACTTTTCGATCATGCAGGAATTCCGGTTCTCGATATAGACCAAATGGGCAAATGGCTCCGCGGCATAAATGCCATCGCCAAGAGGCGCGAGAACGTCCGGGACCTGGAAGATCAGCTTCGCATTGTTCAAAGCCGGAATGTCCAAGTTACATCTGAACTTGCGAGCATCGCAGCAGCCATCGGGCTCGAAGCAAAGCTTGCCGGTCCGCTTTCCTCGAATGTCAGGCTCGTGGAGACAAAGCTGGCCGAACTGGCAAAGGCCTGGGATGAGCGGCGTATCGTCCGCGCCCGGCAGGAAACGCTGGAGAACGACATTGCTGATGGAGAGCGCAAGATCGCTGCCTTGGCCACAGAAGTTGATGAGTGGCAGTCGCAATTCGCTGAGACATGCGTTGCTTTCGGGCTTGATGGTGCTCCAACCTTGGAGATGGCTGAAGCTGCAATCCAGGTCTGGAAAGAAATCCCGCGCTGTTACGCTGAAAGACAGAACAGACAGCGCCGTGTCGACGGCATGGCACGTAACATAGATCAATTCGAGGAGAAGCTGTCGGGCGTCTGCAAATCGATCGGTGATGATCTTTCCAAACTCGCTCCGTTACTCGCTGTCGATACCTTGCACAAACGAATGACCGACGCACAATCCGCCGAGGATCGTAATCGACATCTCGCTACAAGCCGAGAACGAGTGTCCGCTGATCTTAAGCAGATAGCCGAAGAAAGCCAGTCGATCAGCCAGGATGTGGCTGCTCAGTTGGCTCGTCTGAATGTCCGGATAGACGGCAGGACACTTCTCGAGCGTCTCGGAAGGCGTCGTGCCGTGGTCGAGAAGCTTGACGACAGTCGGCGGAGGCTGTCGCTGCATTCCAGAGGCATCAGCGAAGACGACATCCGGATAAAACTTTACGATTTCGATCGAGTCGCCGCCGATTTGGAGATCGAGACGCTTGCGGCCGAGGATACCCAACAGTTCGACATGTTCGGCAAGCTCAAGGGAAGACTCGCTGAGCTGGCATCGACAAAAGAGGCGCTCGAGACCGGACTGAGCGCGGAGGAGGCTGCTTTCGATAAAGCATCTGCGGAACAAGAGACACAGGATCTGGCACGGCAGTGGGCAGTTCTGAGGCTCGCCTCAAAACTGCTATCAACCTCTTTGGAACGCTACAGGGAGTCACAGGCAGATCCGCTGCTCGCACGGGCAAGCGAGTACTTCTCCACATTGACGAATGGATCTTTCGTTCGCTTGGTGCAGGAATTCGACGATCAGGATGCGGTAAGGCTAAAAGCAGAACGATCCGACGGCGAGCGGCTTCCGACGAAAGCCCTCAGCGAAGGATCCGCAGATCAGCTTTACCTAGCCTTCCGCCTGGCGTTCATTGAGGACTTCTGCAGTCGCAACGAGCCACTTCCTTTCATAACAGACGATGTATTTCAGTCGTTCGATGACGAGCGCAAGGCTTCCGGGTTGAGAACTCTGGCGTCCGGAGGACGGGCGTTCCAGCCGATCTTGTTCACGCACGAGGGCAAGATTGTCGAAATTGCGAATGACTTGCTGCGGGGTGATGTCGATGTCATCAGCTTCGAACGCGTCGCATCGAGCCTGACAGACGCGTCGAGATGAACCCGCGCATCTTTCCACTCACGGATTTCAAGCGTGGCGACATTCGAGCTGGGAATCTCCAAGGCGGTTTGATCGGAACGGGAGGCGGTGCCTGAGATAGCCAATAAGATCAGGCTAGTCTGATTGCCTTTTGGGATTACCAGAACCATGCAAACCGGGCGTGACTTTCTGCCTTCAGTTTCTCTCTTGTCGCTCTGCCATGTCCAGAGATGATCGAACCATTGGCCGGAGCATCAGCCCTTGATCTCGCTTCCTTCCGCTATTAGCCGGTCCAGTTCGGGACCGATCAACTTAGCCAATTCGGGGGGGACTTCATGGGGGCCATAGACCCTGCGTGGACCACCTTTTTGTTTCATGGACTCGAAATCGTCGTAGGTCATGAGGACGTAGCGGGCCTTGCGATGTTGAGTAATAGCGACTGGCTGGCGATCTGCCGCCATGGTCACGGTCTTAAAATCCCGCAGCAATTCTTCCGTTGAGAATTTTTCCATCGTGGGCCGCTCCTTCGAATTGTGCGAATATGCGATTTATCCGACTATTTGGTAAGAGTAATGTCCGCTGCGCTACGGGTGCCGATGCTCGCTTGGAGATATGGCCAATCCGTGAACTCCGTGCCACGCTCGAAAGTGATGGGAGCGCGAGCGAGGTGGGGTAGGGCTTGGGTTCGAGGCTCGTATGCTTCGGGCCCGAGGTATCGATCTGGTGCTCGATGAGACGTTTGCGAAGTTCGTCGAGTGCCACATTCAAAAATTTCGATTGAAGTTCAGTGAAATGTCCGGCGGTGGGCTTGTAGCGCGCTTTTCCGCTTCGCTTCCAGTTCCTCTCGAAATGCTTTCAAAGCGCGGCGTCGCGGTGTCTGGCCCGCTACCACGCGCGCCCATTAGCCCCGGGGAGGCTTGGGAACCTGCATTTTCTCGCAAAGCTTCCGACTGCGACGTCGGAGATGCCTTGCTTATTAGCGATCTCGCTGGTCGGGCGTTCCCATACCAATGCGAAGAGTTCCTCTCTCGACAGGTCGCGTCTTGCCATCGGAGGACCTCCAAGCAGCTGTCAGCTTGCGACGTTTGCCTTGCCACAGATGGCAGCACACCGCTCGAGCAAATCGTGGAACGTCTCGGCGTCATCGAGAAGGAGACCGTCCTCCACCATCCTGGAGTAGTCTTCTTCGAGGGCTTTCCGTCCCTCGCCGACCGGCGTCAGCACCAGGTTGCCGTTTACCGCCGCCTCGTAGTCAATTGGCGATCGATCGGCGGCTTTCTCCGCGAAGAACGTCGACTTATGCGTGGCGACGGCGGTTGCTAGCCCGCGGTCGGAAATTGCTCTGTCGGCCAGACCAATGTCGTCAAGGCGCACGATGTCGTGCCAATGGCGCGAAAAGCGCTCGCCTCGGAGTCGCTGCTGTAGGCAAAAGACATGGATCGCGGTGGCCTTTTCCCAGAACGTCCGTTCCGCGTGCATTACCCTCGGGTTGGCCGTCGGAAAGTCGACTCCCTCAACGAGGCCGACCGCATCGCAAGTGACCTCTCGCAGGCTGGCCGGCTCGCCCGTCGACCGAGCTCCAAACTCCAGCATCACACTGGGTGCGACATAACCAGATTCCAAGCCGATGGCCTGGTAGTCGATATAGAGCCTGTCGGCCTCGACACGGACCTCCGCTGGAAGCGATTGGCTCTCTAGCTCAGCGGCGATGATTGGTGCAACCGTGTCGCTCACCCACATCGGTAGTCGCCGTCGCACCTCGCTCGACCATCGCTTCTCCTCGCTCCGGGTTTTCGGGAGCGCTTCTTCGCTGTCCCCGACAAGATCAGGGGCAAGCGCGCGGATGTCGTATGTGAGGTCGACGTCTTCCGAGAATCGTCGAATGGCGCCGTAGGCCTTCGAGAGCGAAGTCCCGCCTTTGAAGACAAGGCTCTTTCCGAGCGCCGTGGCGTAGAGTGTTCGAAGCGCCCAGACAACCCAGACGTCCTTTTCGAGCAAGTGGACTGGACGCTTCGATCGATCTGACGCAATTGCGAGAACCTCTCGCTTTTCCTCGGATGAGAGCTCGAGGAAGTGATCAGCCATGCGCTGCCTTTCCGACGCTTCGCGCGAGCCAGGTCGGAAACTGGGGTGCTGCAGCAACAAGCTCGTTGAACGCCTCGGGGGGCAGTTTCCGCTTGATGCTTGAAAGAGCATCATCCGCTCGCTCCGGCCCCAGCCAGGCGAGCGCGCGTACAGCGACGCCGGCCGGCCGGCTAGCGAGCGACAACTGCCAGCGAGGGACGTGCTTGAGCTCGACCTTTTGGCTTCCGACATTCATCGTCCGGCTGCGGCCAGACGTCAGGTAGATGGAGCGAACCGGAACCTGCGTCGTGAGCCCAAGGGCATTGGCCGCCGCCGCTCCATTCGAAACGATGACCTCGCCACGTTGATGTGCGATTGCCTCGACCGCTTGCTCGACGGTCGGCGGCCTGCTTCCGAACCGGCTTCTGATAGCCTTCATATAAATACCACGCCCAGCCCTGATCAGTTGGCCACGCTCATGCAGCCGCGACAAAGCCTGGTCCACTGCGGCCCGGTTTCCGAGATGCAGGAGGCCTTTTGCGGACAGGGCCGTACCCTGCGGCAACTGCTCGGCATAAGCAAGAATTTGAGATGGCAGTCGTTGCATGGTAATTCTCCTGTCAGAAATATATTCAATTTTCTGACATTCTGCAAGTGAGCCCATCAATGCATTTTACGCCTCACGTGTCGCGGCCTGCGCCTGGGGCGATACACCGGCAGGTGTTGCCACAGCTTGATCGCCTGGCCGTCGGCCGAGTATGCGAATTTGTAGATTGTCTCGTGGCTCACCGAGATCGGATGGTGCTCCAGGCGCGTCCGACCGGCAATCTGCTGCGGTGACCAGCCGTGTACGATCCGCTCGATCACCGACTGCCGGACATGCGAGAAGCGCGCGAGCTTGCGCAGCTTTAACCGGCGATCACAGGCCATCTGATGCGCGGTCACGCAGTAGTAGCCGCTGAGATCAGGAACTTCCTTGTCGACGAATATGTTGCGTCGGACTTCGCGAAAGATCGTCGAACGATGCCTTCCGAGCTTCTCTGCAATGGCGTCRATACTGAGCCCAGCCAACCTCYAACGGGCRATCTTACGGCGTTCGTCCAATCCRATCTGAGAGTAGGTGCGCTTCATTGCATCGTCCTTGCAATTGATAACCCATTGGGATCATTAGCAAGTCGCACTTCATTCTAGAACCCACCCGGCTACACCMYWTGTGGCGGCAAGGTTGAAATGTCCGCCGGTTTGCAAAGTAGAAATGTCACCTTGGGCGGGTCTTCAGCCATTTAGAAATGCGACACTCACCATGTCCACTTGCACTGAGGCAAGCCCCCGACCGGACCGGCTGGGCCRGGTTGCAAGGGAAGGGAGGGGCGGGTGGGACACACCCCTTCGGCTTTAGCTTTGTCACTGGCAATTGTTCTTTTACCGCTCGATACTCGCTAGCACTTGCAAGGCCCAGTTGGGGATCAAAACCGCACGATGCTTCCGGAAATCAACCTGCAAGGTGACATCGACATCGCCGCGTTGTCACCACTTCTTCGCGGCATGCTTCTTTCGGTTGCCTATGCTGACGGCGAGGGGGGCATAGGATTGACGGCAACCGGCGCCATGAACCGCAAGTTCGTGGATTGGGCCGCTGTTAACTTCCTCTGGCCCGACTTTACAGCCGAAGATCTCTACAGCATGCACAAGGTGCTCAATGAACGCGACATGCCGCCGCTCTGGGTCGTGCGCGACATGACCCATCATCTGAAGCTGCTTCGTCGGAAAAAGGATGTGCTGCTGCCAACCAGACGCGGCCGCGAGTTTCTGGTGAACCCTAACGCCTTCTTCGATCTGGTCGCCACGGATTATCTCTATTCCTACATCCACGCCACCGAACGGGAAGAGGAGGTGCAAGCGCGGTTGCGCTGGTGGCGCATGTTCCTCAATCTTCTCAATATCAAGGCCAGAGAAGGTTGCACGCCAATGGAGGTTGTGAAAATCCTCTATCCAGATCTGGCGCCTCTTTCGGAAACCGAAATGACCCTGGAGGCCTGGAAGCTGAAATCCGATCTAAAATACGGCGTCTTACGGCGCTTGTGCTGGCTCGGCTTGCTCTATGAAGCAAGAGAGGGCCTCACACTCTTCCAGGACGGATCCTTCCACAAGACACCGCTTTGGTCCGCATGCCTGCAGCTGGAATCGGATACGCAAAGCGACATCGGCGTGCACTGACGATCTTTATTCCGCCGCTGGCTGCCTCAATAACGCTTTCTCTCGCCGTGCAATCACCGCCGGATCGTTCATGTAATCTGTCCTCGGCTTGCGTCCCCGCTTCTGATAGCCGTTGGCGGTGCTACCGTCCCGAATGCCAAACATATGATCCTTCTGCCCGGTGCGTCGGGGACCGCTCTTGCTGCGTTGCTGTTCTCGGCCGGCTTGCAACTCGGCGACGATCGACAGCATGTCGTCCAGCCGCTTGTTGTCGACGACCTCGGCACGATGCACCGAGCGCAACGTATCGAAGGTCCTGTAGGGCAGGGAAAAGCTCTCGTGCATGATCTCGAGCCGTCCGTCCGGGTAGTCGCAGACGATCACTTTCTGGCCAGCCAGTGGCCTGGAAATCTCGGTCGGATCGAGAATGAACAGCACCTTGTCGTAGCGTAGCGTCAGAGATTGCGACAGCGTGCGGACTTCCTTCCGGCACATGGCACCATCGAGGTTCTCGTGGTTGGCCAGCGGTCGGTGCATGTCCTTTGGATTGCGTGGTTGCTTGCCAAAGCGAGTGTTGAAATCCGCAATGAACTCAGGCGCATAGGAATTGGCAGCTTCGATCGTATCAATGCCGCGAAGCCGTAATTCCTTCACAAGCCGATCCTGCAATGTCTGGTTGGCACGTTCCACCCGACCCTTCTTTCAAGTCCAGGACTGCAGTTCGTACTGACACTCAAGCCCGCATAGAGTTCGAGGTTACGCACCCGTTCCATCCGTGGCGCCGACAGCGCTTCGTGCTGTCGACACGCAAACAGAACTGGGGCGAAGACCGCGTCATGTTCTACGACGCCCAAGGACGGTTGCGTTCGCTTCCGGCCTCGTGGACCGATGTCAATGAGGCCGACTTGTTCAGTCAGGTTGCTGCAGGTCGGTCCTTCTCCCGCCCAGACGATCTGTCGGCGCTGGCGTCGTTGATTGATCACATTAAGCGCCGCCAGGAAGAATGACGAAGCGTCAAGTAAATTACGCCGCATATGTAAGGCTAATTATGCCGAGACGCGATATCATTGATCATCAAAGCAAGGGGTAATGCTCGATGTTGCATGGGTTTCGGCGATATTTGAGATATAATTTGATTGACGTGTGAGCAAATTGCGGCATAATTTACATTACACAGGGAGGCTCCCATGACCAAAGAAAGCAAGCCCGATCGCCTGCGCCAGATGGGCGCCTTGAACCCCAAGCCCGAGGGCGTCCGCGCCCCCTGGTTCCGGGAAGCAGGTTTCTTCGATCCGCTCGATCTCGTGCAAGTGAAGTACGAGATGCTTCGTCACGCACGCGAAGACGGTACTAACAAGGCCGATGCGGCCGCGCTTTTTGGGCTGTCTCGGCAGACCTACTATCAAGCGGAGGCCGCGTTCGAGCGCGATGGCATGTCCGGCCTCTTACCGCGCACCCGCGGGCCGAAGTCAGCCCACAAGCTTACCGGCGAGGTCATGCGTCTCGTCGAGGAGCATCTCGATGCGAACGGTGAACTGCAGGCCCGTTCGCTGGCGGAACTGGTGCATTCGAGACTGGGCATCAGCGTCCACCCTCGCAGTATCGAACGCGCAGTGGCGCGTAAAAAAAAACGATGACGGGCCGACGCACGCAATCACCATGCCGGCGAACTGTAAGGAGATTTACGAAGCGCTCCGCGCCGATGTTGTTTGCGGCACGGCCTGCGCGAGGCGGATGGGCGCCATCGTCTTTCACGGCCTGTGGCGCGGCCTGACCGTGCTGATCACGCCAGAGCAGTCCACGATCGCGCGACAGCACTCGGCGCCTCGGCCCAAGACAACGTCAGTGGTCGCGCACGATCGCCAGCTCGTGCACATGCTCGCCAATATGGTGCTGGCAGCAGAGACAGGAGGAAGCCATGTCTACTGATAACGCCATGAAGATTAGTGCCGATCACCTGCGGCGCGATGCATTTCTCTACGTCCGCCAGTCCTCCCTTCGTCAGGTGTTCGAGAACACCGAGAGCACGAAGCGGCAATATGCATTGCGGGACAGGGCGGTGGCGCTGGGTTGGCCGATTGAGCGCGTCCACGTCATCGACAACGACCTCGGCCTTTCCGGTGCACAGTCGCAGGACCGCGACGGCTTCCAGCGCCTGGTGAGCGAGGTCGCAATGGGGCACGCAGGGATCGTGCTGGGGCTGGAAGTATCTCGCCTGGCTCGCAACAATGCTGACTGGCATCGCCTTCTTGAGTTGGCCGCCATGTCGCGCACGCTCATCATGGATGAAGATGGCGTCTACGACGCGGCGTCGTTCAACGATCGTATGCTACTCGGCCTGAAGGGCACGATGAGTGAGGCCGAACTCCACATCCTGAAGTCTCGACTGCAAGGCGGCATTCTTAATAAGGCGCGTCGCGGCGAGCTCGAGTTACCGTTGCCGATCGGATTCGTTTACACGCCTGATACGCGCGTGGTTCTCGATCCGGATCGCCAGATCCAGGACACGGTGCGCATGCTGTTCGATACCTTCCGGGAGGCGGGATCAGCCTGCGCGGTCGTGCGGCGCCTGCGCAGCGAGAAGATCCTGTTTCCTCGGCGCAT
>NZ_JBFTIN010000025.1:0-88637 GCF_056394785.1 Rhizobium sp. 10N414 | reverse complement strand
TTGGTGCGTTCGTGCTGCGGATTGTCGAAGAACTCGGCCGGCGAATTCTGCTCGACGATCTGCCCCTGGTCCATGAAGATGACGCGGTTGGCGACCTGACGCGCAAAGCCCATTTCGTGCGTCACGCAGAGCATCGTCATGCCTTCTTCCGCAAGCCCRACCATGGTCTCCAGAACTTCCTTGATCATTTCTGGGTCGAGCGCCGAGGTCGGTTCATCGAAGAGCATGATCTTCGGGTTCATGCAGAGCGAGCGGGCGATCGCCACGCGCTGCTGCTGACCGCCCGAGAGCTGGCCCGGATACTTGTTGGCCTGTTCCGGGATCTTGACGCGCTTCAGGAAGTGCATGGCGACTTCTTCCGCCTGCTTCTTCGGCATCTTGCGCACCCAGATCGGCGCCAACGTGCAGTTTTCCAGGATCGTCAGGTGCGGGAAGAGGTTGAAGTGCTGGAAGACCATGCCGACTTCGCGGCGCACTTCGTCGATCTTCTTGAGGTCGTTGGTGAGTTCGACGCCATCGACGATGATCTGGCCCTTCTGGTGTTCTTCCAGACGGTTGATGCAGCGGATCATCGTCGACTTGCCGGAGCCCGAAGGGCCGGCGATGACGATGCGTTCGCCACGCATCACTTTCAGATTGATGTCGCGCAGAACGTGAAAATCACCGTACCACTTGTTCATGCCGATGATGTCGACGGCAACGTCGGTTGCCGAAACGGTCATCTTCTTTGGTTGAGCCTCAGCCATGTGTTCGTTCCCTTATCTTTTATCGTTTGTGGCCGGTATCGAGATAGCGTTCCATGAAGCCTGAATAGCGCGACATGCCGAAGCAGAACAGCCAAAAGACGAAGCCAGCGAAAATCAGGCCTGTCAAGGGTGTCACCGCGCTCGCCCAGTTGGCGTCCGTGAAGTTGAAACGGACGATACCGAGCAGGTCGAACATGCCGATGATCGACACCAGCGATGTGTCCTTGAACATGCCGATGAATGTATTGACGATGCCCGGGATGACCAGCTTGATCGCCTGCGGCAGGATGATCAGCCGCATTTTCTGCCAGTAGCCGAGCCCGAGCGAGTCGGCCCCTTCGGACTGGCCCTTCGGGATCGCCTGCAGGCCGCCACGGATAACCTCGGCCATGTAGGCGGAGGCGAAGATCGCCACACCGATCAAGGCGCGGAGCAGCTTGTCGATCGTAAAGCCTGTGGGCAGGAACAGCGGAAGCAATACGCTCGCCATGAACAGCACGGTGATCAGCGGTATGCCGCGAATGATCTCGATGAAGCCGACGCAGACCATCTTGATGACAGGCATCTTCGAGCGGCGTCCGAGTGCCAGGATGATGCCGAATGGCAGCGACACGGCGATGCCGACGAAGGAGAGCACCAACGTCACCATCAGGCCGCCCCAGAGCGGCGTATCCACGATTTCGAGCCCGAGGCCGCCATAAAGCAGCCAGAAGGCAAGAAGCGGCAAGACGGCAAACAGCAGAATGGCGTTGGTGCGCTTGAATGGTGCCTTGGGGATCAGCATAGGCACGAGCAGCAGCACGAACAGGATCCCGACGATTGTCGGACGCCAGCGTTCGTCGAGCGGATATCGACCGAAGACGAACTGGTCGAACTTCGCATTGACGAACGCCCAGCAGGCGCCGCTCCAGCCGTCGGGTTGCGTGCCGCCCTGAACGGTGGTTGCACAGAAGGTGCGATCCGTTCCGCTCCAGACGGCCTGGATGAATAGCCAGTTGATGACGTGCGGCAATGCCCATGCGAGCAAGGCAACGGCCAGAGCCGTCAGGACGACGTCTTTCGGCGTAGCCAGCAGGTTCTTGCGGATCCAGGCCAGAGGCCCGCTTTCGCTACGCGGCGCGGGTTCGGCATCGATGAAATTCGTTCGGACGAACGCTTGGTTGGATGTCGACATCTTATCTCTCCACCAAGGCCATCTTGGCGTTGAACCAGTTCATGAACAGCGATGTGAGGATGCTGATGGCGAGATAGACGACCGCCCAGATGAACACGACTTCAATGGCCTGTCCGGTCTGGTTCAGGATCGTACCGCCGACGGCGACGAGATCCGAAAAGCCAATGGCGATCGCGAGCGACGAGTTCTTCGTCAGATTCAGGTACTGGCTGGTGAGTGGCGGAATGATGATGCGCAAAGCCTGCGGAACCACCACGAGGCGCGTGATACTTGATGGATGCAGGCCCAGTGCGCCGGCGGCCTCGGACTGGCCCTTCGGCACACCGCGAATGCCGGCGCGGACGATTTCGGCAATAAATGCCGCCGTATAGAAGGACAGTGCCAGGAACAACGACATGAATTCCGGGCCGATGACGGAGCCGCCGGTGAGATTGAACTTGCCGGCAACTGGCACATCGAACGAAAGCGGCAGGCCGGACAGCAGGAACACCAGAACGGGCAGGCCGACAATCAGCCCGATGGAAGCCCAGATCGTGTGAAATTGCTTACCGGTTGCGGCCTGACGTTTATGCGCCCAGCGCGCGATTATTGCGGCTGCCACGATCCCAACCAGAAATGCCACGCCAACCGCCCACATGCCTTCACCGAAGATCGGCTTCGGGAAGGCGAGCCCGCGATTGTTGAGAAACATGTTGAGCGGCAGGTGCAGCGACTCTCGCGCGCCTGGCAGAACAGCGAGAACGCCCTGATACCAGAAGAAGATGACGAGCAGCGGCGGGATGTTGCGAAATACCTCGACATACACCGTGCAGAGCTTGGCGATCAGCCAATTGTGCGACAGGCGCCCGATGCCGACGACGAAGCCAATGATCGTGGCCGTAATGATGCCGGTCACCGCGACGAGGGTTGTATTCAAAAATCCGACCACAAGGGCTCGGCGATACGTCGCATCGCTCGAATATTCGATCAGCGACTGGCCGATGTCGAAGCCGGCGCGCCCGCTCAGAAACCCGAAGCCGGAGGCCGTGCCGGCGCGGGCGAGGTTTTGAGCCGTGTTATGGGCAATCCACCACACGAAGCCGACGATGAGCGCGACGGTCAGAACTTGGAAGAAAATGCCCCGAATCCTCGGGTCGTAAGCCACCGACCGGAAACTCCAGCCAGCGCTTTGCACATGTGACGTGTGCATAGCCTCTTGCGTCATGCCGAGTCTTATCCCCTATGAGCCCGTTTTCGGGCTTTTCTCTTTATATAGGGAAGGCGGCTGACCGCCTTCCCAAGTCTTGACCAGCCGCTTAGCGGACCGGCGGAGCGTACTGGATGCCGCCCTTGTTCCACAGCGCGTTCAGACCACGCTCGATCTTGAGCGGGCTGCCTTTGCCGACGTTGCGCTCGAAGACTTCGCCGTAGTTTCCGACGCCCTTGATGATGTTATAAGCCCATTCATTGGTGAGCCCGAGGTCGGTGCCGATCTTGGTATCGGTTTCCGTGCCGAGGAAGCGCTTGATGTCAGGATTGGCCGAGTTCTTCATTTCATCGACGTTCGCCTGGGTGATGCCGAACTCTTCGGCATTGATGAGGGCATAGGCCGTCCACGACACGATGTCGAACCACTGATCGTCACCCTGACGAACGGCCGGGGCGAGCGGCTCCTTCGAGATGATTTCCGGAAGGATCATGTGCTCGTCTGGGTTCTTCAGCGTCAGACGCAGCGAGTAGAGGCCGGACTGGTCAGTCGTGTAGACGTCGCAGCGACCAGCGTCATAGGCCGCGTTGACCTCTTCAAGCTTCTCGAAAACGACCGGATTGTACTGGAGGTTGTTGGACTTGAAATAGTCGGCAAGGTTCAGTTCCGTCGTCGTGCCGGACTGGACGCAGATGGCAGCACCGGACAGCTCAAGTGCCGACTTCACGTTCAGGCTCTTGCGGACCATGAAGCCCTGGCCGTCGTAGTAGGTGATCGGGCGGAAGTTGAAGCCTTGCGCGGTGTCGCGGTTGATCGTCCAGGTGGTGTTACGCGATAGAAGGTCGACTTCGCCCGACTTCAGCGCCGGGAAACGGTCCTTGGCCGACAGCGGCGTGTACTTCACCTTGGCCGGGTCGCCGAAGACGGCCGAAGCAACTGCCTTGCAGAAGTCGACGTCGAAGCCGGCCCAGTTGCCGGAAGCGTCAGGTTGCGCGAAACCGAGAAGGCCGGTGTTGACGCCGCACTGAATGAAACCCTTTGCCTTCACGTCTTCGAGCGTGGTGGCAGAAGCTGCAGAAGCGCCAACTCCGAAAACTGCTGCGCCGATGGCGACCGACAGAAGCTTAATCTTCATTTTTCCCAACCTTTTCCTTTGTCTTATCTTTCTGTGGGAGCGCTCGCGAAGCAGGCAAACCTCCCAGATGACCCGACACCCTCCCGGCGCGAGTTGGTGCTATCACAGTCGCAAATGTCACTATGGTCAAGTGTCGCGATGAAAGATTGCGTGATATTTCGGCAATTCACTAATTGAGGCGCATAAAATGCGCAGATGGCTATCGAAATGGCAGCATCTTGCCAAAAAAAACCGCGCAAAACCGCTGATATATCTGAGGAATTTGCATGGCAGGGATGCTGTGCGAGTGCTGTCTACGGGGTTGACCGATCGTTTTGCGCGGTCCAAGAGTTTGGCTGCATCCCACCGCCAAAGGCATTTCCGATATGATAGATAAAGAAGGCCTGCTTCAGAACGCCGGCATCAACACGCGCCTTTCCCACCTCGGCAACGATCCGGCCGAATACCACGGTTTCGTCAATCCGCCCGTTGTCCACGCCTCCACGGTCCTCTTTCCAAATGCGAGGACGATGGAGACACGGGGACAGAAGTATACGTATGCAACGCGCGGTACCCCGACGACGGATGCGCTTTGCGAGGCGATCGATGCGCTGGAAGGGTCCGCTGGGACTATCCTCGTGCCCTCGGGCCTTGCAGCTGTTACCGTCCCGTTCCTGGCGTTCCTGTCGGCCGGTGACCATGCGTTGATCGTCGATTCGGTCTATGGACCGACCCGTCATTTCTGCGACACGATGCTGAAGCGTCTCGGTGTAGAAGTAGACTATTACGATCCGCTGGTCGGTGCGGGCATCGAAGCGCTGATCAAGCCGAACACCAAGCTCGTTCATACGGAAGCGCCTGGCTCGAATACCTTCGAAATGCAGGACATTCCGGCGATTGCCGCGGTCGCCCACAAGCAAGGGGCCGTGGTAACGATGGATAACACCTGGGCGACGCCTGTTTATTTCAGGCCGCTCGACTTCGGTGTCGATGTCTCGATTCACGCCGCCACCAAATACCCGTCCGGGCACTCGGACATCCTGATGGGAACAGTCTCGGCAAACGCCAAATACTGGCCGCAGCTGCACGAAGCGAACATTACGCTCGGCATTTGCGGAGCGCCTGACGACGCCTATCAGATCCTGCGTGGATTGCGGACCATGGGCGTGCGCCTGGAGCGACACTATGAAA
Organism: Rhizobium sp. 10N414; assembly: GCF_056394785.1. NCBI lineage: Bacteria > Pseudomonadati > Pseudomonadota > Alphaproteobacteria > Hyphomicrobiales > Rhizobiaceae > Rhizobium > Rhizobium sp. 10N414. The sequence continues at coordinate 83,226 of NZ_JBFTIN010000025.1, read as the reverse complement.
GTGCGCTCACGATCGCCAAATGGCTGGAGGGCAGGGAGGACGTCGCCAAGGTGCTGCATCCGGCGCTGCCGAGCTTCCCGTCGCACGAATTGTGGAAGCGCGATTTCAAGGGCGCGAGCGGCATCTTCTCTTTCGTGCTTGCCGTGGACGCGCCGGAAAAATTCAAGGTCAAGGCGCACGCCTTCCTCGACGCGCTGCAAATCTTCGGCCTGGGTTGGTCATGGGGCGGGTTCGAGAGCCTCGCGCTTCACGTCAACCTGAGCGATCGCCGTATCTGCAAGGCGCCCGCCGAGGGGCCGGTCATGCGTCTGCAGATCGGGCTTGAGGATGTCGTCGATATCAAGGCCGATATCGAGCGCGGTTTCGCCGCGGCAAAAGCCGTCTGATCAAGTGCCGGCGCGGTAGCCGTAAATCCAGTCGAGATCCGCCGCGAGACTTTGCGGCGGCCGCAGCGCCAGAACGATGTCCCGGCCGATGCGCATCGGCCCGCGGGCGTGATAGGCAAACTGGTTGAATGCACCGCGCTGGCGCAGCCGCGCAATCCGCGGCGTGCGATGCGCTTCGAACAACCGCAGGGCTTCGGCGACGGGATGCGACGGGGCAAACAGCGCAAGCTCGTAAGCGTCTTCGATTGCCATTGCGGCACCCTGCGCCGCGAAAGGCATCATTGCGTGTGCGGCGTCGCCGATGAGGACGCAGTTGTGGCCGTCGTGCCAACGCCCGTTCGTCGTTTCGTACAAGGGCCAGAAGGTGACGTCGCCTGTCTTGGCGAATAGTTCGACGATCGCAGGATGCCACCGAGAAAAACGCGACAGCAGTTGCTGACGCTGGGCTTCCGTCGGCTGGTTGGTCCAGTCGTGCGATGCGGCATTGCCGGCGGTGATCGCCACCATATTGAAACGGTTGGCTTCCCTGAGCGGATAACACACGAGATGCGCTGAGGGACCAAGGATGGCAGAGACGCTCGTCCGTCCAAGAAAGGCGGGCGCATTTGCGGCGTCAACGGTGAAACGGTAGGCGATGTTGCCGGAGAACCGCGGCGAGGGGCTGCCTTCGATGCTTTCCCGAACCTGCGACCAGACGCCGTCGGCGCCAATCAGAAGGTCTGCTTGGCGGTCTGACAATGGCCGGCCCTTGATCTGCGCGCCTAGATGCATCTGGCAGAGCGGCTCGTTGGTGACGGCGTCGAGCAGGGTTTGCTGCAGCGTGGAGCGATGCAGGACGCCGTAGGGAGCACCCCAGCGGGCGCGTGCAAAGCTCCCGGCGGGAACGGCTGCCAGCAGGCGCAGTGGGGTTCCGGATATCAGCTGGATGGAGTCCGGCTCGAGCCAGGCGTCGGTCAGGCGCGCGAGTACTCCCAACTCGGCCAGAATGCGTGACGCATTGGGCGAAATCTGCAGACCGGCGCCGACCTCGGTCAGTTCCGGCGCCTGCTCGAAAATCTCGGAACTGATGCCGCGCCGTGCCAAAGCAAGTGCAGCTGTAAGGCCCGCTATGCCCGCGCCAACGATGGCGGCATGTTTAGCCGGCATAGGCTTTCCGATCTCGAAATGGGTATCAGGCGGCCTTGACGTGGAAGACGCAGCCAGCCGGATTGGTCTGGGTTGCCTTCAGCGCACCATTGAAACGGTAGAGGGTCGAGCAGTAGGAGCAGACCTTCTCGTTCTCATCGCCCATGTCGATGAAGATGTGGGGATGATCGAACGGAACGGAGGCACCGGTGCACATGAACTCTTTCACGCCGACTTCGATAACGCGGTGTCCGCCGTCGTTCTGGAAGTGGGGAATGTTGTGGCCGGCCATGTCTGTCTCCGAATGCTTTGTAACGTGCGCGGACCTTATAGTCCTTCACCGCAAATGTGTAGAGCCAAAGAGCGCTCGGACGCACAGTTTTTGCACCTGCGAGGGTTTCAGTTCTCTGACCTATAAAATATGGTCCGGCAAAAAAGGACAGTCCGATGAACTTGAATACGCCCGCTTTTTCCAGCTTGACGCATGATGGGCTGAAGCTTGCCTTCTTCGATGAAGGCGATCCGGGCGGCGCTCCCGTGCTGTTGATCCACGGTTTTGCTTCCAGCGCCAACGTCAACTGGGTTCATCCCGGCTGGCTGAAGACCCTGGGCGACGAGGGCTACCGAGTCATAGCTATCGACAACCGCGGACACGGTGCAAGCGACAAGCCAAGGGATGCCGAGGCCTACCGTCCCTGGCATATGGCAAGCGATGCGATTGCGCTGCTTGATCACCTTGGGATTCCGGAAGCCAACCTGATGGGCTACTCGATGGGAGCCCGCATTTCCGTTTTTGCGGCACTTGCGCACCCCGACCGGGTCCGCTCGCTGGTCCTCGGCGGTCTTGGGATCGGCATGACGGATGGTGTCGGCGATTGGGATCCGATTGCGGATGCCTTGCTGGCTCCGTCGCTCGACGATGTCTCTCATGATCGCGGACGCATGTTCCGGGCCTTCGCCGATCAGACGAAGAGTGACCGTGACGCACTCGCCGCCTGTATCAAGGGATCTCGCGACCTCGTGGCACGCTCCGACATGGCGAAAATCGAGGCGCCGACCTTGATCGGCGTTGGAACGAAGGACGACATTGCGGGTTCAGCCCAGGAACTGGCTGCGCTGATGCCGCATGCCCAGGCGCTTGATATTCCCGGCCGCGATCACATGCTGGCCGTCGGAGACCGGGTTTTTAAGAAGGCGGTGCTGGAGTTTTACGCCAAAGTCGCCGGATAGTGACTTGCCTCCATGCCGGTGCTGCGGGACAAAGGATTCCCCAAGTGCCCATTTATGTTAACAGGTTTTTGCCCTATATAGAGCCGAGCCTACGCATACGAGGAGACCTTTCATGGTCGCAAAGACAGACATTCGCTCTCTTGAGACTGGCAATCCTCTCAAGGTGATGGATCCGATCTGGGACAGCCTGCGAGAGGAAGCGCGTGTTGCCGCGGAAACCGATCCGGTGCTGGCCGCATTTCTCTATTCGACCGTGCTGAATTATCGGTCGCTCGAAGAGTGCGTGATCTACCGCATCTGTGAACGTCTCGATCATCCGGACATGCAAGCGATCCTGCTGCGCCAGACCTTCGATCAGATGCTGGAGGATTGGCCGGAGTGGAGCGCGATCCTGCGGGTCGACATTCAGGCGATCTACGACCGAGACCCCGCATGCCTGCGTTTCATGGAAGCCGTGCTCTATTTCAAGGGATTCCACGCGCTGCAGACGCACCGCCTGGCGCATTGGCTGCTGAACCGCGGCCGCCGCGATCTGGCGCTCTATCTGCAGAGCAGATCCTCGAGCGTGTTCCAGACCGACATCAATCCCGCAGCGCGTATCGGCAGGGGCATTTTCCTTGACCATGCCACCGGGTTGGTCGTCGGCGAAACCGCTGTGATCGGCGACAACGTGTCGATCCTGCATGGTGTCACCCTTGGCGGCACCGGCAAGGAAGGCTCGGATCGGCATCCGAAGATCGGCAGCGGTGTCCTGATCGGCGCCGGCGCCAAGATTCTTGGCAACATCGAGGTTGGTTATTGCTCGCGCATTGCCGCTGGCTCTGTCGTGCTGAAGGCAGTGCCGCCGAAGACGACCGTGGCGGGCGTGCCGGCCAAAGTGGTCGGAGAAGCCGGGTGTTCGGAACCGTCGCGAATTATGGATCAGGTGATCGGCGCGGATATCTGAGCCGCTTACCGTCTTAACAGTACGACATATCGGCGGGGATAGCGTTCGCGCGTCTGTCCCCGCGCCTTTACAGCGCCGTCTTTCCCATGCAAGAAGCGGCCAACCGAGACCGCTCAGGAGATGCAGTGTGAAGCCCGAAGAAATCAAGAAGCTCGACGCCTATTTCAAGCGCACGTTCAACCCGCAGGTGATCGTCAAGGCACGCCCGCGAAAGAACGATTCCGCGGAAGTCTATCTCGGCGAAGAATTTCTGGGTGTCGTCTATATCGATGACGAGGACGGCGACCGCTCCTATAATTTCTCGATGGCAATCCTCGACGTTGATCTTTGATTTGTGATTGACGGGCGGCCTCGCCGCCCGTCTGCCATGTCGCGCCCGCGAGCGGCTGGCTTCTCAAGGCAAGTCGCTCGATCGATCTGCAGCGCGGCTCAGGCCTTGATCCCGCAAACCTCCGATTGTTTCTTTTCGCAGGGCAATCTTAGCGGAAAAATAGGCTGCCTTCTCTGGACCACTCCGTCGAATGCTCCATCTCCTCTTCTGAGCATGTGCTCTGGCGCTAAGGAGGGATGCTGAGAATGGGTATTTTCGACAAGATCAAGCACGCGATTTTTGGTGAAGCCGTGGCCGCTCCGGTCACACCGTCCGCGACACCCACGCCACCGCCGACCGCAGCAGCGCCAAGCGCCGCGCCCTCAGCCCCATCGCAGCCGACACCGGCCACCGCTTCGCCCGCCGCAGCTGCGATCGATATCGTGCCGCTGCTCGATGCCGCTGTGAAGAAGAGCGGACAGAAGCTGGATTGGCGCCGTTCGATCGTCGATCTTATGAAGGCTGTCGGTATGGACGCGAGCCTTGCTGAGCGCAAGGAACTTGCGGCAGAGCTTGGCTTTACCGGCGATCCGCACGACACCGCCACCATGAACATGTTCCTGCACAAGGCATTGATGAAACGGCTTGCCGAGAATGGCGGAAGAGTTCCGGCAGACCTCCTTGATTGACAGCTCAATGCTGGCGGCGCCGCACCGAAATTCTTCGAAAGCTCTTGGTTGCGGCGCTCCTGATATATTTTAGCAAAATCAACTATTGGAGATGGTGCCGTTGTGTCCTGCCCGAAGAAAACAGGCGTGGATGCAAGTTAGGGTTGTTTTGCAATGCACAATCGTGCTTGACTATTTGTGCGTTGCAGCTACGCTTCATCCTGCTTGCAAAGGCCAAGGAGGATGATGGTCATGTTGAATTTCGATGACGCCAACCGGAAGAGCAAGGAAGCCATGGATACCATGCTGAAAAGCTATTCGGACACAGCCAAGGGCTTCCAGGCGATTGCCGCTGAAGCCGTGGAGTATTCCAAGAAGTCCTTTCAGGACACGGTCACACATTTTGAAAGTCTTTCCGGAGCACGCAGCTTTGAAGCTGCCTTCGAGTTGCAGACCAACTATGTGAAAAGCGCATACGAGAACTTCGTGAGCGAGGCGACCAAGCTCGGCGAAATGTATTCCGATCTCGCCAAAAGCGCTTACAAACCATACGAAGCGCCTGTTGCTGCAGCGACCGCGAAGGCGACGAAAGCAGCCACAGTTGTCGCGCCCGCAGCGGCGTAACGATAGGCGGCAATCGCCGCATAGCCCTTGAAAATCGAGGACCGGCTACGCATCTGCGGCCGGTCTTTTCTTTTTTCGCGACGTCCGTCATCTGCTTTCGCCAGTTTCTGTGTCTTTGCGTCGGCACCGGCCGAAATGTGATTGCAGTGTGAAACGAGGGGCTTAAAATCGCGCAAGGATGGACTAAGTTAGTAGTTCGAATATTCGGTGGGTAATCACGCCTCCCAGGCCCACCGGAATGATCGAGGAATGATAGAAAATGATCGCCAAGCCGATCCGGATGCAAAACGACAGCGAAAGGAACGGGGACAACGGAAATCGCGGAACCTCGGTCATCACGCGCACGAAGCCAAAGACCAAGAAGCCCAATCTCTACCGCGTGCTGCTCCTGAATGACGATTACACACCCATGGAATTTGTCATTCATATCCTCGAGCGTTTTTTTCAGAAGGATCGTGAAAGTGCCACCCGCATCATGCTCCACGTCCACAACCACGGCGTCGGTGAATGCGGGATATTTACATACGAGGTGGCGGAGACGAAGGTGAGCCAGGTGATGGACTTCGCCCGACAGCACCAGCATCCGCTGCAATGCGTCATGGAAAAGAAGTGAGGATCTGAACGTGCCAACATTTTCGCCTAGTCTTGAGAAGGCGCTCCATCAGGCACTGACCTTTGCCAACGAGCGGCATCATGAATATGCCACGCTCGAGCATTTGCTGCTCGCCCTGATCGACGATGCCGATGCGGCCGCGGTCATGGGTGCCTGCAATGTCGACCTCGACGCGCTGCGCAAAACGCTTGTTGAATATGTCGATAACGAACTTTCCAATTTGGTCACTGGCTATGACGAGGATTCCAAGCCGACATCAGGCTTCCAGCGTGTCATCCAGCGAGCGGTGATCCATGTGCAGTCTTCCGGTCGCGAAGAGGTTACGGGGGCAAACGTCCTTGTTGCCATTTTCGCCGAGCGCGAGAGCCATGCTGCCTACTTCCTGCAGGAGCAGGAAATGACCCGCTACGACGCCGTCAACTATATCTCGCACGGGATCGGCAAGCGGCCGGGCTCGTCCGAGTCCCGTCCGCCGCGTGGCGCGGACGACGGCGAGTCCGAGAGCAAGCCGGCTTCTCGCAACAGCGGTGATCAGGAGGAGGGCGGTCCGAAGAAACAGCAGGACGCCCTGAAGGCCTACTGCGTGAACCTCAACGAGAAAGCCAAAAGCGGCAAGATCGATCCGCTGATCGGCCGCCAGGCTGAAGTCAACCGCACCATCCAGGTTCTGTGCCGTCGCTCGAAGAATAACCCGCTCTACGTCGGTGATCCCGGCGTCGGCAAGACGGCGATTGCCGAGGGCCTTGCCAAGCGCATCGTCGAGGGCAAGGTGCCGGAAGCGCTGGCCGATGCCACCATCTTCTCGCTGGATATGGGCACGCTGCTGGCCGGCACACGCTATCGCGGCGATTTCGAGGAGCGCCTGAAGCAGGTCGTCAAGGAACTGGAAGAATATCCGGGCGCCGTGCTGTTCATCGACGAGATCCACACCGTCATCGGGGCGGGTGCGACGTCGGGCGGCGCGATGGATGCATCGAACCTGCTGAAGCCGGCTCTGTCCTCGGGCGCGATCCGCTGCATCGGTTCGACCACCTATAAGGAATACCGCCAGTTCTTCGAGAAGGACCGTGCCCTGGTTCGTCGTTTCCAGAAGATCGACGTCAATGAACCTTCGATCGACGATGCGATCGAGATCATGAAGGGCCTGAAGCCTTACTTCGAGGAATATCATCACCTGCGTTATTCGAACGAAGCGATCAAGACCGCCGTCGAGCTGTCCGCCCGTTACATTTCGGACCGCAAGCTGCCTGACAAGGCAATCGATGTGATCGATGAGACTGGTGCTGCTCAGATGCTGCTGCCGCCGTCCAAGCGCCGCAAGCTGATCACCGAGAAGGAGATTGAGGCGACGGTCGCGACGATGGCGCGAATCCCGCCGAAGACAGTGTCGAAGGACGACGAAGCCGTTCTTGCCAATCTCGAGCAGGAACTGCGCTCGGTCGTCTACGGCCAGGACAATGCGATCGAAGCGTTGTCGACGTCGATCAAGCTCGCCCGTGCGGGCCTGCGTGAACCGAACAAGCCGATTGGCTCCTACGTCTTTTCCGGCCCGACAGGCGTCGGCAAGACCGAGGTTGCAAAGCAGCTGGCGTCGTCTTTGGGTGTTGAGCTTCTGCGCTTCGACATGTCCGAGTACATGGAGCGGCACACGGTATCGCGCCTGCTCGGTGCACCTCCCGGCTATGTCGGCTTCGACCAGGGCGGTCTCCTGACCGATGGCGTTGACCAGCATCCGCATTGCGTTGTGCTGCTCGATGAGATCGAGAAGGCGCATCCCGACATCTACAACATCCTGTTGCAGGTGATGGACCACGGCGCGCTGACGGACCACAACGGCAAGAAGATCGACTTCCGCAACGTCATCCTGATCATGACGACCAACGCGGGCGCATCGGAGATGGCCAAGGCCGCGATTGGCTTCGGGTCGTCCAAGCGGACAGGCGAAGACGAAGAGGCGCTGACCCGCCTGTTCACGCCCGAGTTCCGCAACCGCCTCGACGCGATCATCCCGTTCGCGGCGCTGCCGACGGAAGTCATCTACAAGGTCGTGCAGAAGTTCATCATGCAGCTCGAAGCACAGCTTTCCGAACGGAACGTCACCTTCGATCTGCACAAGGACGCCATCGCCTGGCTGGCCGAGAAGGGTTACGACGACAAGATGGGTGCTCGCCCGCTTGCCCGCGTCATCCAGGACGTCATCAAGAAGCCGCTTGCCAACGAGATCCTCTTCGGCAAGCTGCGCAAGGGCGGCGTCGTCAACGTCACGGTCGGTCCGAAGGAAGATGGCAAGCCCGGCATCATCCTCGAAGCTGTGTCGGACAGCGCTCCGATCAAGCCGAAGCCGGAAGCCGAAGTCGTCCATTCCGAGGCCGATGATGAGGATGACGGCGAGTTGAAGACGAAGGCCCGCCCGAGAAAGGCAACGGCCAAGAAGGCGAAGGCAGCAGCCGAACCGGTAACCAAGAGCTTGCCCAAGAAGGGAAGCGCGGTTCCGAGGGTTCCGAAGAAGTAAACTGAGCAAAAGGCGGCCGAAGGCCGCCTTTTGTCTTTCCACTAGCGGTTGCTTAGACGATTCTTAAGTGAACCGGCTTTATATCGGCTCCAGCAAGGAGCCTTATGATGGTGTTTCTGCCGGCTGAACGTTTCATTGTTTTCATCATCGCGACCTTGGCACTTCTTGATGCCTGCCTGTTGTTGTTGAAGGGCGTTGGCATAGACTTTGTAGGATATGCGAGCCTCATTGCTTGCGGCGCGTTCCTGGTTGCCCTTGGCCAATTTTATCGGCGTGTCCGCCACAATGACCGGATCGCGGCACCGGCGACCGCTGCGGGTCTCTTCGTGCTCTTCACGATTGCCGGTTCTATCTTCAACTATCTGTTGTTGCCTTCCTACTTCGCGCAGATTGACGGCACGCTAACGCAGATCGACGGCATGCTTGGGTATTCCTGGCCCGCTATCGTCGAATGGGCTGCGCGCCATCCGTTGGTTGGTCTCGTGTTGTACGCGGTCTACACGAGTTCGCTGATGCAGCTGTTGGGCGTGATCCTGGTTCTTGGTTTTTCTGGAAGAACAACGAGACTGCAGCATTTTCTGCTGACGGGAGTTATCGGGGCGCTGCTGGCAATCATGTTCTGGTTTTTCTTGCCGTCGATCGGTCCCGCTGCATTCCAGCGGCTCCCTCGGCAGGTCGTCGAGGCAATGCCGCTGGCTGTTAGTCCCGCCTATGGAACGGAACTCGGCCGCGTGTTGCGCGAAGGAAGCACTTATCTGACGCCAGCCAATGTGCTCGGCCTGATCGCATTCCCTTCCTTCCACATGGTCATGGCGTGCATGTCGGTCTGCTTCCTTGCCCGTGTCCGGTTCGTCTTCGTTCCAGCGGCCATCCTGAATGCGCTGATGATGCCCGCAATTCTCGTACACGGAGGGCATCATCTGGTCGATCTTGTCGGCGGTGGTGTGACCTTTGCTATCGCCTATGCACTGGCGCGATCTCTACTTGAGAAGGCGACGCCGGCGGATGCGCAAAATTCAACAATACGGCTGGCGGACTAGAGCTCAGCCTTAATCTTCTCCGCGTTCGCCGCGAGTACGGCATTGTCTTCCATCTGCCCGGAATGCGGACGCAGGGCCGTACCTTCATAACGCGGGATTATGTGGAAGTGCAGGTGAAAGACGGTCTGGCCGGCGGCTGGTTCGTTGAACTGGCAGACGAAGACGCCGTCGGCGTCGAAGGCTTCCTTGACGGCATTGGCGATCTTCTGGACGACGGGGATGGTCTTGGCGAGAACGGTCGGATCCGCATCGAGCAGGTTGCGTGACGCCGCCTTGGGAAGGACAAGCACATGGCCCGGAGCCTGCGGCATCACATCCATGAAGGCGATCGTGTCGCTGTCTTCGTAAATGCGGTGCGAGGGAATTTCGCCACGCAGGATCTTGGCGAAAATGTTGTTGCTGTCGTAGGCGGCGCTGGTCATACGAACTCTCCTCGTTGCTGCTGTGATCGCGTAGCGCGGCAGGGGCGAAAGCGTCAATCCTCCTGCTGGCGCTCGCCCTTTCGAAACGGGCTGTGCTCCGTCAGGATCTCGTTCATGTGCTCTACGTCGTCACGCTCGCGCTCGAGATAGTCGGCTATCGCCCGCCGCAACCCAGCATGAGCAACATAATGCGCGGAGTGAGTTGTCACCGGCAGGTAACCTCGTGCTAGCTTGTGCTCGCCCTGGGCGCCGGCTTCCACCCGTTTGAGGCCTTTCGCCAATGCAAAGTCGACTGCCTGATGATAGCAGACTTCGAAATGCAGGAACGGATGGTCCTCGATGCAGCCCCAATGACGGCCATATAGCGTATCGCCGCCGATGAAGTTGATCGCACCGGCAATATAGCGACCGTCACGCTTTGCCATGACGAGCAGGATGTCATCGGGCATGCGCTCGCCGATCAGGGAGTAGAACTTGCGCGTCAGGTAAGGCCGGCCCCATTTTCGTCCGCCCGTGTCCATATAGAATTCGAAGAACTGATCCCAGATCCGTTCTGTCAGATCGCGACCGGTCAGCCAATCAATTTCAATGCCCTGTTCGAGTGCGGTGCGGCGTTCCTTGCGAAGTGCTTTGCGCTTGCGCGACGCGAGCGTTTCCAGAAACTCATCGTGATTGGCGTAGCCTTCGTTGATGAAGTGGAACTGCTGATCCGTCCTGTGCAGGTAGTCCTCATCTTCGAAGATGCCGATCTCGTCTTCGGGCACGAATGTGATGTGGGCGGAAGAGACGCCAAGCCGTCGCACGACCTCCTTGAGGCTCTCGGCAATGGCGTGCTGGATCGGCAGGCGCTGCAGACCTTCGGCGACAAGCAGGCGCGGGCCGGTCGCAGGGGTAAAGGGGATGGAGCATTGCAGCTTCGGATAGTAGCGTCCGCCGGCTCGTTCGAAAGCATCGGCCCAGCCGTGGTCGAAAACATATTCTCCCTGGCTGTGGTTCTTGAGATAACCGGGCAGGGCGCCGATGAGTTCGCCTTTGTCGGTTTCCAATAGAAGATGATGACCCATCCAGCCGGTTTGTGCGGTCGCCGAACCTGATTCCTCCAGCGAAGACAGGAAAGCATGCGACACGAACGGATTGTAGGCGAGAACGCTGCCTTTGCGGGAGGCCCCGGAAAGCTGAGACCAGCTCTCCGGGGAAATCGCGGTGAAAGACCGCTCGATGCGGATTGAAAGTTCGTCTGTCATGGAGCGAATGCGAGACCGTTTGGGAGGAAAATAGGGCTCACCAACAGTCTGAGCATGATCTTGTCCAAAAAGCGAGCGTCAAACCGAAACGCGCGGATCGAATCCTTCGAACGTCATCTGATCGGCATTCTCGAAGGTATGCTTTCGCCCCTTTTCGTCGCGGACGGTCCAGGTGATGACAACCATGCCCTTTTCGCGCTGGGCGGTTATGAACGGGTTCGGCAGGTCGGCGACGAAATAGGAAATGAAGTCAAGGCCGAGTTTAATCGCCTTTTCATGCACTTCGAATTCTTCCGGCTTGTTGCCGCCTGCCGTCAGCCCGAGAGGATAGGGGGCATTGAGCGCCTTCAGATCGCGAAGCAGCCAGTGGTCGAAGCTCATGAGGGCGACCTTACCTTCATAGCCCTCAAGCACTTCGAGAACTGCTTCGGCAAAGCCCTCGTCATCGGCCTCGCGGCCTTTCAGCTCGATGACCAAGGGAACCTGACCCTTCACGAGATCGAGCAGCTGCCGCAGCGTCGGGATCTTGTCGGTCGTCCCGCCGACGGAGATGAGACCGAGCTCCTTGGACGTGCGTTCGCGCACGTCTCCCTTCAGATTGCACAGACGCTCCAAATCCTCGTCATGGAAGACAACAGGAACGCCGTCGGACGCATAGTGCAGATCGCACTCGATCGCGAATCCTGCATCGACTGCGCGCGTGAAGGCGGAGAGTGTGTTTTCCCAGACCGTCTTGTTGAGGTCATGATAGCCGCGATGGGCGACCGGTTGCTCCTTGAGCCATACTGCTGAGGTCATCAGGCAATTTCCACGATCGCATCGATTTCGACAGCGGCGTTCATCGGCAACGCGGCCATGCCGACGGCGGCGCGCGCATGCTTTCCGGCCTCGCCAAGCACGCCCGCAATCAGGTTGGAGGCGCCATTGATGACGAGGTGCTGTTCGACGAAATCAGGAGTTGAGGCCACGAAGCCGTTGAGCTTGATGACGCGCTTGATGCGACCGAGATCGCCGCCGAGGGCAGCGCTTGCTTGGGCGAGGATGTTGATGGCGCAGAGTTCCGCGGCGCGCTGGCCGGTTGYGACGTCTACATTCTTGCCCAGGTGACCGAGAACAGCAATCTTTCCGCCCTCGAGCGGCAGCTGTCCGGAGATGTAGAGAAGGTTCCCGCTGATGACGTAGGGGACGTAGTTGGCGGCCGGTGCAGCAGCCTCAGGCAGGGATATCCCCATTTCTTTCAGGCGCGCAGCGATTTGATCGGGCATTTTCCTCTCCGCTTTTATTGTCAATAGTTCTAAAATTATGCATCAAGGCTTGGAATCTGCTTTGTGACATTTTCGAGCCTCGATTTGGCCGAAAGCGTTCTTATAACATTGCAGGCGAGTCCAACAGGAGATTGTCAATGTTCCGATCGAGTCTTGCCGCACTTCTTCTGGCGAGCGTTTCGACGACCGTCCATGCGGCCGCGCCGGTAACGAGTGCGGCGATCGCGACTGGCCTCGTTGCTCACCGGGCGGTCTACGATCTGGAATTGAAGGATGCCTCCGAGCGCTCCGGCATTTCGGGCATGTCGGGCCGCATGGTTTATGAGTTCGACGGCAATTACTGCACGGGCTTCACCACTAACTTCCGTTTCGTGACCCAGATCGATACGGGCGATGCCGTACGCGTCAGCGACCAGCAGACAAAGACCTTCGAGAACCTCAAGGACCGCCGGTTCACCTTCGACACCAAATCCTTCACCGACGACCAGCTCGACAAGGAGGTTAACGGTGCCGCGCAGGACCAGGCTGAAGGTGTCAAAGTTGCCTTAACCCAGCCGACCAGCAAGGAGTTGCAGCTGGCGGCAAGCCGGTTCCCGACGGAACATATGCTGGACGTGATCCAGAACGCCAAGGCTGGCAAGCGCCTGTTCGAGGCGCGCGTCTTTGACGGCTCGGACGATGGAGACAAGGCGTTGGTGACGACGACGGTGGTCGGAAAGCAGGTGGCGCCCGCAACCGACGAGGCCGATGCGGGCAATGCTGGCGCCTTCTCGAAGGCAGCCTTCTGGCCGGTCACGATCTCGTATTTCAACGAGAATACGAAGACGGACGCTTTGCCGGTCTACCGTATGTCGTTCAAGCTCTATGAAAATGGCATCACGCGTGATCTGACGATGGACTATGGCGATTTTGTATTGAGCGGCAGGCTTGCGAAGCTCGAACTGCTCGACAGCAAATCGGCTGCCTGCAAATAACCGGAATGTAGCAAGTGCAACAAGCAGGACATCCCTACCTGAACTCGCACTTCATGGACTTTGTCGCGGGCTGAAGGTTCGATTTCCCAGCTTGAACGGGCCTGCTCAGTCTGAAACAGGCGCCCTTTGAACAACCTCTAGAACGTCACGCGTCCGTGTGGCGCGTGAGCCCCATGTGACATCGAATTCTTGGCCCGGCGATCCCATCGCGGCGTTCGCTGCCTCCAAACTAGAGAATTCATAGAAGGCAGTGTGCTTCGAGGGATTTGTTCGGCTCCAAGCGCGCCACGCGTGGAGTGCCCCAAAAGCGCGTAATGCGTCTGGCATATGGCGATCATACCATTCGTCGAAAGGCGCTCGGTCCGCTTCGTTAGGAATATCTGCCTGCACTATTAACAGCGCTAGAGTGGACATTTTCCGTCCCTTCTCAGATCGCGCATGACAGGGCGCTCGCCGCTAAGCATATAGGAGATCCGCACGGTTCGCGACAACGCTCTGTCGCATTGCCTCCGACCTTCGACGAACGCTTGGACACGGCTTTGAGCAGCAATTTTTTATGGCATTCGCTGTCTAGTTTCGCAAATAACCGTCACGAATGCGCACGCCGACGATTGTCGCTAAGTAAACCCTCTCTATGCTAATAATTCGAAAGGCGCGTTGATTTGGGCGCTAGAGTCGGATTGGAGTGAGAATCTTGACGATGCGGCATGGTGTTTTGAGTGGTGGACTCTATGGTATTTCAACGGGACTGGTTGCGCTGACGTTGTTCGTGAGCCCTCCGGCCCTCGCTGCAGATTGCGGCAGCACGCCGGCGGCAGGAGTTAATTGGAGTGAATGCACCAAGAGGAATCTCATGTTGCAAGGGAGCGACTTCCAGGGTGCCAACCTGGGAGATGCCGATCTCAGCCTGACCAATCTCAGCCACACCAACCTGACCGGAGCGAATTTCGAGAAGGCAACACTGGTGCGGGCATGGTTTACGGGAGCGCAGGCCGGCAAGGCGAACTTCTCGAAAATCGAGGCCTATCGATCCGGCTTCGAGAACGTCTTCGCAGAAGGAGCGTCGTTCGCCGGCGCGGAACTCCAACGCTCCAATTTCAATGGTGCAAAGCTCAGTGGTGCGAATTTTGAGAAGGCCGAACTTGGCCGCGCAAGTTTTGACCGAGCCGTTCTAACGGGCGCACGGTTCTCGCTCGCCAATCTATCTCGCGCTGACCTCAGCGAGGCAACATTTGAAGGACCGGTGGCGTTCGATCGCGCCTTCATGTTTCTGACGCGGATCGAAGGGCTTGATTTGTCCGCCGCGACTGGTCTCGAGCAGGCTCAGGTCGATCTTGCCTGCGGGGATGCCAAGACCAAGTTGCCCGCCGGTCTCTCCGCGCCGACAAGCTGGCCCTGCGAGTCCGATTGACGCTTGGCGCGGTGGTGGACGCCAAGGGCCTGCCGGTCCACCCTCTCCACCCCACGCCGGCTGCCGGCTCCGAATGTCGCTTTTTTCGCAGGAAGCCTTGATTTTCTGCGGAAGGGAGGGTAAGGCCACCCGCATTCCACACGTAAGGCATGGGATGGTCCGGGAGAAATCCGGATTGTTCCGCCCGGTGGCATCCTCGAAGAGGGTGCTGTTAGCCTTGCGGAGGTTCAACCGGAAAAGGATAACAAGGCATGGCATTGCCCGATTTTTCTATGCGCCAGCTCCTCGAAGCAGGCGTCCACTTCGGCCACCAGACGCACCGCTGGAACCCGAAGATGAAGCCGTACATTTTCGGCGATCGTAACAACATCCACATCATCGACTTGGCTCAGACCGTTCCGATGCTGTCGCGCGCCCTGCAGGTTGTCTCCGACACCGTTGCTCGTGGCGGCCGCGTTCTCTTCGTCGGCACCAAGCGCCAGGCTTCCGAGCTGATCGCTGACTCGGCCAAGCGTTCCGCTCAGTACTATGTCAACTCGCGTTGGCTCGGCGGCATGATGACCAACTGGAAGACGATCTCCAACTCGATCCAGCGCCTGCGCAAGCTCGATGAAATCCTGTCTTCGGAACAGTCCGGCTACAATAAGAAAGAGCGCCTGAACCTCGAGCGCGAGCGCGAAAAGCTCGACAAGGCTCTCGGTGGTATCAAGGATATGGGCGGCACGCCGGACCTGATGTTCATCATCGACACCAACAAGGAAAAGATCGCGATCGACGAAGCCAAGCGCCTCGGCATCCCGGTTGTCGCAATCATCGACTCGAACTGCGATCCTGATCTGATCGACTATCCGATCCCGGGCAACGACGACGCCTCGCGCGCCATCGCTCTCTACTGCGACCTGATCGCACGCGCTGCCATCGACGGTATCGCTCGCCAGCAGAGCTCGTCGGGCCGCGATCTCGGCGCATCGATCGAAGCTCCGGTTGAGCCGGCGCTCGAAGGCGAAGCCGAAGCCTGATAAAAGAAGCAGTCGGGCTGGATGGCCCGTCATGCTTTCCAGAGATTGGGAAAAGGCCGCTCGCGACTTTCTAAAGTTCGGCGGCCTTGACCGTTTCAGGCGAGGGCGATCAGTCTCTCGCCATTTGAGTTTCGTATGAGGCGTCTTTCATCACGCTGTCATACATACAGGTACATTTCGTGCCTCAATCCGGTGTTGTACCGCCTTTGCGGGCCACCGTTTGAACCGACAAGAGGAAGCTTATGACCGAGATTACGGCTGCACTGGTGAAGGAACTGCGCGAGAAGTCCGGCGCAGGAATGATGGACTGCAAGAAGGCGCTGCTCGAAAACAACGGCGACATCGAAGCATCGATCGACTGGCTGCGCGCCAAGGGCATCTCCAAGGCCGACAAGAAGGCCGGCCGCGCTGCTGCTGAAGGCCTGATTGCCATTGCCGGCGCCGGTCACAAGGCTGTTGTCGTCGAGCTGAACTCGGAAACGGACTTCGTTGCCCGCAACGATGCCTTCCAGGATCTCGTTCGCGGCATCGCCAACGTTGCCCTGTCCACCGATGGCACGGTTGAAGCCATTGCTGCCGCGACATACCCGGCATCCGGCAAGCCGGTCGCCGACACCATCAAGGACGCGATCGCGACCATCGGCGAAAACATGACGCTCCGTCGCGCTGCCAAGCTCGAAGTCGAGCACGGCGTTGTTGCGACCTACATCCACAACGCTGCTGGCGACGGCATCGGCAAGCTCGGCGTGCTCGTCGCCCTGAAGTCGGAAGGTGACAAGGCCGTCCTGACCTCGATCGGCCGCCAGGTTGCCATGCACATCGCTGCGACCAACCCGCTCGCCATCCGCGCCGAAGAAGTCGACGCTGCCGTTGCCGAGCGCGAACGCAACGTCTTCATCGAGCAGGCCCGCGAATCCGGCAAGCCGGAAGCCATCATCGAAAAGATGGTCGAAGGCCGTATGCGCAAGTTCTTCGAAGAAGTTGCTCTGCTCTCGCAGGCTTTCGTCATCAACCCCGACCTGACGGTCGGCGCTGCTGTCAAGGAAGCAGAAAAGGAAGCCGGCGCCAAAATCGAAGTCGTCGGCATGGCACGCCTTCTCCTCGGCGAAGGCGTCGAGAAGGAAGAGAGCGACTTCGCTGCTGAAGTGGCCGCTGTCGCCAAGGGCTGATCGACCTATACATGTGAAAACCGAAGGGCATCGCGTGACAACGCGGTGCCCTTCGTGTATCCGGCACACAGCGGTAATATACGAGGAGCCACGATGTCGTCAGAGCCTGTCTACAAACGCGTTCTACTCAAGGCTTCCGGCGAAGCCCTCATGGGCAGCCAGGGATTTGGAATTGATGTAGCGGTCGCAGACCGCATTGCGGCTGACATAGCCGAAGCGCGGCAGATGGGTGTGGAAGTCGGCGTCGTCGTCGGCGGCGGCAACATCTTCCGCGGTGTCGCAGTTGCCTCCAAGGGTGGCGATCGCGTTACCGGCGACCACATGGGCATGCTCGCGACCGTCATCAACGCGCTGGCGCTGGCAACGTCGCTGCGCAAGCTGAACATCGACACTGTTGTGCTCTCGGCGATTGCGATGCCGGAGATCTGCGAGAGTTTCTCGCAGCGCGCGACGCTCTACCATCTGTCGCTCGGCCGCGTCGTGATCTTCGCAGGCGGCACCGGCAACCCGTTCTTCACGACGGACTCGGCAGCCGCGTTGCGCGCCGCCGAAATGGGAGCGGAAGCGATCTTCAAGGGAACGCAAGTCGATGGTATTTATTCGGCTGATCCGAAAAAAGATCCCGAGGCGACGCGCTTCGACCACCTGACGCACAAGGAAGTCCTCGACAAGGGACTGGCCGTCATGGACGTCGCGGCAGTGGCGCTTGCACGGGAGAATTCCATTCCGATCATCGTCTTCTCGATCCACGAGAAGGGTGGTTTTGCTGAAATCCTCAAGGGCGGTGGCCTCAAGACCATCGTCTCTGATAACTGATTGAGTGGGCGGCCTGCTTTGCCGCAGCTTCTACCAAGACGGGAGCAATAAAATGAGTGAAGGCATCGACATCAAGGAACTCAAGCGCCGCATGGATGGCGCGATTTCCGCGTTCAAGCACGATATCGCATCGCTGCGCACCGGCCGCGCCTCGGCCAACATTCTCGACCCTGTCATGGTCGAGGCCTATGGTTCGCGCGTGCCGCTGAACCAGGTGGCAAACGTGACCGTTCCAGAGCCGCGTATGCTTGGCATCTCCATCTGGGACAAGTCGATGGTCAACGCCGTCGATCGCGCGATCCGCGAGGCCAACCTCGGCCTCAATCCGATCATCGATGGCCAGAACCTGCGTATCCCGCTGCCGGAGCTCAACGAGGAGCGCCGCAAATCGCTGGTGAAGGTCGCCCACGACTATGCCGAGAAGAGCAAGGTTGCGATTCGCCATGTACGTCGTGACGGCATGGACGGCCTTAAGAAAGCCGAAAAAGACGGTGCGATTGGCCAGGACGAAAGCCGGGCACAATCAGATCGTGTGCAGAAGATGACCGACGAGACGATTTCTGAGGTCGACCGCTTGCTTGGCGAGAAGGAAAAGGAAATCATGCAGGTTTAAGGCGCGCTGCGGCTGCGCCTTGGCTGCAAGAACCGGACGGGAAATGTCGGAACGAACATTTTTGACTGTGCCAGAACACGTTGCCATCATCATGGACGGCAACGGCCGATGGGCAAAGCAGCGCGGGCTTCCGCGGACGATGGGGCATCGAAAGGGCGTTGACGCTGTGCGCGAGGCCGTGCGCGCAGCGGGCGACGTCGGGATCAAATATCTCACGCTCTTCGCCTTCTCGTCGGAAAACTGGCGGCGTCCGGAAACGGAGGTCTCGGATCTCCTCGGATTGCTGAAAGCCTTCATTCGTCGTGACTTGGCGGAACTGCATCGCCAGAACGTGCGCGTGAAAGTGATTGGCGACCGGCACAGCCTCAAGAGCGACATCCTCGATCTTCTCGTGGATGCGGAAGAGACCACAAAGACGAATACCGCGCTGACGCTCATCATCGCCTTCAACTATGGCTCGCGCGACGAGATCGCGCGTGCGATGGCGAGCCTTGCACGGGATGTCGAGGCAGGCCGGCTGAAGGCGCAGGATATTTCTCCGGCGCTGATCGATGCGCGGCTCGACACGGCCGGGATCCCGGATCCGGACCTGATCATCCGCACAAGCGGTGAAGAACGCCTTTCCAACTTCCTGCTCTGGCAGGCGGCCTACTCCGAGTTCATTTTCGTGCCCGAGTACTGGCCCGATTTCAGCCGGGAGATCTTCTACTCGGCATTGGAAACCTTCGCGTCGCGCGACCGTCGCTTTGGCGGACTGGTGGCACAGACGGCTGCGGCAGTGGGCACCTGATGCAGCAGGAGCTGAAGCTACGCATTATTTCGGGCGTAATCCTTGCCGTTATTGTTCTGCTCGCCACCTGGTACGGCGGCGTTGCCTTCAGCCTGCTGTCGGCAGCGATCGGACTGCTGATCTACTATGAATGGTCGACCATTACGAAGCTTGCCACGGAACAGCCGGTCGCCAATGCGATCGGTTGGATAGGGCAGGCGGCAATCGCGGTGGCCGTCGTTGCGGGGACGCTCGGATATTCCCTGTCACTACTGGTGCTGTTCTTCCTGATTGCTGTCGGCTTCGTGCTTGTGTCCGGCGTATCGCGCTGGTTTCCCACGGGGATCGTGTACGCCGGTCTTACGGGAATTGCCCTTTCGAGCATCCGCGGCTCCGATAGCGTCGGCCTTTTCGCGATGCTCTTTGTATTCGCAGTCGTGTGGTCGACCGACATTCTTGCTTATTTCGTCGGGCGCGCCATCGGTGGCCCGAAGCTGGCGCCGAAGATATCTCCCGGAAAGACATGGTCCGGCGCTATTGGCGGCGCCGTTTCCGCTGTGATCGCCGGTAGCCTGGTTGCCTATTTTGCCTTTCCGCAGAGCCTCGTGCTCGCGGCTCCGGTTGCGTTCATCCTATCGGTATGCAGTCAGAGCGGCGATCTCTTCGAATCCTTCATCAAGCGTCGCTTCGGCGTCAAGGATTCGAGCCACCTGATTCCAGGGCATGGCGGCGTCATGGACCGTGTCGACGGGCTCATTTTCGCCTGCTTTGCGGCGTTCTTGCTAGCTGGGCTTTTTTCGCTGATAAAGGGCGGCGAAATAACGTCGCTCGGTGCAGCCCTGTTCGGCGTATAATGTCTGCAAAGGCTGGCGGAAAAATCAGATGCTTGGCTTGACCGGTATATTGGCATTCCTGACGGGCTATATCGTGCCCTTTGTCCTCGTCCTGTCATTGCTCGTTTTCGTGCATGAAATGGGCCACTATCTGGTGGGGCGATGGAGCGGCATCCGCATATTGGCGTTCTCGATCGGCTTTGGTCCGGAATTGCTCGGCTTCACCGACAAGCATGGAACCCGCTGGAAGCTCTCACTGATACCGCTGGGCGGCTATGTCCGCTTCTTCGGCGACGAGGATGTATCGAGCAGGCCCGATGACGACAAGCTCGCGTCAATGTCGGAAGAGGATCGTGCGCGGTCCTTCGCCGGCGCGAAGCTGTGGAAGCGTGCCGCAACGGTTGCTGCTGGCCCGATAGCGAATTTCATCCTGGCGATTGCGATTTTTGCGGTTCTCTTCTCGATCTACGGTCGATCGGTTGCTGATCCTGTGGTTGCGGAAGTCAAGCCGGGCAGCGTTGCAGCCGAAGCGGGCGTCGTGCCTGGCGACCTTCTGATCGCCATCGATGGAACGAGAGTCGAGACTTTTGACGACGTCCGGCGCTACGTCAGCATTCGGCCCGAGCAGCAAATTGTCGTGACGATCGAGCGCAACGGCCAGAAGCTGGATGTGCCGATGGTGCCGGCGCGAACCGATATGACCGACCAGTTCGGCAACAAGATCGAAATCGGCCTGATCGGCATCGTCACCAACCAGGAGGTCGGCCACTTCCGGGTACAGACCTACTCGCCGCTGGAGGCGGTCAAGGAAGGCGCGATCCAGACCTGGCACATCGTAACTGGCACCTTCAAGTATATTGGTAACCTGATCTCCGGTTATATGAAGCCAGACCAGCTTGGCGGACCGATCCGCGTGGCTCAGGCTTCCGGTCAGATGGCGACGTTGGGCGTTGCAGCTTTGCTTCAGCTTGCCGCTGTCTTGTCTGTTTCCATCGGATTACTGAACTTGATGCCGGTTCCGGTACTTGATGGCGGACATTTGATGTTCTATGCGATTGAAGCGGTGAGGGGAAAACCGTTGGGTTCGTCTGCGCAGGACATTGCGTTTCGCATTGGCTTGGCGATGGTTTTGAGCTTGATGGTTTTTGCCACCTGGAACGATATAAGCGCTTTGATTGGTTGATTGCTCGACGAGGGAAATTACCATTTATTTACGATGTTTCAAAGCTGTAGTGGCGAATGCGTCACGCTTTGAAATGAAGTAAACAGAAATTAACTTGCTCCCTTGCTTGTAAGACAAAAGCGGGTAAAACGACACACGTGACCGGAATCGGGGGACGCCTGGGGCCGGGGACGAGAAAAAAGGTAATGGGTGAAATGAAGGCTGGTTCAAGATTTTTGAACGCAGTATCGGCGGTTGCGCTGTCTGCAGGTATTGTTGCTTCGGGAGCAGGTGCAGCGGTTTTCGTCTCCGCTACGACGGCAGAAGCTGCAGTGATTCAGCGCATCGATGTGCGCGGCGCCAGCCGTGTCGGCGCTGAGGCCGTTCGCTCGAACCTCACAATCCAGCCTGGCCAGAGCTTCTCCAACACCGACATCGATGACTCGGTAAAGCAGCTTTACGACACGGGCTATTTCTCCGACGTCAAGATTTCCGTTTCCGGCGGCACGCTGGTCGTGACGGTCCAGGAAGCGCAGCTCATCAACCAGGTCGTCTTCAACGGCAACCGGAAGATCAAGGACGACAAGCTTGCTGCGATCGTGAAGACGCACGCGGCCGGACCTTTTAACGACGCGCAGATCCAGGCGGACATTCAGTCGATCAAGGACGCGTATGCGGCAACCGGTCGCAGCGAGGTCCAGGTGACCACGCAGGTCGTGCCGCTCGGCGAAGGTCGCGTCAATCTGGCTTTCGTCATTGACGAAGGTGATCGCACCAAGATCGGCGCCATCAATTTCGTTGGCAACAATGCCTATAGCTCCGGCCGTCTCGCTTCGGTCATCAACACGAAGCGCTCCAACTTCCTGTCGTTCCTGACCCGCAAGGACGTCTACAGCGAAGACAAGCTTCGCGCTGACGAAGAGGCGCTGCGTCAGTTCTATTACAATCGCGGCTTTGCCGACTTCCGTATCATCTCGTCGGACGCGACCTTCGACGAGGCGACCAACAAGTACACGTTGACCTTCAATATCGAAGAAGGCCCGCGCTACAATTTCGGCGCCGTAACCGTGCAGTCGACGGTTCCCGGAGTTGATGCCACGCAGTTGCAGGGGCTCGTCCGCACTCGCGAGGGCCAGGTCTACAGCGCCAAGGAAGTCCAGAAGTCGATGGAAGCGATCTCTGACCAGGTCGCCTCCGCTGGATATCCTTTTGCGCGCGTAACGCCGCGTGGCAATCGTGACCTGGCGAACAACACGATCGGCGTCGAATACCTCGTTGACCAGGGCGAGCGCGCCTATGTCGAGCGTATCGAAATCCGCGGCAACAGCCGCACGCGCGACTTTGTCATTCGTCGCGAGTTCGACATGAGCGAAGGGGACGCCTTCAATCAGCAGATGATCACGAGGGCAAAGCGCCGTCTCGAAGCTCTCGGCTACTTCTCGTCGGTCAACATCTCGACGCAGCCGGGCAGCTCTCCGGACCGCGTTGTCGTTGTGGTCGATGTGCAGGACCAGTCGACGGGTTCGTTCGGTATCGGCGCGGGCTATGCGGCCGGCGGCGACGGCCTGCTCCTTGAAGCCTCGGTCGAGGAGAAGAACTTCTTGGGTCGCGGTCAGTATATCAAGATCAGCGCTGGTGGTGGTCAGGAAGGTTCTCGTACCTATGGCCTGAACTTCACTGAGCCTTACTTCCTCGGTTACCGTTTGGCTGTCGGTTTCGACCTCAATCACAGCGAGACGTCGAGCAACGATAACTACGACTACGAAGAAAACAGCGGTGTTCTTCGTGCCACGGCGCCGATCACGGAAGATCTGGCGACGACGTTCCGCTACAACTACAAGCAGATGAAGTACGATCCCTCGGGTTCGCTGAGCGATCTGTCTGCGCCGTATCAGAACCTTGTTGAGAATAGCCCATGGGTAAAGTCGTCTGTTTCGCAGACGCTGACCTACAACACGCTTGACGACATGACGCTGCCGCGCGAAGGCATCTACGCAAGCGTTACGCAGGAAATTGCTGGTATCGGCGGTGACTCGCAGTTCTATAAGATCTACGGCAAGGCGCGGTATTTCCATCTGCTGGCCGATGATGCTGACATTATCGGCTCGGTTACGGGTTCGGCGGGTTATGTTGTAGGCTTTGACAAGAGCCTGAACGTCTTTGACCAGTTCACGCTGACCAACGGCGATATCAGAGGCTTCGAAAACAAGGGCATCGGCCCGCGCATTGCCGGGGCAAACGACGATCCGCTCGGCGGTACGACCTATTTCACGGTCTCGGCTGAAGCGACGTTCCCGCTCCCGTTGGTTCCGCGCGACTTTGGCCTGCGTGGCGCCTTGTTCGCCGACGCTGGCACGCTGTTCGGCAATGATGTCGACCCGCTCGGTGATACTGTGAACGGCGAAGATGCGTCACTCCGTGCGTCCGTCGGCGTTGGTCTTATGTGGGCGTCGCCATTCGGTACGCTGCGCGTCGACTACGCTATTCCGGTCGCCAAGGAAGACTTCGACAAGACGCAGCACTTCAAGTTTGGCATAAACAACCAATTCTGATATCGGCAGTCCGGAACCGTAAAACCGAATTCCGTTCTGGAGATTTGCCGATGGAGCATAATAGCTTTTTTCTGCCCCATGATGGCGTGAAACTCTCGGAGTTGGCGCAGTATCTTGGGGCAGAGCTTGCTGACCCCAAAAATGCAGATGTCGTGATCCGTTCCGTTTCCCCCGTAAGTCGGGCGAAGGCGGGCGATCTCTGTTACATCATCTCGAAGCGGAGCAAGGACGAGCTTGCGACATGCGCAGCGTCTGCAGTGCTTTGCAGCGCGGGGCTGCGCTCGCTGGTGCCGGATCATCTGCCTGTTCTGATTTCGAAGAATGCCCATGCGGCCTTTGCGATGGCGGGTGGATTCCTCTACCCGAAGGCGCTGCGGCCAGAAGCCCTTTTTTCCGAAGCCCCTGGTATTTCGGATCGCGCGGTTGTTGATCCTACGGCCCGTCTCGAAGGGAAGGTTTCGATCGAGCCGATGGCGGTGGTCGGTGCGCACGCTGAAATCGGCGAGGGCACACATATTGGCGCCGGCGCTATCATTGGCCCCAACGTCAAGATCGGCCGCAATTGTACGATCGCGGCTGGCGCAAGCGTGCTCTGCGCACTCATTGGCAACAGCGTCATCATTCACAATGGTGCACGGATCGGCCAGGATGGTTTCGGCTACGCTCCGGGTCCACGCGGGATGATCAAAATCGTTCAGATCGGCCGGGTGATCATCCAGGATCATGTCGAGATTGGCGCGAATACAACGATTGATCGTGGTACGATGGATGATACGGTCGTCGGCGAGGGCACGAAGATCGACAATCAGGTCCAGATCGGCCACAACGTCCGCATCGGGCGTCACTGTGCCATCGTTTCGCAGGTCGGCATTGCGGGCAGCACGGTGCTTGGCGACGGCGTGCAGATCGGCGGTCAGGCAGGACTGAACGGACATATCAAGATTGGCGACGGGGTGCAGATCGCTGCAAAGAGCGGCGTGATCGGAGACATCCCCGCTGGTGAGCGCTACGGCGGTGTGCCGGCCCGCCCCATCAACGATTTTCTACGGGAGACGGCCGCGATTTTGGCGCGATCAACCGGCGGCAAGAAAACGGGAGAAAAGAATGACTGAGGAAGCAAAGACTTCGCTCTCTTCGGCAGATATCATCGAGATCATGAAGCTGCTGCCACACCGGTATCCGTTCTTGCTCGTAGACCGGATTATCGAGATCGATGGCGACGAATCCGCGGTCGGTATCAAGAACGTGACTGCAAACGAACCGCATTTCACCGGTCACTTTCCGGAATCGCCAATTATGCCGGGAGTTCTGCTCATCGAGGGGATGGCGCAGACGGCCGGCGCGATCTGCGCCAAGAAGCAGGGCGAAACCGGCAATCTCGTCTACTTCATGACGATCGATAACGCGCGTTTCCGCAAGCCGGTCGTTCCCGGCGATCGCGTCGAATACCACGTGAAGAAACAGAAACAGCGCGGTAATATCTGGAAGTTCCATTGCGATGCTAAGGTTGATGGAGCGCTCGTCGCCGAAGCCGACATCGGGGCGATGATCGTTCGCAAGGATCAGGCATGAGCACGATAGCAGCCAGCGCCAGCATTCACGCCATGGCGGTCGTCGAAGATGGCGCCGTGATTGGCGAGAACGTGAAGATCGGCCCTTTCTGCCATGTCGGGTCGAAGGTCGTGCTGGGTGATAACGTGGAGTTGCTGGCGCATTCGGTCGTATCCGGCAGGACGACGCTCGGTAAGGGGTGCCGCGTTTTCCCGATGGCCGTGATCGGCGGCGATCCGCAGAGCGTCCATCACGGCGGCGAAGAAACGACCTTGACGGTCGGCGACAACTGCACGTTCCGCGAGGGCGTCACGGTGAACACGGGTACCGCCGATTTTGGTGGCCAGACGATTGTCGGCGACAACAACCTTTTCCTGGCGAATTCGCATATCGCCCATGACTGCCGGGTAGGAAACAACGTCATCATGTCCAACAACGTGATGCTCGCCGGCCATGTGACGATTGAGGACCGTGTCATTCTTGGTGGTGGCTGTGCCGTGCACCAATTCACGCGTGTCGGTCGCCAGGCGTTCGTCGGCGGTCTCTCTGCGGTCAGCTATGACGTCATTCCCTATGGCATGCTGAACGGCAATCCGGGCCTTCTGAGTGGACTGAACGTCGTTGGCATGACTCGCGCCGGTGTTGACCGGGCGACGATTCATGCCGTGCGGCGCGCCTACAAGGCGATCTTCGAAGGCGCCGGTTCGATCCGTGCCAACGCCGCCGCGATCCGGGATGAATACGCCGATTGCGAGCAGGTCCTTCAGATCCTCAACTTCATCGCAGCCGATAGCGATCGCGCTCTTTCCTCTCCGACCAGGGGACAGAAAGGGTGATGCTTGGCTCTCGCGGGTGACATGGCAAAAGGCCGCTTGGCCATCATCGCAGGTAGCGGGCTTCTGCCGTCCTATGTCGCCACCGCGGCGCGGCAAGCAGGTGAAAATCCCTTTATTATCGCTCTGAAGGACGAGGCCGATCGCTCTTGGGAAGGCTTTGACCATGCGGTTATCGGGGTCGGAGATTTTGCCGCTCTCAGTCGGATATTCGAAGGCAACGGCATCGACCGCGTCGTGATGTCAGGTGGTGTACGCCGGCGTCCGGAATGGCGCGAAGTGCGGCCGACGCTGAGGACCCTCGTGAAATTACCGTCGACAATCCGGACGCTGCTCGCTGGTGGCGACGATACCGTGTTGCGGATGGTCATCACGCTGATCGAAGAGAATGGGCGCCGGGTCGTCGGCGCGCACGAGATCGCACCGGATCTGCTGGCATCGGTCGGTCCGCTGGGCGCTGTGCGACCAAGCCCCGATGATGCGAAGGACATCGCGCGAGCCGCAGAAGCAGCGGATGCGCTCGGCAGGCTGGACGTCGGCCAAGGGTCGGTGTCGGTCGGTGGTCGCATTGTCGCGCTCGAAGGCGTGGAAGGCACGGACAGCATGCTGGGGCGTGTCACCGAGCTGCGGTCGGCGGGGCGAATTTCTCAGCGCCGCCGCGGCGTGCTGGTGAAACTGTGCAAACCGCAGCAGGATATCCGCGCGGACCTGCCATCGATCGGCATTTCGACGATCGAGAACGTGCAGAGAGCAGGACTTGCCGGAGTGGCTGTGGAGGCAGGCCGCTCGCTCATCCTGGAGCGCGACGCCGTCATCAAGGCTGCCGATGAAGCCGGTATCTTTGTATGCGGACTGGATAGGGGATTGTCATCCTGGGGGCTGGCGTGAGCGAAGCTTCACTGAGAGTTGCCATTGTTGTTGGAGAGGTTTCGGGCGACCTCCTGGGTGCCGACCTGATCGCCGCTCTGAAACGAAAGTTTCCTGGCGACGTGGAACTCATCGGCGTTGGCGGCGAGGGGCTGGAGGCGCAGGGTCTGCGCTCGCTTTTCGATTTCGCCGACCTTCAGGTCATGGGCATCACCCAGGTGCTTTCGAAGCTGCCGCGGCTCGTTCGGCGTATCGGTGAGACGGCGTCGGCCATCATCGCCGCAAAGCCTGATGTGCTTATTATCGTCGACAGTCCCGACTTCACGCACAGAGTCGCAAAGCGTGTTCGCACGGCGCTGCCCAGCTTGCCTGTCGTCAACTACGTTTGCCCCAGCGTATGGGCGTGGAAGGAATACCGGGCGCAGCGCATGCTCGCCTATGTCGACCATGTGCTCGCTGTGTTGCCATTCGAACCGGACGTGATGCGCAAGCTGGGCGGGCCGCCGACAACTTATGTCGGCCACCGCTTGACAGCCGATCCCAACCTGTTGGATGCACGACGCCAGCGCGCGCAGACGAAGCCGCGAAACCAGGCCGACCGCAAGACAGTCATGCTTCTCCCGGGTTCGCGCTCGTCGGAGATCGCCAAGCTGCTGCCACACTTTGGCGATGCCATTAGCGAGTTGGTAGCGCGCAACGGCGAGATGCGTTTCATCTTGCCGACGATGCCACGCCGTGAAGCCATGATCCGTGAGCTCGTCAAGGATTGGACGGCCAAGCCGGAGATCGTGACGGGAGCCGAGGCGAAGTGGCGAGCATTCACGGAGGCCGATGCCGCCATGGCTGCCTCCGGCACTGTCGTGCTTGAGCTGGCTTTGACGGGCGTTCCCTGTGTTTCGGCGTACAAGACGGACTGGATCATCAGGCTCATGACCAGCAAGATCAAAACGTGGAGTGCTGCGCTTCCGAACTTGATCGCCGATTACGCTGTTGTGCCCGAGTATATCAACGACGTGGTCCGAGGCGGCAGCTTCGCTCGCTGGATGGAGAAGCTTTCAGCGGATACCCTGCCACGGCAGGCAATGATGCAGGGCTTCGACGTTCTCTGGCAGAGAATGCAGACCGAGAAGCCGCCGGGAGAACATGCGGCAGAGATTGTTCTCGACGTTCTCCAAAAGAAAAAGCCCGGTCGTTTCTGACCGGGCTTTTTGCTGTCTGTGATCGCCGATTAGCGTTTGGAAACCGGCACGTAGTCGCGCTCCGGTTCGCCGACATAAAGCTGGCGCGGGCGACCGATACGCTGCTCTGGATCTTCGATCATCTCGTTCCACTGGGCAATCCAGCCGACCGTACGGGCCAGGGCAAACAGCACGGTGAACATGGTCGTGGGGAAGCCCAGGGCCTTCAGCGTGATGCCGGAGTAGAAGTCGATGTTCGGATAGAGCTTCTTCTCGATGAAGTATTCATCGGTCAGGGCGATGCGCTCGAGTTCCATCGCAACTTCG
This sequence comes from Rhizobium sp. 10N414, assembly GCF_056394785.1. Classification (NCBI taxonomy): domain Bacteria; kingdom Pseudomonadati; phylum Pseudomonadota; class Alphaproteobacteria; order Hyphomicrobiales; family Rhizobiaceae; genus Rhizobium; species Rhizobium sp. 10N414. The sequence goes on along the minus strand of NZ_JBFTIN010000025.1, from coordinate 54,767 downwards.
AGCAACGGATCGTCCTTGACGCCGAGTTCGCCGAGAACCTCATGCGTCGTCTTCTGCATGATCTTGGCGCGCGGATCGTAGTTCTTGTAGACGCGGTGACCGAAGCCCATCAGGCGGAACGGATCGTTCTTGTCCTTGGCGCGGGCGATGTATTCCGGAATGCGGTCAACAGTGCCGATCTCAGTCAGCATGTTCAGCGCTGCTTCGTTGGCGCCGCCATGTGCCGGGCCCCAGAGGCATGCAATGCCGGCTGCGATGCAGGCAAACGGGTTTGCACCCGACGAGCCGGCGAGGCGGACGGTCGAGGTCGACGCGTTCTGCTCGTGGTCGGCGTGCAGGATGAAGATGCGGTCCATGGCGCGGGCCAGAACCGGATTGACCACATATTCCTCGCAAGGAACTGCAAAGCACATGCGCAGGAAGTTCGACGCGTAGTCGAGATCGTTCTTCGGGTAAACGAAGGGCTGGCCGATGTGATACTTGTAGGCCATGGCGGCCAGCGTTGGCATCTTGGCGATCATACGCAGGCTTGCGACCATGCGCTGATGCGGATCGGTGATGTCGGTGGAGTCGTGGTAGAACGCCGACAGCGCGCCGACGCAACCGCACATGACAGCCATCGGATGTGCATCGCGGCGGAAGCCCGTGAAGAACCGGCTCATCTGCTCATGCACCATCGTGTGATGCGTCACGCGATAGTCGAAGTCCTTCTTCTGGGCTGCGGTCGGCAGTTCTCCGTAGAGAAGCAGATAGCAGACTTCGAGGAAGTCGCCGTGCTCGGCGAGCTGCTCGATCGGATAGCCGCGATGCAGCAGTACGCCGGCGTCACCGTCGATATAGGTGATTTTCGATTCACAGGACGCGGTCGAGGTGAAACCAGGATCGTACGTGAAGGAGGCCGTGTTCTTGTACAGGGCGCCGATATCGATGACGTCAGGACCGATCGTGCCGCTCTTGACGGCGAGATCGACTGATTTGTCACCGATTTTCAGTGTTGCGCTTTGTTCCGTCATTATGATCCTCCAAACTGGCGGTTGGCGCCATAAAAGCGCCATAGGGTTAAGCGTCGTCGATGATTGCTATATGATCGCGCGCCTAATGCCAAGTTACCGTGACGCCATTTTGTGCATCGCAGTATCAACTTTTGGGCACTTCTGCGATGACCCCTGCGCATAGCAGAAGCTGATGATTATCCTTAGCTTTTCCGGCTTCCGATTTTCCTTCAGATTTTCAATCGATTATTCTTGCTTGGAAGCCCGTGAGCTTTCATTCTGGTTGTAGGGGCGGCTGTTTTTGGGCGCAATGCATGCCGGGGTTGAGGCCATTGGAGGTGAGGAAAGCCACACCCGGCGCGGACGCGTTTGGGCGCGCGGCACAGCCTTCTTTCCTCGTGCCACGAGTTCCTGCGGAACCACCGCTAACTTTCCGGACGCAATCCTTCGTGCCGTGGCCGACACGGATAAGGACTGCGTCGGATCGTTGTACATTGTGGCTTCGGCTCGCCGTGGCAACGGAGATAGAGCATGGGGGTTCTTCCTGGTTTCGCCCGTCTTCGCTGGGGCGGGCGCGATCCTCTGGTTCGTGCTTGGAAGTGCCCCGGCCGAGCTCCGGATGGTGGCGTGGTTCGCGGCATTCGCCGTTGTCGCGCTGATGGCGGGCCCGGGGCGCAGGCTCATTCGAAATCTCGCATTGGCGGGGTTGCTCTGCGTAACGGGGATGTTCGCGGCCCAGTTCGAGACGTGGAGCAAGGCGACCATCATATTGGACAGCGGTGACGACGACGATCATCGGCCGTGTCGAGCGCCGGGAAGGAGATGGCCGTGGCCGGTGGCGTTACATCGTCTCCGTCTCATCGACGCAATCGCCCGAGATAAAGCGGCCACCTGAGCGCGTTTCCATGGTCGCGCGAGGGCAGGCGGAACCTTTCGCCATCGGTGAGTGGGTGACGGGCCGGGCGCGATTGACGCCGCCGGCTGGGCCAGCACTGCCCGGCTCAATGATTTTGCCTTCAGCGCCTATTTCGATGGCATCGGCGCGAATGGCTTCTTCTATGGCGCGCCAAGCGCTTCATCGCCTGTAACCACCGATCAGGGGTCCGTTTGGGACAGCGCTGTGAACTGGTTGGACGTGCTTCGAAGCGGAATAGGGGACCGTATCCGCGAAATCCTGCAGGGCGACACCGGCGCCTTCGCCGCTTCTCTTGTCACCGATGAGCGACGTGCGATCTCGCAGGAATCGACCGAGGCTCTGCGGCAGGCGGGGCTGGCTTCATATCGTGGCAATCTCCGGCCTCAACATGGCGCTGTCTGCCGGCATCTTCTTCGTCGGCCTGCGCCAGTTGCTGAGCCTGTTTCCATCGTGCAGGCATACCCGACCAAGAAGATTGCCGCTGCCGGAGCGCTCGTGGCGCTGACGACCTACTACATGATCTCGGGCTTCGCGGTATCGGCGGAGCGTGCATTCATCATGATGGCGATCATGCTCGCCGCGGTGTTCTTCGATCGCCCGTCGATAAGCTTGCGCGACATTGCCTTGTCCGCGTGGGTGATCCTACTCCTGTCACCATCCGAGGCCCGGGGCCCGAGCTTCCAGATGTCGTTTGCGGAGACGCTTGCCCTCGTCCCGGGTTACGCGATCTGGTCAAGAAGGCCGCCGCGCGAACATCCCTTGCTGCAGGTCGCCGCAGTAAAGCCCGTCGTTTTCATCATACGCTTCTTTGGTGGCATCCTGCTGACCTCGATGATCGGCGGCTACTCGACCGCGCTTTTCGCCGTCGAGCACTTCCACCGGCTCAGCGCTTATGGTCTGCCGGCAAATCTCATGGCCATGCCGGTGATCTCTTTCGTGGTGATGCCGATGGGCATGTTCGCTATGCTGCTGACACCGTTTGGCCTCGACGTCATTCCGTGGAAAATTGCCGGTTTCGGGCTCGACATCGTGATCGCCATTGCCCAGATGGTCTCGGCCTGGGGCGGCAATATCGATATCGGCAGATTGCCGGGTTGGTAATTTCCTGTGGCGGTTGCAGGGTTCCTCTTACTTGCCCTTCTGCGCACCAAGATCCGCTACCTCGGCGCGGGTATTGCGGCGCTGGCAACAGTGCTTGTTGCGGCTGCGCCGAGCGAACCGCCGCCCGACATCGTCATTGCTGAAGACGGCAATCTCGTCGCGATTGTGAGAGGACAAGTCCTTGCACCGAACCGGCCGCATCCGCCTGACTTCATTTTCGACCAATGGCGCCGCGGAGCTAGATCAACCACCGCAATTGTTGGAGGGTGTCAACGCTATCAGGCGGCGGGACAGTCAAGGCAGATCGGAAAGGTTATCTGCCGTGGAATTGCGCAATGCCCGCGATGCGTTACGTCAGGCTGCGACGAGCACTGAGAACCGATTTGTATGCCTGAAAGGCGCCTGGTGCACAGCCACGCACGATAGCGGCTACGTCGTGACGATCGTCGAAAATCCCGCTTACTTCGGCGCTGCCGGCGATACGGCCGATATCGTCGTGACACCCGCTCGCCTCCGCACGACGGGGTGCCGGTCAGGCGCACTTTTGTTCACCGGCGAAACCTTGCGTCGCTTTGGTGCCGCTGAGGTAAGGATCGACGATCAAGGTAGCCCGGTCGTCACGACGGACTATACGAGGCTCGACCGCCCTTGGATCCGCCATCGGGCGTATAATTGGCGAAGCGGCACCTTTGACGGCGAGCCGCTTGCCTTCAATGATAGCGGCGAATGAGGCCGACAAGCTTGCCCTGGACCTTGACACGGTCAGGCCCGAAAATGCGCGTCTCGTAAGCCGGGTTCGCCGCCTCAAGTGCAATGGAGGCGCCTTTCCGGCGGAAGCGCTTGAGCGTCGCTTCCTCATCATCGACAAGCGCAACAACGATGTCGCCGGCATTGGCGGTGCTGCCGTTGCGGATGATTACCGTGTCGCCATCAAAGATGCCGGCCTCGATCATCGAGTCGCCCTTGACCTCAAGCGCATAGTGCTCGCCTGGGCCAAGCATGTCCGCCGGAATCGTGATGTCATGGGTATTGTTCTGAATTGCCGAAATCGGTACGCCGGCAGCAATCCGTCCCATGACCGGTACAGAGGCAGAACCGCCGTTGTCACCCTGCGGCGCTGGCTTCGGCGCCACAACTGGCTGTGGTTTGCCGAGGCTGCCTTCGATAACGCTCGGCGAAAAACCGCGGCGGGGCTGCAGGCTCGGGTTATATGCCTCGGGCAGTTTGATGACTTCCAGAGCGCGGGCTCGATTCGGCAGTCGGCGAATGAAGCCCCGTTCCTCCAGCGCGGTAATCAGGCGGTGGATGCCTGACTTCGACGCGAGGTCCAAGGCATCCTTCATTTCATCAAAAGAAGGGGGGACACCGGACTCCTTCATTCGCTCGTGAATGAAGAGAAGAAGCTCCTGTTGCTTGCGCGTCAGCATCGAAGTTGAACCCCAGAGTCGTGAAACAAAGCCAGAACAGACACTATATGTTCCATATGTGTTCCGCAAGTACCTAAATTTTCGTAAAACTTGCCTGCAACTTGGTGAGTTTTTGCGTCTCATTTGACCGAAAGCGTAGAAGGGGGTTGCATTGTCCTGTTGCCCGGCGCACATCTTCGCAAATTCCGGAGAAGTTGCCATGAGCGAAGCACATCCGCTGGACCACATCGTGCTGCCGGTTCCAAATATCAGGCTCTCACGCGAGCGTCTCGGAAAGCTGGGATTCACCGTCGCGCCCGACGCCCGGCACCCGTTTGGGACCGAGAATGCCTGCATATTCTTCGCCGACGAAACTTATCTGGAGCCTCTCGGGGTCGCTAATGCCGAACTGCATGAAGCTTCGGCGCAGAAAGGCAATGTCTTCACCGCGCGGGACCGTGCCTTTCGATTCCGATGTGGAGACGATGGCCTGTCTGCCGTGGTCTTTGCGACGGCGGATGCCGATCGCGACCATGCCCGATTTCTGTCCGAAAAGATCAATGGCGGCGAGATGCTGCAGTTCGAGCGGCCGATGAAGATGCCCGATGGCTCGGAGGTGACGGCCGCATTCAAGCTCGCCTTTGCAGTTGACCTGCGCGCTCCCGATTTCTTTTTCTTCACATGCCAACGTGTCAACCCGCTGCCAGCCGACCGGAAAGCCCTGCAAGTGCATCCAAATGGGGTGGTTGGGATCGCAGAGATCGTGCTTGGGGCACCCGACCCCAAGGCGTTTGGACCATTCCTGCGCGCCGCCGCCCACAGCTTGGGAACGACCAATGAGGCCTTCGGTGTGAGTGTGACAACTCCGAATGCCAGAGTGAGTGTTCTCTCCCCGGATGGACTGGACGCCTACTTCGACATCCCTGCGCCTTCCGACGATCGCGGTCTGCGTGGTGTTGCCATCGTTTTCAAAGTCGGCGATCTCGCCGTGACAGAAGCGCAATTGGCTGCTAACGGGATGACCTATACGCGCAAGAACAATCGAATTCTGGTGAAGGCCGCGCCCGGACAGGGCGCTCTCTTCGCCTTCGAGGAGAAACGATGAGCCAGACAAATTCCGAAGTCGTGGTCGGCGAAGGCGCCGGCCGCGTCACCTTTTCGAATTCCGGCAAGCTGTCGCTGATTGCCGGGCCTTGTCAGATGGAGAGCCGCGAGCATGCCTTCATGGTCGCCGGTGTGCTGAAGGAACTCTGCGACAAGCTTGGTCTCGGCCTCGTCTACAAGTCCTCCTTTGACAAGGCGAACCGGACGTCGCTGTCAGCGCAGCGCGGTATCGGCCTCGAAACGGCGCTTGAAGTGTTCACCGATCTCAAGAAGGAATACGGCTTTCCTGTCCTGACCGACATTCATACCGAAGAGCAGTGTGCCGAGGTGGCCACCATCGTCGACATCCTGCAGATCCCAGCTTTCCTCAGCCGTCAGACCGACCTGCTCGTTGCCGCCGCCAAGACCGGCCGCGTCATCAACGTCAAGAAGGGGCAGTTCCTCGCGCCCTGGGACATGAAGAACGTCCTCAACAAGCTGAATTCGAGCGGAAATCCGAACATCTTGCTTTGCGAACGCGGTGCTTCCTTCGGCTACAATACGCTGGTCTCCGACATGCGATCGCTGCCTATCATGGTGGCGATGGGCGCCCCCGTGGTCTTCGACGCCACGCATTCGGTCCAGCAGCCGGGCGGGCAGGGCGGTTCGAGCGGAGGGCAGCGCGAGTTCGTGGAGACGCTCGCGCGTGCGGCGGTCGCCGTCGGCGTCGCTGGCGTATTCGTGGAAACCCACGAAGATCCTGACAATGCGCCTTCGGATGGTCCCAACATGGTCTATCTGCGGGATATGCCGCGGCTTCTCGAAAAGCTGCTGGCCTTCGATGCGATTGCCAAGGCGGGATAAATGGATGGACGTGCACGCTGTCAACCGGCGAGCGCCAACCTCGTCTTTGTGGGATATGCCGATCCTGCCGTCCTCTCCGTGCCTTCGAGAGCGAAGCGGGAGAGCAGGTGATTGAGGTGTAGCGCCTCGTTGCCAAGCTCGCGGCAGGCTGCGCTGGTTTCCTCCGCCATCGCGGCGTTTTGTTGGGTGACGCTGTCCATGGTGTTGACGGCGGCATTGACCTCGACGAGCGCGGTCGTCTGTTCAGAGGAAGAGCGCACGATCGCCTCGATGAGCGTCGTCACCTTCAGCACCTGCTGATCGATACTGTTCAAGGCTTCGCCGGTGCGGTTCACCAAGGCAACGCCGGTTGACACCTGACTGGACGAAGTCTCGACCAACTGCTTGATTTCCTTCGCCAGCTTGGCGGAGCGGCCGGCGAGGTCGCGCACTTCTTGCGCCACGACGGCAAAACCCTTTCCGGCCTCGCCTGCACGAGCGGCCTCAACACCAGCATTGAGCGCGAGCAAGTTGGTCTGGAAGGCGATCTCGTCGATGACGTTGATGATTTCGCCGATCTGCACGGATGATGCTTCGATCTTCTCCATCGCAGCTACGGCCTCGTGCACGACAGTTGCCGAATAGCTGGCGCTTTCCTTCGTCACCGTCATCATCGCGTTTGCTTCATGGGCGCGTTCCGACGAGTTTTTGACCGTAACCGTGATCTGATCTAACGCCGAGGCTGCCTGCTCCAGCGATGCGGCCTGATGTTCCGTTCGCCGGGCCAGATCATCCGTGCTTGTTGCGATTTCGCTGGTGCCAGTCCTGACCGTAGTGGTTGCTGTCGCGATATCCCTCATTGTGCCGGAAAGCGTGCGGACGCTCGAATTGAACTGCTCGCGTAGCCTCTCGTAGTCTGGCGCGAACGGTTCGTTGAGCTGGACGGTGAGGTCGCCGCGGGAAAGACGGTCCAGGCCGCGGCTTAGGCTCACGATGATGCGTTCGCGGCCGGCATCCTCATCAGCCTTGGAGGCGGCCAGCGCCGCATCGCGCTGGGCTTGGGCCAGGCGCTCCGCATCCTGGTGTTCGCGGATTTTGTTCCGTTCTTGCGCCGATTCGCGAAACACGGTGACGGCGCGTGCCATTTCGCCAATTTCATCGACACGGTGGCTGAAGGGGACTTGCTTGGAATAGTCGCCGCCCGCCAGGATCGCCATGTAGTCGCGCATCGCCGAAAGTGGCACGATTGCGCGCCGGCGGAAGGCGTAGAGGCCGCCAAGAAGCAGGCAAAGCGAGACCGCCGCAGATGCAACCGTAATCGCCGAGAGAATGCTTGTCTGTTCGGCCGCGTCTTTTTCAGCCTTTGCCAGGAAAGCGTTCGCCATATCAACGAGCTGGTTGACCGCCGTTTCGTGGATATGAAAATTTGTCGCAAGCTTCTCGAAGGCTGTCGGGATGACCGCAGAGTCGTGGTTAAGGATGGCGGGCGCGAGTTCGTCCTGCATCACCTTCCAGAACGTATCGCCTTTGATGAGGACGTCGTTCAGAAGCTTTTCCTTGAGGTCTGCGCTGAGCGCGGTTGCCTGCCAATACTTGCGGCGATCCTCATAGGCGGGCTTCAGGACATTCTGAATGCGGTCGATGTTCTTTCCGGCGACCTCCGGGCGCTGCACCGCCTCGAGTGCAAGCATGTAGGATTCAACGACATAGAGGGGCGGCGGCAGAATATCGGCAACGAGATCCTTGCCGTAGACGATTTGCCGGTACATCTCGCCGTTCACGCGTAGCTTATTGAAGGCGTAGTTTTGTATGCTGATCGAAGCAATGAGCCCGGCGGCGACGACCACCGCGAAGATGGCAAGGCTTCGTGCAATATTGAGTTTCATCCTATGCCCCGTAAATTGTAATAGTGAACGACGTCGTTTCTGAAACCATTGGAAATTTTCGAGCAGCAGCTACGGATCGTGGCAGGCGGCTTGGCCGCATAAGGAAGCGCATCATGCAATAACGCCTGCCGAAGAAGGTGTTATTTCCTTTCGGCCATTAACTATAAATGTGATTGGTTACTGGTCGATAAATTTGCAACCAGCTTGAAAGTCAAAATTTATATTTCCAAAACTTCAGGTTTTGAAAGTTGATAAGCGTTGTCTCGAACCAACGGCCGGGGCGTGGCTTCAAAAGCCTGACATATTCACCCGTTAGGGCCGTGGCATGCCATCTGTCGTCAGTGTGGCATTGTAATTTGTGTGCCTTCGATTAAACAGGCTTCCAACGTTATCACCCACCGAGCAGGAAGAACCGATGACTGCAATTACCGACATTATCGCCCGCGAGATTCTCGACAGCCGTGGCAATCCGACTGTCGAAGTCGATGTCTATCTCGAAGACGGCAGCATGGGCCGTGCGGCGGTGCCGTCGGGCGCTTCCACCGGTGCTCACGAAGCTGTTGAAGTTCGCGATGGTGGCAATCGCTATCTCGGCAAGGGTGTTGAAAAGGCTGTCGAAGCCGCCAACACCGAAATCTTTGACGCGATCGGCGGCATTGATGCCGAAAACCAGATCCAGATCGACAACATCATGATCGAACTGGACGGCACGCCGAACAAGTCGCGCCTCGGCGCCAACGCCATCCTCGGCGTATCGCTCGCGGTTGCCAAGGCTGCTGCCCAGGCCGCCGGCCTGCCGCTCTACCGTTATGTCGGTGGCGCCAGCGCCCACCTGCTGCCGGTCCCGATGATGAACATCATCAACGGTGGCGCGCATGCCGATAACCCGATCGACTTCCAGGAGTTCATGATCCTGCCGGTCGGCGCCGATTCCATTCGCGAAGCCGTTCGCATGGGTTCGGAAGTTTTCCACGTCCTCAAGAAGGAACTGTCGGCTCAGGGCCACAACACCAACGTCGGCGACGAAGGCGGCTTCGCACCGGGCCTGAAGAGCGCCCCTGAAGCCCTCGACTTCATCATGAAGTCGATCGAGAAAGCCGGCTACAAGCCTGGAGACGATATCTGCCTTGGCCTCGATTGCGCCTCGACGGAATTCTTCAAGGATGGCAAGTACGTTCTCGAAGGCGAAGGCCGCACGCTGGAGCCGGGCGCCATGGCAGAATACCTCGCGCAGCTCGCGGGCCAGTATCCGATCGTCTCGATCGAAGACGGCATGGCCGAGGACGATTGGGACGGCTGGAAGGCGCTGACCGATCTCGCTGGCAAGAAGGTTCAGCTGGTCGGCGATGATCTCTTCGTCACCAACTCGGCTCGCCTGCGCGACGGTATCAAGATGGGCGTCGCCAACTCGATCCTCATCAAGGTCAACCAGATCGGCTCGCTGACGGAAACGCTCGATGCCGTCAACACCGCGCACAAGGCAGCCTACACCGCCGTCATGTCGCACCGTTCGGGCGAAACCGAAGATTCGACGATTGCCGATCTGGCGGTTGCCACCAACTGCGGTCAGATTAAGACCGGCTCGCTGTCGCGCTCGGACCGCCTCGCCAAGTACAACCAGCTGATCCGCATCGAAGAAGGTCTTGGCCCGCAGGCCCGCTATGCCGGTCGCTCGATCATCCGCGGCTAATTGCGCCTGATTTCAACCACTTCGACCCGCGCCTTCGAAAGGCGCGGGTTTTTTCTTGCCCGATTTTTCATAGTCAACGGACAGTTAATCTCTGCCCGGTAGTCTTGAGCGCATCGAGGTAATGCGTTCGAGCGTGCGTTTATGTGGACAAAGCATCACAAGAAGAAAAAGATCGGTCGTTTCGTGGTTCCCGCGATGACGGTCGCGTTTCTCTCCTACTTCGGCTATCATTGCATTCATGGTGATTACGGTCTGAGGGCAACCGAGGGGTTCGAGCGCCAGCGGATAGCGCGCGAAAGGGAGTTGGCGGTTCTGAAAGGCAAGCGCGAGCATCTTGAAAAGCAGGTCGCGCTGCTGAGCGACGGTTCGATGGACAAGGACATGCTGGACGAGAAAGCGCGTCTTCAGCTTAATGTTTCTCGCGCCGATGAGATCGTCATATTCAATCACTATTCGAATTAACTGAAATTCAGTTAATCGAAATAAAGCGTTATTTATCAGTGATTTACTGATGAATACGAGCCATGCATTTATGGCATTGCTGTGGCTAAATTTCTTCCCTATGGTGTGCGCCACCAAAGAACCGACAAACCCATAGGGAGGGTTGAATGGCGCCGCGAAAAACCGCGACCGTTTCCAGCCGTAAAACTAGCGCAAAGCCGGCAAACAAGGCCTCGAATGGTGGTCCTGTCGCTGATTTCACACGCGACGAGGAGCTCAAGGCCTACCGCGAAATGCTGCTGATCCGCCGCTTCGAAGAGAAGGCCGGGCAGCTCTACGGCATGGGCTTCATTGGCGGCTTCTGTCACCTCTACATCGGTCAGGAAGCCGTCGTCGTCGGCATGCAGATGGCGCAGAAAGAAGGCGATCAGGTTATCACCGCCTATCGCGATCACGGCCATATGTTGGCGACCGGCATGAGCGCGCGTGGCGTCATGGCCGAACTGACCGGCCGCCGTAGCGGTTATTCGCGTGGCAAGGGCGGCTCGATGCACATGTTCTCGAAAGAGAAGCATTTTTACGGCGGTCACGGCATCGTCGGCGCCCAGGTTTCGCTCGGAACGGGTCTCGCTTTCGCCAATCGCTACCGCGGCAACGACAGCGTTTCCGTCGCTTACTTCGGTGACGGTGCTGCGAACCAGGGCCAGGTCTACGAGAGCTTCAACATGGCTGCTCTCTGGAAGCTCCCGATCATCTACATCGTCGAAAACAACCGTTACGCCATGGGCACCTCGACTGCCCGCGCGACCGCGCAGTCGAACTACTCCCTGCGTGGCTCCGGCTTCGGCATCCCCGGCATCCAGGTCGATGGCATGGATGTCCGCGCCGTGAAGGCCGCAGCCGACGAAGCCCTCGAGCATTGCCGCTCCGGCAAGGGTCCGATCATCCTCGAGATGCTGACCTACCGCTATCGCGGTCACTCGATGTCCGACCCGGCGAAGTACCGCACGAAGGAAGAAGTGCAGAAGATGCGCTCCGAGCAGGATCCGATCGAGCAGGTGCGTGCGCGCCTCCTTGAGAAGGGTTGGGCCTCGGAAGACGATCTGAAGGCGATCGACAAGGATGTCCGCGATATCGTTGCCGACAGCGCCGACTTCGCCCAGTCCGATCCTGAGCCGGATGCATCCGAGCTCTACACTGACATTCTGCTCTAATCGGGGAGGGACGACCCATGCCAATCGATATTCTCATGCCCGCCCTCTCTCCGACGATGGAAGAAGGCACGCTTTCCAAGTGGCTCAAGCAGGAAGGCGACACCGTCAAGTCTGGTGACGTGATCGCCGAAATCGAAACCGACAAGGCAACGATGGAAGTCGAAGCCGTCGATGAAGGCGTCATCGGCAAGCTCCTGGTTCCGGCCGGCACAGAAAATGTGAAGGTCAATGCCAAGATCGCGGTCCTGCTTCAGGACGGCGAATCGGCGTCCGACATCTCTGCCGCACCTGCCGCGCAGCCCGCACCTGCCGCTGCCGGCCCGCGGGCGGAAGAAAAGCCTGCTGCCGCTGCTGCTCTGGTTCCGGCCGAGCCGAAGGCTGCCGTGCCGAACGATCCGGAAATTCCGGCAGGTACGGAAATGGTCTCCATGACTGTTCGCGAAGCGCTTCGCGATGCCATGGCCGAAGAAATGCGCGCCGACGACAGCGTCTTCGTCATGGGCGAAGAAGTTGCCGAATACCAGGGCGCGTACAAGGTCACCCAGGGTCTTCTGCAGGAATTCGGCGCCCGCCGCGTCATCGACACCCCGATCACCGAGCACGGCTTTGCCGGCGTCGGCGTCGGTGCTGCCATGTCCGGTCTGAAGCCGATCGTCGAGTTCATGACCTTCAACTTCGCCATGCAGGCGATAGACCAGATCATCAACTCCGCCGCCAAGACGCTCTACATGTCCGGTGGCCAGATGGGTGCTCCGATCGTCTTCCGCGGCCCGAACGGTGCAGCTGCCCGCGTCGGTGCCCAGCACAGCCAGGACTACTCGGCATGGTACAGCCAGATCCCGGGCCTCAAGGTCGTCATGCCCTACACGGCGTCCGACGCAAAGGGTCTGCTCAAGGCTGCCATCCGCGATCCGAACCCTGTTGTCTTCCTCGAGAACGAAATCCTCTACGGTCAGCATTTCGATGTGCCGAAGCTCGATAATTTCGTTCTCCCGATCGGCAAGGCTCGCATCCATCGTCCGGGCAAGGACGTCACGATCGTCTCCTTCGGCATCGGCATGACCTATGCCACCAAGGCCGTCGCCGAACTCGAAAAGATCGGCATCGATGCCGAGCTGATCGATCTGCGCACGCTGCGCCCGATGGACCTTCCGACCGTGATTGAATCGGTCAAGAAGACCGGCCGTCTGGTCACCGTCGAGGAAGGCTATCCGCAGAACTCGGTCGGCACCGAAATCGCTACCCGCGTCATGCAGCAGGCCTTTGACTACCTCGATGCGCCGGTTCTCACGATCGCCGGCAAGGACGTTCCGATGCCCTACGCCGCCAATCTCGAGAAGCTCGCACTGCCGAGCGTCGCCGAGGTCGTCGATGCCGTAAAGGCCGTTTGCTACAAGTAACAAGGGGAGGGTATTTCGATGCCTATCAACATCACGATGCCTGCCCTCTCTCCGACGATGGAAGAAGGCAATCTGGCCAAGTGGCTCGTCAAGGAAGGCGACACGGTCAAGTCGGGCGACATCATTGCGGAAATCGAAACCGACAAGGCAACGATGGAAGTCGAAGCCGTCGATGAGGGCACGGTTGCCAAGATCGTCGTTCCTGCCGGCACGGAAGGCGTCAAGGTCAATGCCTTGATCGCCGTGCTTGCTGCCGATGGCGAAGATGTATCCGCTGCTGCAAGCGGTGCAGGCTCTGCCGCACCGGCGCCGAAGGCTGCTGAAGCCCCGAAGACGGAAGCAGCGCCGGCAGCACCGGCTCCGGCTGCTGCCGCACCGGTTCCTGCAGCCGCTCCCGCAGGCGGAAATCGCACCTTCTCCTCGCCGCTTGCGCGTCGACTCGCCAAGGAATCCGGTATCGATCTCTCGGCCATATCAGGCTCCGGCCCTCACGGCCGCGTTGTCAAGAGCGATGTCGAAGCGGCCGTGTCAGGTGGTGGTGCAAAGGCTGCTCCGGCTGCTGCTGCTCCGCAGGCTGCCGCACCGGCTCCTGCTGCAGCCCCGAAGGGCGCATCGGACGAGAGCGTTCTCAAGCTGTTCGAACCGGGCTCTTACGAGCTCGTGCCGCATGATGGCATGCGCAAGGTCATCGCCAAGCGCCTCGTCGAGTCCAAGCAGACTGTGCCGCACTTCTACGTCACCGTGGATTGCGAGCTCGATGCACTGATGTCTCTGCGTGCCCAGCTGAACGATGCCGCTCCCCGCAAGGATGGTGCGCCGTCCTACAAGCTGTCGGTCAACGATATGGTCATCAAGGCTATGGCGCTGGCTCTGCGCGATGTTCCGAATGCGAACGTCTCCTGGACCGAAGCCAACATGGTCAAGCACAAGCACGCCGATGTCGGCGTTGCCGTCTCGATCCCTGGCGGCCTGATCACCCCGATCATCCGCAAGGCCGAGGAGAAGACCCTGTCGGCCATCTCCAACGAGATGCGTGATCTCGGCAAGCGCGCCAAGGATCGCAAGCTGAAGCCCGAAGAATACCAAGGCGGAACCAGCTCGGTCTCCAACATGGGCATGATGGGCGTCAAGCAGTTCGCAGCCGTCATCAACCCGCCGCATGCAACGATCCTCGCAGTCGGCGCAGGCGAGCAGCGCCCCGTCGTCAAGAACGGCCAGCTGGCTGTCGCAACCGTGATGACGGTCACGCTGTCGACCGACCATCGCTGCGTCGACGGCGCGCTTGGTGCGGAACTGCTGCAAGCGTTCAAGGGTTACATCGAAAATCCGATGGGTATGCTCGTCTGAGACCGGAGCGGAGGCGGAAATGACGAAGACCGTTCTTTGCTATGGTGACTCGCTGACTTGGGGCTATGACGCCGACACGATCGGACGTCATGCCTACAAGGATCGTTGGCCAAGTGCGCTTCAGGCGGCACTCGGCAACGAAGTGCGGATCATCGCCGAAGGATTGAATGGGCGAACCACCGCCTTCGACGACCATCTCGCCGACTGCGACCGGAATGGCGCACGCATCCTTCCGACGATTCTGCAGAGCCATGCGCCGATTGATCTCGTCATTTTGCTGCTCGGCACCAACGACATGAAGCCTGTCGTGGCGGGTTCGGCCTTTGCCGCCTGCCAGGGCATCGCCCGGCTGGTGCGGTTGATCCGCAACCATGCCTGGCCCTTCGAATTCGACGGTCCGGACATCCTGATCGTCGCGCCGCCGAAGGTGCGTGAGACGGCAAACGTGCCATTTGCGGCATCGTTCGTCGGCGCTATCGAGAAGTCGGCGAAGCTTCCGACCCTTTATCGTGATCTCGCGGACGAGCTCGGCTGCGGCTTCTTCGACGGCAATTCAGTGGCGAAGACGACACCTCTCGACGGTATTCACCTCGACGCTGAAAATACCCGCGCTCTCGGGCGCGGCATGGAATCGACTGTGCGGATGATGCTGGGGCTTTGAGCATGGGATCCTTCGCTTCGCTTCGTCCCGCGACGCGGGAGGATGCGACGGAGCTGGCTTTACTCACGGACATCGCTTCCCATGGTTTCGCCTCCTGGCTCTGGCTGGTGGAGCTTGGAAACGGTGGGGGCGATACGCCGATGGAGCGTGGACGGCAGAAGCTGCGTGGCGACCAGGGGCAAGGCAACTGGAGCGACGCCGTGATTGCAGAAGCCCATGGCGAGATCGCGGGAGCCGCGATCGGCTACGGTCTCGGCGAAGGCATACGGAATATCGAGGCGGATCGCCCGGCGCTGAAGCCGGTCATCGATCTGCAGAAAATGGTGGTGGGAAGCTGGTTTGTCGGAACGCTCGGTGTCTACAGCCATCTGCGTGGCATCGGGATCGGTCGACGGCTTCTCATGGATCAGATTGAGCGTGCGGAAAATGCGCCGGTCAGCCTGATTACCGCAGGTTACAACGAGGCGGCTCTGTCGCTTTACAAGAAGAATGGATTTTCGGAGGCGGCGCGAACGAATGCCGTGGCCTTCTTCGAAAACGGCAGGAAACACGAGTGGGTGCTTCTCACCCGCGACGCCCGATAGCAAAGGCAGGGAAACATGGCTGAGAACTACGACGTCATCATCATCGGCTCCGGACCCGGGGGCTATGTCGCCGCTGTGCGCGCCAGCCAGCTCGGTCTCAAGACCGCGATCGTCGAACGCGAGCATCTGGGCGGCATTTGCCTGAACTGGGGCTGCATTCCAACCAAGGCTCTGCTCCGCTCGGCCGAAATTCTCGACCATTCCAATCACCTGAAGGACTACGGTCTCGTGCTGGAAGGCAAGGTCAGCGCCGACGTGAAGGCGGTCGTTGCGCGCTCGCGCGCCGTCTCCGCACGCCTCAACGGAGGCGTCGGCTTCCTGATGAAGAAGAACAAGGTCGACGTGATCTGGGGCGAGGCCAAGATCACCAAGCCGGGTGAGATCGTCGTCGGCAAGTCGTCGAAGCCGATCGTCGAGCCACAGCATCCCGTGCCGAAGGGTGTCAAGGGCGAGGGCACTTACACCGCCAAGCACATCATCGTTGCAACAGGTGCGCGTCCCCGCGCCCTGCCGGGCATCGAGCCGGACGGTAAGCTGATCTGGACCTATTTCGAAGCGCTGAAGCCGGATGTACTGCCGAAGTCGTTGATCGTCATGGGCTCGGGCGCGATCGGCATCGAATTCGCAAGCTTCTATCTGTCGATGGGCGTGGACGTGACGGTGGTCGAAGTCTTGCCTACCATCATGCCGGTCGAGGATGCGGAAGTTACTGCGATCGCCCGCAAGCAGATGGAAAAGCGCGGCATGAAGATCTTCACGAGCGCCAAGGTCGCGAAGGTCGAAAAATCCGCCAACAGCATCACCGCGCATGTCGAGACGTCGGATGGCAAGATACAGCAGATCACGGCGGATCGCATGATTTCGGCTGTCGGCGTGCAGGGCAACATCGAAAACCTCGGCCTTGAGGCAGTTGGCGTCAAGACGGATCGCGGCTGCGTCGTCATCGACGGTTACGGCAAGACCAACGTTCCTGGCATTTACGCGATCGGTGACGTCGCCGGCCCGCCGATGCTCGCTCACAAGGCGGAGCACGAAGGCGTCGTCTGCGTCGAGAAGATCGCCGGCCTGCCGAACGTTCATGCGACCGACAAGGGCAAGGTCCCGGGCTGCACCTACTGCAACCCCCAGGTTGCCTCCGTCGGTCTCACGGAAGCCAAGACCAAGGAATTGGGCCGCGACATCCGTGTCGGTCGCTTCTCCTTTGCCGCCAACGGCAAGGCGATCGCGCTTGGCGAAGATCAGGGTCTCTGCAAGGTCATCTTCGACAGGAAGACCGGCGAGCTGCTCGGCGCCCACATGGTTGGCGCTGAGGTCACCGAGCTCATCCAGGGCTTTGTCGTCGCAATGAACCTAGAGACCACGGAAGATGAACTTATGCACACGATCTTCCCGCATCCGACGGTTTCCGAAACGATGAAGGAAGCGGTTCTGGATGCTTATGGTCGTGTCCTGAACGCTTGATCGTTTCCTCCCTATTGTCGAAGGTGGAAAAAGCAAAAGCCGATCATCATGTTTATGGTGTGTCGGCGCCATCATCGTGGTTCTGATTGCAAGGGCGATATCGTAAAGAGGCGAGGGCAGGATGGAAGGCGTAGGCTGGATCGCAGCGATCATCATTGGCGGCTTTGCGGGTTGGCTCGCGGGCAAGCTGATGGAGGTTCGCTACGGAGTATTGCTCAATATCGTGCTCGGCATCGTCGGCTCGGTGGTCGCAACTGCGATTCTGGCGCAATTTCATATAGAGGTGGCCGGCGGCAGGCTCGGTTACTTCATCACGGGTTTTCTCGGTGCCTGCTTGCTGATATTCGTCGCGCGGCTCGTCCGCCGATAGATAGGGCTTTTGCCGCATGGAGCGGCGGAGATTTGAACTGCCATGGTAACCATTCTCGATACGATCAATCCTGATACCAAGCGTGTGCGGCATCCCGAAAAGGCCCATCGGCCTGACCAGGAGGTCCTGCGCAAGCCGGATTGGATCCGCGTCAAGGCGCCAACCTCCAAGGGATACGCAGAGACGCGCTCGATCGTGAAGGAGCACAAGCTCGTCACCGTCTGCGAAGAGGCTGGTTGCCCCAATATCGGCGAGTGCTGGGACAAGAAGCACGCGACCTTCATGATCATGGGCGAGATCTGTACCCGCGCTTGCGCCTTCTGCAACGTTGCGACCGGCAAGCCGAATGCGCTTGACATGGCCGAGCCGGAGAATGTCGCCAAGGCGGTGAAGGAGATGGGGCTCTCCCACGTCGTCATCACTTCGGTAGACCGCGATGATCTCGAAGACGGCGGCGCCGAGCATTTCGAGAAGGTGATCTGGGCGATCCGTGCTGCCTCGCCGACGACGACCATCGAAATCCTGACGCCCGACTTCCTGAAGAAGCCCGGTGCCCTGGAGCGCGTCGTTGCCGCAAAGCCCGACGTCTTCAATCACAACATGGAAACGGTTGCCGGCAACTACCTGACGGTTCGTCCGGGAGCTCGTTACTTCCACTCCATCCGCCTGCTGCAGCGAGTGAAGGAACTGGACCCCACCATGTTCACCAAATCGGGCATCATGGTCGGTCTCGGCGAGGAACGAAACGAAGTGCTGCAGCTGATGGACGACTTGCGGACCGCAGACGTCGACTTCCTGACCATCGGCCAGTACCTGCAGCCAACCCGCAAGCACCACGCGGTGATGAGCTTCGTTACGCCTGACGAATTCAAGTCCTACGAGACGGTCGCCTATACCAAGGGCTTCCTGATGGTGGCTTCGAGCCCGCTGACGCGTTCGTCGCACCATGCCGGCGACGACTTCGCACGCCTGAAGGCCGCACGCGAGAAAAAGCTGCTGATCGCAGCGGAATAATCAACGAGCGCTTGCATTTTTCAAAAGCCGCGGCGATCTTCCCGCGGCTTTTTGTTTGCAGAGGCGACGAGAATGCCGGCTTATATCGACGATATGCGCAAGGTTGCCGGACTGCTGCGCCAGTCCGAGCGCATCATGGTCATCGGCTGCTCCGGCGGCGGCAAGAGCACCTTGTCGCGAAAACTCAGCCGCAAGCTCGATCTTCCTTATTTTTCCATGGATAAAGAGTTCTTCTGGCTGCCGGGCTGGGTCAAGCGCCCGAAAGAGGAAGAGCGCCATCTGATCGGTAACGTCGTCGCCGGCGAACGTTGGCTCATGGACGGAACCGGCCCATCCACCTTCGATATTCGTGTCCCCCGCACGGAGCTGGTCGTCTGGGTACGCATGCCGCGCTGGCTTTGTCTGTGGGGAATCTGCAAACGCGCGTTCCTCCATCTCGGAAGGACGCGGCCAGACATGGCGCCCGGATGCCTGGAGCGAGTGCCGGACCGGGAGTTTCTCACTTACATCTGGATGTTCGAGAAGCGGTTCGCGCCCCTGGTGATTGCTGCTCTCGACAAGCATGGCCCGAATGTTCCGGTTTTTCAGCTGAAAAGCCGGCGGGAGGTGAACCACCTTCTTGATCTTCTCGGCGCTCCTACTTAACTGCCGATCATGCCTCAGTTCGAAACGCATCACTCCGTCCCGCATTCCGCCGATCAGATGTTCGATCTCGTCGCCGACATCGAGCATTATCCCCAGTTTCTTCCGCTCTGCGAGGCGCTAAGCATTCGCAGCCGCAAGGAACGTGACGGCAAGGTTCTGCTGATCGCCGATATGACCGTCGGTTACAAGGCGATCCGCGAAACCTTCACGACGCAGGTGCTGTTGAACCGGGCCGAGCGCCTCATCGAGGTCAAGTATATCGATGGACCATTCCGCTATCTCGACAACCGCTGGCGTTTCGAGGAGACGGCAACAGGCTCCAACATTCACTTCTTCATCGACTACGAGTTCAAGAGCCGCATCCTGGGGGCAGTCATGGGGTCGATGTTCGATCGCGCCTTCCGCATGTTCTCGGAAGCCTTCGAAACGCGGGCGACGAAGATTTACGGCTGAGCCAGTTCCTGGATCATGCCAAGCGCGGTCCTGACCGTCGCAAGCCGCACCTCACCGCGACCGATGTCGCCGTAGAGCATCTTCCGATGAATAAGCCCGCCAGAGCGCGACTTGGCCGCGAGGTGGACGAGACCGACCGGTTTCTCCACCGATCCACCGCTTGGCCCGGCAACGCCCGTTACGGCGACGGCAATGGCCGCGCGGGAGCGGAAGAGGGCGCCGTGCACCATTTGCCGCGCCGTCTCCTCCGAGACCGCGCCGAAGCGGATCAGCGTTTCTTCCTGCACGCCAAGCATCTCCATCTTGGCGGTATTGGTATAAGTGACGAAGCCTCTGTCCACGACAGAAGACGATCCTGAGATTTCCGTGAGCGCGCCAGCGATCAGTCCGCCGGTGCAGGATTCTGCCGTCGAAACCATCAGCCCCGCCGACGTGAAATCGCGAATGATCGCTTCTGCTTGCACGATGATGTCGTTCGGGAAGGTGCTCATCTCATGTGCTCCGATAGGCGACGGTTGCCGTGGCGATCGCGGCGATGCCCTCGCGCCGGCCGACAAAGCCGATCTTCTCGTTGGTCGTCGCCTTGACTGAGCAGCGGTCGATCGAGATGCCCAGGAACTCGGACAGCTTGGCGCGCATCTCGTCGCGATGCGGCCCGACTTTCGGTGCTTCGGCGATCAGCGACACGTCGGCGTTCATGATGGCGCCGCCACGCTCGCGCACGATCTTTGCCGCATGTTCGATGAAGATGCGCGACGGCGCGCCCTTCCACTGCGGATCAGATGGCGGAAAATGATCGCCGATGTCGCCCGCTCCACAGGTCGCAAGCAGTGCGTCAGTCAAAGCGTGGAGCGCTACGTCCGCGTCGGAGTGACCCTTGAGCTTCTGGTCATGCGGTATGAAGACGCCGCAGAGTGTTACGCCGTCGCCCGGCTCGAGCTGATGGACGTCGTAGCCGTTGCCGGTGCGCACATCGGGGAGCGCCTGTACCGAAAGTCTGCTGTCTGCCATTGCGATGTCCCGTTTGACCGTCAGTTTTACATTGTCCGCCAGACCCTCGACGATCCGCACCGGAATACCGGCCCATTCGGCAATGGCGGCGTCGTCGGTGAAATAGGTGAGATTTGCCACGGCCGCCTTTTCGTGGGCGGCAAGGATGGGCTCGAAGGCGAAAGACTGCGGCGTTTGCGCTGCGTAGAGATGATCGCGGGAAACGGTGTCGAGGACCGTTCCATCATGATCTGCTCGCTTCAGCGTGTCGGCGACGGGCATGGCGGGGAGAATTGCCGGCACGCCCTCCGAGAGCAGGCCAGCGATGCGATCGAGAAGCGCATGATCGAAGAAGGGCCGCACTGCGTCGTGGATCAGAACATGCGAGATATTCTTGCCGCGCAAAAGGCGCAGTCCCGCTAAGACGGATTGTTGGCGCGTAGCGCCGCCGTGAACCGCATCGATCGGCGTGCCGGACTGGACCTGCCCGGCAGCCTTAGCAAACAGCGCCTCGTCGTCGGGGTGAATGACCACGACGATGTGGCGGGCAAGCTCCCAGCTGGCGAACTTCTCCAGTGTGTGAGTGATGACAGGCCTGCCGCCAATCGCCCGATACTGCTTCGGTCCCTCTTCGGAGGCGCCCGCGCGTTCGCCGCGGCCGGCCGCGACGACGACGATACCTATTGCTGGTTGCTTTTGATGCATTTGCGGCATAAATCCTCAAAGCGCGATTTTTACACCGGTGCTTAGCGGCTTGGCGCATCGAATTCCAGCATTTGCTCGAAAAATGTCAATTCGCGCACTGCCCTCTTGGCAAGCCATTCAAACCTGTCTAAAAATAGTGCACGCATTTTGCGTGCCTGAAAGATAATCAATTGTTGAGCTTCGACCTCGCATCACCTTTGCGGATTGGACCTGTGGAAGTCAGGAACCGTGTTGTGCTGGCGCCTATGTCTGGCGTGACGGACATGCCGTTCCGGCAACTGGCGTGGCGCCATGGCGCAGGGCTTGTGGTCACCGAAATGGTAGCAAGCCGCGAACTGGTCAACAGCACTGCCGAATCATGGGCACGCCTCGAAAGCGCGGGGTTTGAGCCCCACATGGTTCAGCTCGCTGGCCGTGAAGCCCATTGGATGGCGGAGGCCGCGAAGATCGCTGCCGACCATGGCGCCGACATCATCGATATCAACATGGGATGCCCCGCCAAGAAAGTGATTGGCGGTTACTCCGGCTCCGCCTTGATGCGCGATCCCGATCACGCCCTCAGCCTCATCGATGCGACAGTCAAGGCCGTCAGCGTTCCCGTGACCCTGAAGATGCGGCTCGGTTGGGACGAGAATTCGATCAATGCGCCCGAGATTGCGCGCCGCGCCGAAGAGGCTGGCGTTCAGCTTATTACGATTCATGGCCGCACGCGCATGCAGTTTTACGAGGGTCGGGCAGACTGGGATGCGATCCGCGCGGTTCGCGATGCCATTACCGTACCCTTGGTTGCAAACGGCGATGTCGAAACCGTCGAGGATGCACATGAGATTCTGCGTCGCTCGGGAGCCGATGCCGTCATGATCGGTAGGGGCTGCCAGGGCAGGCCGTGGCACGCCGGCGTATTGGCTGGGCAACCGGCGCCCGAAGTGTGGGAAGTCCCCGACATTGCGACCGAGCACTACAGAATGATGCTCGAATTTTACGGTGAGGCAGTCGCCGTTCGCCATGCAAGGAAGCACCTTGGCTGGTATCTCGACCGTTTTGCGCCTGGTCTTGCAGCGCAGGAAAAGGCCGCGATCATGACAGCGCGGGAGCCCGACGACGTAGCTGCAAGGTTTTATAATGCATTTATGGCTGCGGCATCGAACACGCAGACCCGGGAGGCTGCATGACGAATGACGTGCCATCGTCGATCGACAACGGCGGTAGCGCAGTTGCGATCGCTGTGCTCAACGCGATCCAGAATCCGGTCGTGATGGTCAACGAGGCTGGCCTCGTCGCCTTCGCAAATTGGGAAGCGGAAGCCTTCTTCGGTGCCAGCGCCGCCCACCTCGCGCGGTACAAGATCTCGACCTTTATCCCATTTGGCAGTCCGCTGCTGGCCTTGATCGACCAGGTTCGCGAACGGCGAGCACCGATCAACGAGTATCGCGTCGACTTGAGCTCGCCGCGCCTCGGACAGGACAAGCTTGTCGACTTGTATGTTGCCCCTGTCGTCAGCGATCCAGGCTCCGTCGTGATCGTGTTCCAAGAGCGGTCGATGGCGGACAAGATCGACCGGCAGCTGACGCATCGTGCGGCGGCCCGCTCGGTCACGGGGCTTGCCTCCATGCTGGCGCATGAGATCAAGAATCCGCTTTCCGGTATTCGCGGTGCAGCGCAGCTGCTAGAGCAATCGGTCGTCGACGACGACCGCGCATTGACGCGGCTGATCTGCGACGAAACGGACCGCATCGTCTCGCTCGTGGACCGCATGGAAGTCTTCTCGGACGAACGCCCCGTTGATCGGATGCCGGTCAATATCCACTCCGTTCTCGATCACGTGAAGGCCGTGGCGAAGGCGGGATTTGCGCGGCACCTCCGGATCACCGAGAACTACGACCCGTCGTTGCCGTCGGTCTACGCGAACCGCGATCAGCTTGTTCAGGTGTTCCTCAATCTCGTAAAGAATGCCGCCGAAGCCGTCGGCGATCGCCCGGATGGCGAGATCGTTTTGACGACGGCTTACCGCTCCGGCATTCGTCTGTCGGTCGCCGGCACGCGCGAAAAGATTTCGCTGCCGCTGGAGTTTTGTGTTCAGGACAACGGTCCGGGCGTGCCGGCGGACCTTCTGCCGCATCTGTTTGATCCGTTCATTACGACCAAGACGAACGGCAGCGGCCTTGGCCTCGCGCTCGTCGCTAAGATTATTGGGGACCACGGCGGCATTATTGAATGCGACAGCCAGACCAACCGCACGACATTCCGCGTCTTGATGCCGGCCTCCAAGGACGCATCGGTGGACGACGCAACGACCATAACTCCCACAGGACCTACTCGATGACAGCAACGATCCTCGTCGCGGATGATGATGCGGCAATTCGTACCGTGCTTAATCAGGCTCTGAGCCGCGCCGGCTATGACGTGCGAATTACCTCCAACGCCGCCACGCTCTGGCGTTGGGTGTCGGCAGGCGAGGGCGATCTTGTCGTAACCGATGTTGTGATGCCGGATGAAAATGCGTTCGATCTCCTGCCGCGCATCAAGAAGGCCCGCCCGGATCTCCCCGTGCTTGTCATGAGCGCCCAGAACACCTTCATGACGGCGATCAAGGCTTCCGAAAAGGGCGCCTACGATTACCTGCCAAAACCATTCGACTTGACGGAACTGATCGGCATCATCGGCCGTGCGCTGGCCGAGCCGAAGCGCAGGCCAGCCAAGCTTGACGAGGACATGCAGGACGGAATGCCGCTTGTCGGCCGTTCGGCCGCGATGCAGGAAATCTATCGCGTCCTTGCGCGCCTGATGCAGACCGATCTGACGCTGATGATCACCGGCGAGTCCGGTACCGGCAAGGAACTGGTGGCGAGGGCGCTCCATGACTACGGCAAGCGCCGCAACGGGCCGTTTGTCGCGATCAACATGGCGGCGATCCCGCGCGATCTGATCGAATCCGAGCTCTTCGGCCACGAGAAGGGTGCGTTCACCGGCGCCCAGACGCGTTCGACCGGTCGCTTCGAGCAGGCCGAAGGCGGCACGCTTTTCCTCGACGAAATTGGTGATATGCCGATGGATGCCCAGACGCGCCTCCTGCGCGTCTTGCAGCAAGGCGAGTACACCACTGTCGGTGGCCGCACACCGATCCGCACCGACGTTCGGATCGTCGCGGCGACCAACAAGGATCTGAAGCAGGCGATCAATCAGGGACTTTTCCGCGAGGATCTCTACTATCGCCTAAACGTCGTTCCGCTGCGTCTGCCGCCGTTGCGTGATCGTGCGGAGGATATCCCGGATCTTGTGCGCCACTTCGTCCAGCAGGCGGAAAAGGAAGGCCTTGGCTCCAAGCGCTTCGATCAGGAGGCGCTCGATCTGATGAAAGCCTACGCCTGGCCGGGCAACGTGCGCGAGCTCGAGAACCTCATTCGCCGGCTGATGGCGCTTTATCCACAGGATGTGATCACCCGCGAAATCATCGAAGCCGAGCTTCGGTCCGATGTGCCGGATAGCCCGATCGACAAGGGGCCGATGCGTAACGGCAACATGACTATCGCCCAGGCTGTCGAAGAAAATATGCGCACATACTTCGCCGGTTTCGGCGACGGCCTGCCGCCACCGGGGCTTTACGATCGTGTATTGACGGAAATGGAGTATCCGCTGATTCTGGCCGCACTGACGGCGACGCGCGGCAACCAGATCAAGGCGGCTGACCTTTTGGGGTTGAACCGCAATACGCTGCGCAAGAAGATCAGAGAGCTTGGCGTATCGGTGTACAGAAGCTCCCGCACTGCTTGACAATGTGACTGGCGACGTTGCATTTTCGCCACAATGCGTTGCTTAGAAGTCACGCATGGGGTTCGGGTTTTCGGAGCTGTCCAAGAGAGTAGCGGCACTTGCCGTTGCATCGATGGGGCAGGCTGGCGGCTTCCGCCCTGGTCCGCGGGAGCGGCGGAGGCGATTGCCTGCCGCCAGGAGAAACAAGCGAATGGAACAGGATGCAATGCCGCCTGCGGCGGAAGGCGAAGCTGTCACGGCCGTGACCGATCGCCGTGCCCTGTTTGCGCTGCCGGGCCTGATCCTTGCCGGTGGTGCGCTTCTCTGCGCCACGCTGACGCTCTTCGTGCTGCTCGGGCTGACCCCGATCGCGCCGACTTACCATGTCGTCGTCACCTCCGTTGTGGTGAACTCGTTCTTCGTGTTGGGTCTGATGGCCCTGATCGCACGCGAGGTCTCCCGCCTGCTCAAGGCGCGGAAACGCGGGCGAGCGGCGGCGCGCCTTCATATCCGCATCGTTGTGCTCTTCTCAATCGTCGCGATCACCCCGGCGATCCTTGTTGCGATTTTCGCCAGTATTACGCTGAATGCCGGCCTCGACCGGTGGTTTGCGCTCCGCACGCAATCGATCGTCAGTTCCTCCCGAAACATCGGGCAGGCCTACATGATGGAGAATGCGAGCTACCTGCAGGGCCAGACTGTCTCGATGGCGAATGACCTCGAGCGCAACAGGGCTCTGTTCAATCTTGATCGCACGGGCTTTTCCGATTTGATGACGCGGCAGGCGCGCGGGCGCGGGCTACTCGGTGCTTTCCTTGTCCAGTCTGACGGCTCGGTGATCACCCAGGCTGACATCAAGACCGAGAAGCCGTTGCCGGCAATTCCGCAGGATGCGTTGAACAAGGCCGCGGCCGGCCAGCCGACCTTGATTCCGCCGGGCATAACCAACTTGGTGGGCGCCATCATCAAGCTCGATGCGATTGACGGCGCGTTCCTCTACACGGTCCGTGCGGTCGATCCCAAGGTCATGGGCGCAATGCGTCTCATGGAGGAGAACGCCACAGAATACAAATCCATGGAGGCAGGGCGCTTCTCGCTGCAGATCGCCTTCGCGGTTCTCTACATCGGCTTTGCCCTTATCGTTTTGCTGGCCGCCATCTGGACGGCAATTGCCGTGGCTGACCGGATCGTGCGTCCGATCCGTCTGCTAATTACGGCGGCGGACAGCGTGGCCTCCGGCAACATGGACATTGTCGTGCCTGTCCATTCCGTGGACGGCGACGTTGCCAACCTCTCGCGGACCTTCAACAAGATGATCTCGGAAATTCGTACACAGCGCGACGAGATCCTGGAGGCCAAGGATGAGGTGGACGACCGCCGTCGTTTCATCGAAGCGGTTCTATCCGGCGTGACCGCCGCGGTCATCGGTGTCGAGCACGACCGCAGGGTCACCATCGTCAACAGTTCCGCAGAAGCGCTTATGGCATTGCCGGCGTCGGACATGCTCGGCAAGCAACTCTCCGAGATTGCGCCCGAAGTCGACCAGGTACTGACGGAAGCCGCCTCCCGCTATCGTGGCGATTTCCGCAAGCAGATTGCCCTCGTGCGAGCTGGCACCGTGCGGACGCTGAGCGTCCAGGTGACGCGCGAGGAAGTGCGTGACATGAGCGAATCCTATGTCATCACGCTCGATGACATCACCGACCTCGTCATCGCACAGCGCTCGACGGCATGGGGCGACGTCGCCCGCCGCATCGCTCATGAAATCAAGAATCCGTTGACGCCGATTCAGTTGTCTGCAGAACGCATCCAGCGCCGCTACGGCAAGCAGATCAACCAGGATGACCGCAGTGTCTTCGACCAGTGCACGGAGACCATCATCCGGCAAGTGGGTGACATTGGCCGCATGGTGGATGAGTTCTCGTCGTTTGCCCGGATGCCGAAGCCGATCAAGGAGCCGAGCGATCTCCGCAAGATCCTGCATGATGCGGTGTTCCTGCGCGAGATGGGCAACAGTCACGTGAGCTTCCAGCAGGAACTTGGCGACCAGCCGCTGGAAGGGCTGTTCGACAGCCGCATGCTCGGTCAGGCATTCGGCAATCTGATCAAGAATTCCGTGGAGGCGATTGAAGCCGTGCCGAGCGGAGAGCGCGACGAGCGCAAGATCCTCGTTCGTGCCTCGCTCGATCCGGCGCGGGATCGCTTCACCGTCGATGTGATCGACAACGGTCGCGGCCTGCCGGTCGAGAACCGCCACAGCATTCTGGAACCCTATACGACGATGCGCGAGAAGGGCACCGGACTTGGCCTGGCGATCGTAAAGAAGATTATTGAGGAACATGGTGGGCAGCTCGAATTGCATGATGCGCCCGCTGATTTCGACCAGGGAAGAGGGGCCATGATCCGCGTGCATCTGCCACGTCTGGAAACTGCACCTTCTGCTCCGGCCGCAAGTGACAAGGAAAGTGTTTATGGCCTCTGATATTCTGGTCGTCGACGACGAGCACGACATCCGCGAGATCGTCTCCGGTATCCTGTCTGACGAAGGACATGAGACCCGTACAGCACATGACAGCGACAGTGCGCTGGCCGCGATCTCCGATCGTGCGCCGCGGCTGATCTTCCTCGACATCTGGATGCAGGGCAGCAAGCTCGACGGTCTGTCGCTTCTGGACGAGATCAAGACGCGCCACCCGGACATCCCTGTCGTCATGATCTCGGGTCACGGCAACATCGAGACGGCTGTTTCCGCCATCAAGCGGGGCGCGTTCGACTTCATCGAAAAGCCATTCAAGGCCGATCGACTGATCCTGATCGCGGAGCGCGCGCTAGAGAATTCGAAGCTGAAGCGCGAAGTATCCGAACTCAAGCGCAAGGCTGGCGATCCGGTCGAACTTATCGGTACCTCCGTTGCCGTCTCGCAG
This sequence comes from Rhizobium sp. 10N414, assembly GCF_056394785.1. Taxonomy (NCBI): domain Bacteria; kingdom Pseudomonadati; phylum Pseudomonadota; class Alphaproteobacteria; order Hyphomicrobiales; family Rhizobiaceae; genus Rhizobium; species Rhizobium sp. 10N414. The sequence continues at coordinate 26,891 of NZ_JBFTIN010000025.1, read as the reverse complement.
CTCCGCCAGACGATCGAGAAGGTATCGCCGACCAACAGCCGCATCATGATCCTTGGCTCGTCGGGTTCCGGCAAGGAGCTTGTGGCCCGTATGATCCACAAGAAGTCGACGCGCGCGAATGGTCCCTTCGTGGCACTGAATGCCGCCAATATCACGCCTGATCGCATGGAGATTGCGCTGTTCGGTACGGAAGGGTCGCCTGGCCAGGCGCGCAAGATCGGCGCGCTGGAAGAGGCACACCGTGGCATTCTCTACCTCGACGAAGTCGGCGAAATGCCGCGCGAGACGCAGAACAAGATCCTCCGCGTTCTTGTCGATCAGCAGTTCGAGCGCGTGGGGGGCTCCAAGCGGGTGAAGGTCGATGTGCGCATCATCTCGTCGACGGCCTACAATCTCGAGACCCGCATCGCCGAGGGTTGGTTCCGCGAAGATCTCTATCATCGCCTTGCCGTGGTGCCCGTGCGCGTACCGGCACTCGCCGAACGGCGCGAAGACATTCCGTTCCTGGTCGATCAGCTGATGCGGCAGATTTCCGAACAGGCCGGCATCCGTCCCCGCCGCATTGGCGACGACGCGATGGCCGTGCTACAGGCCCATGATTGGCCGGGCAATATCCGCCAACTGCGCAACAACATCGAGCGGCTGATGATCCTTGCCCGTTCCGACGGTCCGGATGCGCCGATCACTGCCGAGATGCTGCCGACTGACCTTGGCGACATGTTGCCAAAGGTTTCGGCCAAGAACGACTATCACATCATGACGCTGCCGCTTCGCGAGGCACGAGAGATGTTCGAGAAGGACTACCTGATCGCGCAGATCAATCGCTTTGGCGGCAATATCTCGCGCACCGCGGAGTTTGTCGGCATGGAGCGCTCGGCGCTTCACCGCAAGTTGAAGTCGCTCGGCGTCTGAGACACGGGCGGCGCTGCGGCGCCGTCCTAATTCTCTCTGCTACAACTCCCGCACAGGTTCACCATGCCCAGAATAGCCTATGTGAACGGCCGCTATGTCACGCACTCGAATGCCATGGTCCATATCGAGGATAGAGGCTATCAGTTCGCGGATGGCGTCTATGAAGTCTGTGAAATCAGGCATGGCTATATCGTTGATCTTACACGCCATCTGAACAGGCTGGACCGATCGCTTGGTGAGTTGCGTATTGCCTGGCCAATGAGCCGCAACGCGCTGACCCGTGTCATTCGCGAAACGCTGCGGCGCAATCGCGTCCGCAACGGTCTCTTTTACCTGCAGATCACCCGTGGGGTTGCACGGCGCGATCACGTGTTTCCCGCAGAAGGAACGCTGCCCTCGCTGGTCATCACCGCAAAGAGCACCGATCCTTCGATCATCGCGAGGAAGAACGCGACAGGCATCAAGGCGATCACCGTGCCCGACAATCGCTGGGACCGTGTCGATATCAAGTCCGTCGGTCTCTTGCCGAACGCCATGGCGCGCCAGCACGCGAAGGAAGCGGGTGCGCAGGAGGCAATCTTTGTAGACGCCGATGGCATGGTGAAAGAGGGAGCGGCGACCAATGTCTGGATCGTCGACCGCGACGGCACTCTCATCACGCGTCCGGCCGAACATGGCATCCTGCGCGGCATTACCCGCACGACGCTGATCGATGTCGGCGCCAAGCTGGGCCTGAAGATCGAGGAGCGGAAATTCTCGGTCGCGGAGATGCTTGCGGCGCGTGAGGTGTTCATCACGGCGGCCACGAGCATCTGCTTTCCGGTTGTGTCGATCGATGGCCAGCCGATCGCAAATGGCCATCCAGGCAGCGTCTCCCAGAAAATTAGGGAGGCCTTTTTCGACGTTGCGGAAAAGATTGCGATTTGATACCAAGACTTTCTGGGCAGATGGGATGAGGGTTGTCGGCTGCCTGCAGGCGAGGTTGATTAGTATTTCACCGGCGGAATGAAGCCGGCAATAAAGAAAGAAGCGGCGCGATGGCGGAACGTTCTCAGAATCTGCAGGACTTATTTCTCAATACTGTACGCAAACAAAAGATTTCACTGACAATCTTCTTGATCAATGGCGTGAAGCTGACCGGAGTTGTCACCTCGTTCGACAATTTTTGCGTTCTGCTTCGCCGTGACGGCCATTCGCAACTCGTGTATAAACACGCAATCTCGACCATCATGCCCGGCCAGCCGATGCAGATGTTCGAAAGCGAAGAAGCTGCTTCCTAACGGGACCTGCAATTATCTCGACACGCGATACCAAAAACGATTCGATAATCCCGGAAGCAGCCAAGCACCGGGATGATATGCGCGCGACCGTCGTCGTGCCCGTGCTCAAGCAGGGGCGCGCCGGACGCAGTGCGGGCGATGCTGCGCCTGTGGTCACCCGCACGCCCGAGAGCCGCCTGGAAGAGGCGACCGGTCTTGCGCAGGCGATCGACCTCGATGTGGTGAATGGCACGATCGTCACCGTCAGCGATCCGCGACCCGCAACATTGATGGGCACGGGCAAGATCGAAGAGATCAAGGCGACGTTGGATGCGAATGATTCCGGTCTCGTGATCGTCGACCATCCGCTGACACCGGTACAGCAGCGCAATCTCGAGAAGGAATGGAACGCCAAGGTCATCGACCGCACTGGCCTCATCCTCGAGATCTTCGGCCGTCGTGCTTCCACCAAGGAAGGCACGCTGCAGGTCGATCTAGCTCATCTGAACTATCAGAAGGGCCGTCTGGTTCGCAGCTGGACCCACCTTGAGCGTCAGCGCGGCGGTGGCGGCTTCATGGGTGGTCCCGGTGAAACCCAGATCGAAGCCGACCGTCGCTTGCTGCAGGACCGCATCGTCAAGCTTGAGCGTGAGCTGGAACAGGTGGTTCGCACCCGCCAGCTGCATCGCGCCAAGCGCAAGAAGGTGCCGCATCCGATCGTGGCGCTTGTCGGCTATACCAACGCCGGCAAGTCGACACTGTTCAACCGGATCACCGGGGCAGGCGTGCTGGCCGAAGATATGCTGTTCGCAACGCTCGATCCGACGCTGCGCCGAATGAAGTTGCCACATGGCCGCACGGTGATCCTCTCAGACACCGTCGGTTTCATCTCGGACCTTCCGACCCACCTCGTCGCCGCTTTCCGCGCTACGCTGGAAGAGGTGCTGGAAGCCGACCTGATCCTTCATGTCCGCGACATGTTCGACGTCGACAATCAGGCGCAGAGTGCCGACGTGCTCCGCATCCTGAAGGACCTCGGCATCGACGAGGAAGAGGGCGACAAGCGCATCATCGAAGTCTGGAACAAGATCGATCGCCTTGAGCCGGAAGCGCACGATGCCATCGTCCAGAAGGCGAGCGGTGCCGAGAACGTCGTCGCCCTATCCGCAATCAGCGGCGAGGGTATCGATACGCTGATGGGAGAGATCAGCCGCAGACTGTCAGGCGTGCTGACCGAAGCGACTGTCCGCTTGCCTGTCGACAAGTTGGCGCTGCTGCCTTGGCTCTACGATCATGCGATCGTCGATAACCGCGAGGACAACGAGGACGGGTCGATCACGCTCGATGTACGTCTCTCGGAAACCGAAGCGGTCGAACTGGAGCGCCGCCTGGGCAACGGGCCGAAAGCCGCGAAAGAGGATTGGGAACGCTAGAGCTTCCTGCAGCGGGCTTCGCCTTACGCCGGATTGGGCCTCACGCAAGGTAAGGATGTCGGCTCAGCCCAGTTGCCGCTCGATAGCCTTTGCCGCCTGCCAGATTTCTTCCATCCGCTGCAGACTCGCCGCTTCCAAAGTTTCGCCTTCCGTGTCAAGAACGGCTTCAACATGACTGAAACGTCTACGAAATTTTGTATTCGTTCCGCGCAAGGAATCTTCCGGGTCAGCCTTTACATGCCTGCCGATATTGACCACGGCGAAGATGAGGTCGCCGAGCTCATCACTGACCTTTGCTTGATCGCCTTCCGCTAAGGCGACACGCAACTCGCCGATTTCCTCCTCGATTTTGTCGAGGATCGGTTCGGGCGCTGACCAATCGAAGCCCACCTTTGCAGCGCGTTCCTGCAGCTTCAGCGCCTCTGTCAGGGCAGGGAAGCTCCGCTGGACCGATCCGAGGAACCCCACCTTGAAATCCTCGCTGACGCCGCCCTTGGCTCGCCGTTCGGCGCGCTCGCGCTTTTCTGCCTGCTTGATGTCGTCCCACTGCTTCTTCACCGCATCGGGCGTGTCGGCATCAGAACGGGCGAAGACATGCGGATGGCGGCGGATCATCTTGCGGGTGATTGCCTCAACGACGTCGCCAAAGGAGAATTCTCCCGCTTCCTCGGCCATGCGCGCATGGAACACGACCTGCAGCAGCAGGTCGCCCAACTCCTCGCAGAGGTCGTCCATGTCATTGCGCTCGATTGCGTCGGAGACTTCATAGGCCTCCTCGATCGTGTAGGGCTTTATCGTCTCGAACGTTTGGACGATGTCCCAGGGGCAGCCGGTTGCTGGATTGCGCAGCGCGGCCATGATCTCGATCAGGCGCGAAATGTCTTTTGAGGCTTCCATGGTCACTCAGTTCAGTGGAATGTCGTTGTCGCTCTTCGACGCCTGGTAGCTTTCCGAGAGCGCATCGTACCGCGCCTTGATGCGCGCAGTCTGTGTTTTCAGTTCGGCCTTCAAATGCTCTTCTTCGGTCTCGACGAGATCGGCAATGGCAAAGCTGTTCCAGAATGCATTGCTGCGCCTGTAGCCACCCGGTTCCAGACCGAAAACCTCCTTCAGGATCTTCAGGTCGTGAGGAATGGCGAAGGCGTCGCGCGAGTCCTCGTGGCTGAAGAAATAGTAGAAATTGTCGAACCCGGCCCAGGTGATCGCCGACATGCACATGGTGCAGGGTTCGTGCGTCGACAGAAAGATGAGATCCTTGGTGGCTTGCTTCTCGCCCAGTTCGTACAAGCGCTTCAGCGTGTGCACCTCGCCATGCCACAGCGGATTTTCAAGCTCGTTGTTGGTCTCGGCGATGACGAGCGAGAGGTCGGACTTGCGCAGGATCGCAGCGCCGAACACCTTGTTGCCGGCAGCGACGCCGCGTTCGGTCATCGGCAGGATGTCCTGTTCCATGACGTTGAGCAGGCGGGCGGCGATGGTCTGGTCGGACATGGCTTTCTCCTTGGTAGCCGCACTCTACCGGTAGCGGCAGGCGAGGCAAATGCCGATTTCGACGGGGAGCGGGATTTGTCACAGTCTTTCTGCTGCGCTGCGGCAGACGCAGGTGTGTCCGCTGCGCCGCACCGGTGACTTTTACTCAAATCATTGAGAGAGCGAGTAAAAGAATACGTGCGCGCGCGGGCATTGGAATTTCTGTTTCTTCATTTGCCTGGGCAGAGAGTGCATATTCCGGCAACTTCGAAATGGATTGATGATGTCTCCCAAGACTGAACAACTGTCGATATTTCCTGCCTTCTTTCGCGTCGAGGGTAGGATCGCGGCCGTCTTCGGCAATGGCGACGAGGCTTTCGCCAAGGTTCGCTTGCTGCTGAACACGCAGGCACGGGTTGTTGCCTATACCGATCATCCTGAGGCCGATTACCACGCCTATCTGATCGCCAATCGGATTGAGACGGTGCGCGCAGTTTTTGTGGACGAGCAAGTCCGTGGGGCAACACTCGTCTTTGCTGCGACCGGAGACGCGGTGCAGGATCGCGCCATCGTTGAGGCCGCGCGCGCCGAAAAGGTGCCCGCCAACGCCGTCGATCAGTCTGACTACTGCGATTTCTTCACGCCTGCTCTTGTCAATCGCGCGCCGGTCGCTGTCGCTATCGGCACCGAAGGTGCCGGGCCGGTGCTCGCACAGATGATCCGTGCACAGGTCGATCAAATTCTTGCACCGTCGCTGGGCCGGCTGGCCGATCTTGCCATCGGCTATCGAAAGACTGTCGAGCATCTCGTGCCGAAGGGCGCTGCGCGTCGCCTGTTCTGGCGGCGTTTCTTCTCCGGCGCGGTCGCCGATGCTGTCGCCAGCGAGAACCTGCCGCAGGCGCGTCGTGCAGCCAACAGCATGTTGCAGTCCGCTGAGAAGGTCGAGGGGCACATCTGGCTCGTCGGCGCCGGGCCGGGTGCTGCGGACCTGCTGACGCTGCGCGCCCAGCGCGTGATGATGGAGGCCGATGTCATCGTCTATGATGCCCTCGTGCCGCAGGAAATCGTCGACATGGGCCGCCGCGACGCCGAGCGCCTGTCGGTCGGCAAGCGCAAGGGATGCCATTCGAAGTCGCAGGAAGAGATCAACGATCTGCTCGTATATCTCGGTCGCGAAGGCAAGCGCGTGGTTCGCCTGAAGTCCGGCGATCCGCTGGTCTACGGCCGGGCAGGTGAGGAAATGGCGGCGCTGCGGGCTACGGGCATTTCCTATGAAGTGGTCCCCGGCATCACCTCGGCCTTCGCCGCCGCCGCCGATTTCGAGTTACCGCTGACGTTGCGTGGCGTGGCATCTTCGCTGGTCTTTACGACCGGCCACGATCTGACGGGTGATGTCCTGCCGGATTGGGCAAGCCTCGCCGTCTCAGGCGCAACGATCGCCGTATATATGGGGCGCACCGTCGCCGCTTCCGTCGCCGAGCGCCTGATGCAGGCTGGCCTTCCGGCAGAAACCACTGTCGCCGTCATCGAGAATGCCAGCCGTCCCAATCGCCGGCTGTTGCATGGGATTCTGCGGGATCTTCCTGATCTGCAGCACCGTGACGAGTTGACCGGCCCCGTTATGGTCATTATCGGCGATGCTGTAGCAGGCGCCAATTTCGAACTGTCGGAACCGCTCGTGCGCGAACGCGCCCGGTCCGAGGAATTTGCAAGGAGCTGAACATGGTGGACAAGGTCCTGACTGCCAACCGACTGACGGATGGCATCGCCGTCTGGCTGAACGCCAACGGCCAATGGGTGACCTCGCTGCAGGAAGCCCTTGTTGCTCGCCATACAGAAGCCGTCGATGCGCTGGAAGCAATTGGCAAGAAGTCCTATGCCGACAATCAGGTCGTGGACGTAGCCGTCGTCGAGGTTCAGGAGAGCAATGGCGTGCTGTGGCCGCTGCGCTTGCGCGAACGCATTCGTGCCCAGGGCCCAACCATGGAATACGCGCCGGGCTACAAGCCCGCCGACCCCGCATTCATCGCAGTCTGAGGAAGCAGATGTATCGTTACGACGAATTTGACCACGCTTTTGTCGCCGAGCGCGTCGAGCAGTTCCGCGACCAGGTGCAGCGCCGCCTTTCCGGTGAGCTTGCCGAAGACGCGTTCAAGCCGCTGCGCCTGATGAACGGCGTCTATCTGCAGCTTCACGCCTACATGCTGCGTATCGCCATTCCTTACGGGACGCTGAGCTCGCGCCAGGTGCGGATGCTCGCTCATATCGCGCGCAAGTACGACCGCGGCTACGGCCACTTCACGACCCGCCAGAACCTGCAGTTCAACTGGCCGAAGCTCTCCGAAATCCCGGATGCGCTGTCCGAGCTGGCATCCGTTGAGATGCACGCTCTGCAGACGTCGGGAAATTGCATTCGCAATGTCACTGCTGACCATTTTGCAGGTGCAGCCGCCGACGAAATCGCGGATCCGCGTCCCTACGCCGAGATCCTGCGCCAGTGGTCCTCGGTGCATCCGGAATTCTCGTTCCTGCCGCGCAAGTTCAAGATTGCCGTCACCGGTGCCGAACGTGACCGCGCCGCGATCCAGGTCCACGACATCGGCCTGCATCTGAAGAAGAACGAGAAGGGTGAAATCGGCTTTGCCGTTTATGTCGGTGGGGGCCAGGGCCGCACGCCGATGATCGCCAAGCTGATCCGCGATTTCCTTCCGGAGGAGGACCTGCTGTCCTATACGACAGCCATCGTGCGCGTTTACAACCTGCATGGCCGTCGCGACAACAAGTACAAGGCTCGCATCAAGATCCTCGTGCACGAAACAGGCGCGGAAGAGTTGGCGCGTCAGGTCGAGGCAGAGTTCGCGGAACTCAAGGACTCCGAACTGAAGTTGCCGGAAGCTGATGTCGAAGCCATCGCCGCCTATTTTGCGCCGCCGGCCCTGCCAGATCGTGCCGAAGGCTGGGAAAATCTCGCTCGCTGGAAGAAGGCCGATCCGGCTTTCTCTCGCTGGGTGCAGCAGAACGTGCAGCCGCACAAGCATCCCGACTACGGCATGGTGACGATCTCCCTGAAGCCGATCGGCGGCATTCCGGGCGATGCTTCGGATAGCCAGATGGATGCCATTGCCGATATCGCTGAGGAATATGCCTTCGACGAAATCCGCGTCAGCCACGAGCAGAACCTGATCCTGCCGCATGTGGCGCTCGCCGATCTCGAAGCGGTCTATCGCGGTCTCGTCGCCATCGGCCTCGCCGAGGCCAATGCCGGTCTGATCACCGATATCATTGCCTGTCCGGGGCTGGACTATTGCGCGCTCGCCAATGCGCGCTCCATTCCTGTTGCGCAGGAAATTTCCCGGCGCTTCGGCGATCCGGATCGGCAGGCTGAGATCGGCGAGCTGAAGATCAAGATCTCCGGCTGCATCAATGCCTGCGGCCATCACCATGTCGGCCATATCGGCCTGCTGGGCGTGGAGAAGAAGGGCGCTGAGCTCTACCAGATCACGCTTGGCGGTTCGGGCGACGAGCATACGTCGATCGGCGAGATCATCGGCCGCGGCTTCGAGCCTGACAAGGTGACCGACGCGATCGAAACGATCGTCAACACCTATCTGACAATCCGCAAGGAGCCGTCTGAGATCTTCCTCGAAACCTATCGCCGCGTTGGTCCTCAGCCGTTTAAGGACGCGCTGTATGGTTCGGCGGCAGAAGCGGCGTAAGGAGGGGACGATGACCAAGATCTGGAGAGAAACCGGCTTCGTAGAGAACGATCCCTGGGTGATCGAGACTGAAGAGGTGAAGGCAGTCGAGGGGCAGAGACCCCTTCTCGGCCTGGACGAGCTGATCGCCAGGGCCGACGAGAGCAACGAGGTCGGCTTCGGCGTGCTGATCAAGCCGGCGGACGATATTCGCAAGCTCGAGCCCTACCTCTATCGGCTTGAGATCGTCGCTGTCGCCTTCCCGGCGTTCAACGATGGCCGGGCCTTCAGCCATGCATCCCTCCTGCGCGACCGCCTTGGATACACCAACGAACTGCGCGCCGTCGGCGACGTGCTGATCGACCAGATTCCGCTGATGCAGCGGGTCGGCATCGACAGCTTCGCTGTCACCAACGAGACTGCGATAAAGCGCCTCACGGAACATCGCCTGCCGGGAATTCCGCATCATTATCAACCGGCTGTGCGTGACGCGGACGCTGGCAAGGGCTATAGTTGGCGCCGTCAGGCGAAGCCGGCTGCATAAGCACCGGATCGCCGTCAAAGAATTGACGGAACGGTGCAATGAAGACTTTTGAAATCGCGGTGATCGGTGGCGGGCTTGCTGGCATGATCGCCGCCATCGCCTTGGCTCGCGGCGGACGCAACGTGGCTCTCGTTGCCCCGCCATCGCCGAGCCAGGACCGGCGCACGACCGCGCTCATGGATCAATCGATCCGTTTCCTCGACAGGTTGACCTTGTGGGAAAAGTTGCGGCCAGCGGCCGCGCCGCTTTCCACCATGCGCATCATCGACGGCACGAATCGCCTGCTGCGGGCGCCGATCACCACATTCCGTTCGGTCGAACTCGATCTTGAGGCCTTCGGCTACAATTTCCCGAACAAAGCCTTGATGGGGGTGCTGGAGACCGCAATCGCCGGTGAGGGGAACATCACGCGCTTTACCTCGTTTGCCGACGTGATCGATATCGGCACCGAGGCGGTGACGGTCACGCTTGCCGATGGCGAAATCCTGTCGGCGACGTTCGCGGTTGGCGCTGATGGGCGCAAGTCGAAGCTGCGCGAAACCGCCGGCATCGACGTTCGCACCTGGTCTTATCCGCAGTCGGCCATGGTGCTGAACTTCGAACACACGCTGCCGCATGAGAATATCTCGACGGAGTTCCATACGGAAAGCGGACCCTTCACTCAGGTGCCGCTGCCCGCCAATCGCTCCAGCCTCGTTTGGGTCCAGAACCCATCGGATGCCGTCGCCCGCAATGAACTCTCGCTCGTCGAACTGAGCAATGTCGTCGAGGAGCGCATGCAGTCACTGCTCGGTAAGGTGACCGTCGAGGAAGGTGTGCAGCTCTGGCCTCTATCAGGCATGATGGCCCATCGCTCCGGCAAGGGGCGGATTGCCCTCATTGGCGAGGCATCGCATGTCTTCCCGCCGATCGGCGCGCAGGGGCTGAACCTCAGCCTGCGCGATGTCATGGCGCTTCAGGACATTCTTTGCACGCGACCCGAACTGCCGATCGCGGCTGATGCCGGCGACCGTTTCGATCGGAAGCGTCGCGCCGATATCATGAGCCGCACCGCGAGCGTCGATCTTCTCAATCGCTCGCTATTGTCCGATTTCCTGCCTGTGCAGATGATGCGCGCTGCCGGCCTGCACATTCTGTCGGCACTCCCCCCACTGCGCAGCATTGTCATGCGTGAGGGCATCGAGCCTGGTCGTTCGTTCCGCGATATTCCCGGCGCGATCAAGGAAAAGCTAAGCCGGAAGAAAGCCTGATTTGATCGCAATCAGGAAGAGCGAGACGGTCACGACGGAAAGCGCCGTCGTGATCAGGATCGTTGCCGAAGCGCGTTCCTTCCAGACGCCATATTGCTGTCCGATGACGAAGACGTTGGTTGCCGTCGGCAGGGCGGCAAGCAGTACCGCGGCATAGATCCAGACCGGCTCGAAGCCACCGATGGCGGTCAGCGCGAGATAGACGACAATCGGGTGCACGATGAGCTTCGCCAGAACGATATAGCCGATTTCGGCCGGTATGCGCCTCACCGGCCGAAGCGCCAGCGTGACGCCCATGGCAAACAAAGCGCAGGGGGCGGCAGCCTGCGCGAGATAGTCGACGAAATGCTGGAATGCGGCCGGCTGATCGATGTGAAAGGCGGCAGCAACGAAGCCGAACGCCGTCGACAGGATAAAGGGGTGGAAGGCCACCTTCCGAGTAATGTCGATCGCCAGCCGTCCCGCGGAACGCCGGTCATCGCCTGCGGCTGCCATCAGCGCCGGCGCGACGATAAAGTGCAGCGCGTTCTCGAGGCAGACGATCAGCGCGACCGGGACGGCCGCTGCTTGGCCGAGCGCCAGCAGAGCGAGGCCAGGCCCCATATAGCCGATGTTGCCGTAGGCGCCGGCAAACGACTGGATCGTGCAGTCGGCGAGCGAATTACCCCGGATCCAGCGACCGATCGCGAACAGCGCAATGAAGATCGAATAGGTTGCCGCGAGATCGGTGGCGATGAAGTCGATCCTTGTCAGATCTTCGAAGGGCGTGCGTGAGACGAGCTTGAAGAACAACGCCGGCAGCGCTGCATAGATGATGAAGGTGTTCATCCAGCCGAGCGCGTCGGCCGGCTGCTTCGTCACCTTGCCTGCGATATAGCCAATGAGGATCAGGCCGAAGAACGGCAGGAGCAGACTAACAATGTCGAACAACGGCTATTCCAAATGCAAATTTCTGCAGGGTGATTTCGGCTTAGCCGATTTTCATCAGGATTGGAAAGGTCTGCTGGAACCAGATTGCGACGTCACTGACGAAACCGAACATGAAGGCGAGGCCGGTCAGGACGAGGAATACGCCCATGACTTTCTCGACCGTTCCGAGATGCCGGCGAAAGCGCGTCAGGAAGTTCATGAAGGCGCCGGAAAAGCCAGCGGCGATCCAGAACGGGATGGCAAGGCCGAGGGAATAGACGGCCAGCAGCCCAGCACCTGAGCCAACCGTCTCCCGCGAGGCCGCAACGCCAAGGATCGCACCGAGTACCGGACCGATGCAGGGTGTCCAGCCAAAAGCGAAAGCCAGGCCCATGATATAGGCACCGGTCAGCGTCGCGGGCCTGCCGCTGCCCTGGAAGCGCGCCTCGCGGGCCAGAATTCCAATCCGGAAGACTCCGAGGAAATTCAATCCCATGACGATGATGATCAGGCCGCCGATCTTTGCCAGGAGATCGAGATGCTGGCGAAGCGCCATGCCGATGCTGGATGCACCAGCTCCGAGCGCCACAAAAACGGTCGCGAAGCCGAGTGTGAAGAAAAGCGCCGAAAACAGCACGCCCCGCCGCGCGTCCGGGGCAACGGCAACGGCGCTGCCACCGCGAAACTGCTCGACGGAAATGCCGGCCATATAGCAGAGATAGGGGGGAACGAGAGGCAGGACGCAGGGCGACAGGAACGACAGCGCGCCGGCAAAAAGGGCGCTCAACAAGGAAATATCGGCAATCGACACTTAGGCACTCCGGCGGCAGGCAATGATGCGCGAAGTCCTATCGCAACCTAACCATCGGGGCCAATCACCTTTTTGCGCTTTCGTTGAAAAAGGAAGGAAGGACGCAGGATGCGGAAGCGGTGATCGTGCGCCGCCGGGCGCACCATGATTGCCTTCCGCACTACATGTTAGCGGTCGCGGCAGACCGTCCTGTATTTGGTGATGTAGTGGTGATGGCTCTTTTTCTGGTAGGGCTGGTCCCAGCACACCTGTCGCGCATAACGCGGGCGATAATAATCATCGCCATCATCGTCGTACGCATAGCGCGGGCCGTGCCTATAGTAGCGCGGCGGAGGCGGATCGTCATAATAGCGTGGGCCGGAGCCGAACTCGAAGTATACGCCGTCCGCGAAAGCCGGTGCGCTTACGAGCAGCGTCGCTAGTCCGGCGGCTGCAACAACTAGCTTTCTCATGATCGGTCTCCATCTGTATCTGTCAACGCAACGCTTCGGAGCGCTGATGGTTGGGCAGATTAGATGTGGCGAATGAATGCGCACTGAAACCGGCGTTCATGTCCCAGTCATGCGGATGATCGCGCCGAATCATGATTCGGTTGAGTTTGGTCGGCGGCAGACGCAGCGAAAGCAACCGCCTGGAGTCAGCGGCGCGCCATTTCTGTCGTTGCCGTCACCGCTCAGTGATCCGTATCCGAGATATGGGGAATGTGCAGTACCTGCCCATCGAGCAGGAGCAGAAAATGATCTTCATCGAGTCGATTCACGATCTCGCCTTCTTCGGTCATATAGTCGGTCTTGGGCGAAGGCGCGTTTTGGCCAGAAATCCTGATCTGCTGAATGACGACATAGGTTTTTCCTCTGTCGTCCTGACACCGAAACCGCCTTTCCTCTTTATAGTTCGACATCGCTAGGCCTCCATCGCATCCAGACGAATCTTTGCTTCGATCGATGCGATTTCAAGGCCCGCCGGCTATTTCCGTCGATTAACGCGAAGAGATTGAAACGCTCCTTTCGAACGCGCTCAGGTTGTCCACCAGAAAACGCGTCTCGGCGGGTTTCAGACCGGAAGCATGCAGGGTCCGGTTGTTGGCGGAGAAGCCATCAACGAGATTAGCGGGACGCAGCATTCGCTACACGATTGCCGGCGTTCTGGGTCGCATTGACGGTATTAGCCGTATCGCGCCCAATGCCCTTGATCGTGTTTGCGCAAGAACTCAGTGCCATGAGCATGCATAGGGCGGCGGCAACTTTGGCGGTGATCGTCATTGGGTTGTTTCCTGGTTGCAGACGATAGTTAATGCTCGAGAGCGCAAGTTGTTCAAAACGAACGACAATCGAAGGAGAAAAAGCGGGGGAAGGGACCAAGAAAAGCCCGGCGGGATAGAAACCACCGGGCCTTTTTGACGAACCTACATAGGCGATGCTGGTCCGGCAGCGCGGATTTCAAACGCTGCAATCACACAACGAGCGGCGCGGCCAAAGGTTCCAAGAAAAACGCGTATGCCGAGACAGAAAGCTTGCGGCACACCTTGGAACTTTTGAACGGCCGGGCCGTAGCAGGCGCACGCGATTACACAGTCTGGCCGTCGCTCTCTGCCGCCTCATAGGTTTGCTGTTCAACAGCTTAGGAGAGTTGCAGAAGCCAGGCTGCGTGACGGCGCGTCCGAGGGCATCGAATTTCACGGTTCTCCTAGATAACGGAACGTCATTTCTTTTGTTCATAAAATTTATAGACAATATTCGGTCTAACAACAAAGGAGAGAGATCTATGTCGCTGCGATTGGTGGGTATTGCCGGTAGCTTTAACCGTCCGTCCAAGACCTATGCCCTGGTCGAGCATATTGTGGGGCTTGCTGCTGAAAACTACGGCTTTTCAAGCAAGATCTACGATCTGAAGGACGTCGGTCCGTCGCTGGGCACTGCGCTCTGGCGTCGCGACCTGGATGAACAGGCCAGCCAGGTTCTCGATGATATCGTGAAGGCGGATGTCCTGGTCATCGGCTCGCCCACCTACAAAGGCTCGTATCCCGGCCTGTTCAAGCACTTGATCGATCTAATCGAGCCGAGCGAACTGCGCTCGAAGCCCATCATCATTTCTGCCACCGGAGGCGGAGACCGCCATGCCCTGATTGTCGAGCATCAGCTGCGGCCGCTGTTCGGATTCTTCATGGCCCACACGTTGCCGACGGCCGTCTATGCCGCTGACCGCGATTTCGTCGACTACAAAATCGCTTCGGAGGCGCTGTCTGGCCGCATCGGTTCTGTCGTCGATGAACTCGCTGCCTTCTCTTTCGTCCCGTCGGCAAGGGCCTCGCTTCAGGCGGCCGAATGAGATTTGGAGGAATGGTGGCATGGACAGTTCGGAGAAACGGGCGATGGGGAGCGAGCTTTGGAGCGTCTTCGACTTTGCGCGTCGCTATCGGCTGACGATGCGCGAGCAAAATCGACTGCTGACGCTGTTCGGCCCGGTCGCCAGTGCCGCGGACCTGCTTTCGAATGCGAGGCGCAACCAGCTGATCTGAGGTAGGGCAAGGAGAAAACGATGATGCAGTCTCTTCTTCTTTGGTTCCGGTCGATGGTCCTCATCGGACTTTCCCAACCGGCAGTCGCACCACGGTTTGAGCCGCATGGCGACGGCGAACTGACGGCACGCGACTATGAAATCTACTATTGGAGTTCGTCTCCGGCGCCTTGGTACTGAGGGATCGTCATGGCCGTTTTCGATGCTCGCCATATTGCTCCGCGTAGCCGGCTTGCCGATGCCGCGGCGGATGTGGCTGCTTCCGCGGCGACGGTGTTCGCCTTCGGGTTCCTATTCGCCATCACCCTCGGCGTTCTCTAGGAACAGATACTCCTTCACACAACGCGGATAAGGATTGATGATGGCGCCAGTACTTATTCTTCCCGGGCTCTTCGGATCAGAAGATGCGCACTGGCAAACCGCATGGCTGCGGGACCATCCCGAAAGTCGCCTTGTCGGGCAGGACAACTGGGATCATCCGCACCTCAGCCTCTGGCGGGCGAGGCTCGAGGCCGTGCTCGAAGATGCCGGTGAAGCCTATATCGTTGCTCACAGTCTTGGATGTCTGCTCGCGGCAAGCCTTGCCGGGCGGCCTGCTGCGGCGCGGGTGAGGGGAGCGCTGCTCGTGGCGCCGTGCGACCTGCTGGTGACTGAGAAGCTGCATCCCGGGCAGATTGCGTTTGGTACAATGCCGACGGCCGAGCTGCCGTTTCCGAGTATCGTCGTCGGCAGCCTGAACGATCACTACATGTCGCTCGATCGGCTGACACTGTTTGCCCGTCTCTGGGGCAGCGAGCTTCGCAATGCCGGTTTGGCCGGGCACGTCAATGTCGCCAGCGGCTATGGCCGGTGGCCGGGGGGCTACCGTGCCTTCGAAACCCTGAAAGCCAGAACGCGGCATCTCGATAAGATACCGCCGAAAAAGCCGTCTCTTGGTAGAGGGGCCTCGTCCGCGTGGTAGTCGATGTCATCGACGAGGCAACTGGCCGGCACGCGAACTTTGCGGCCATTGATCACCGGCATCGTGGCACAAGTGCTTGAACAGTGCCAGAAAACGACTACAGAATCGCCTGTCATTGAACACCAGCGCCATTTCCAACAAGGTCACTACTCATGAGCCTCCGCATCAACGATATTGCCCCTGATTTCACCGCCGACACCACACAAGGTCCCATTCAGTTCCACGACTGGATCGGTGACGGCTGGGCCGTACTCTTCTCGCATCCGAAAAACTTCACGCCGGTTTGCACGACCGAGCTTGGGGCGATGGCAGGGCTGGAGCCCGAATTCCGCAGCCGCGGCGCCAAGATCATCGGCATCTCCGTCGATCCGGTGGAAAGCCACAGCAAGTGGAAGAGCGATATCAAGACGGCGACCGGCTTTGATGTCGACTATCCATTGATCGGCGACAAGGACCTGAAGGTTGCCAAGCTCTACGACATGCTGCCGGCTGGAGCCGGAGAAACGTCGGAAGGCCGCACGCCAGCTGACAACGCAACCGTTCGTTCCGTCTTCATCATCGGCCCGGACAAGAAAATCAAGCTGATCCTCACCTACCCGATGACGACGGGGAGAAACTTCAACGAGATCCTCCGCGCGATCGACTCCATTCAGTTGACGGCAAAGCATCAGGTCGCGACGCCGGCGAACTGGCAGCAGGGCGATGACGTCATCATCACGGCTGCCGTCTCCAACGAGGACGCGGTAACGCGCTTCGGATCGTTTGACACGGTGCTGCCGTACCTGCGCAAGACCAAGCAGCCGCAGGCGTAGTCGGCGGGCACGGGCAGGCATAAGGCGGGACGACTTGATGGCACACGAGCGACAATTGCATCTCGGCGCCTTCATGCGCCCCGTCAGTCTGCATACCGGAGCCTGGCGCTATCCCGGCGCCTACCCGGACGCGAACTTCAACTTCAAGCACTTAAAGGAGTTTGCGCAAAGGCTGGAGGCGGCGAAGTTCGATGCCTACTTCATGGCTGATCATCTGGCCGTGCTCAACATGCCTTTGGAGGCACTGAAGAGGAGCCAGACGGTAACCTCCTTCGAGCCGTTCACACTGCTGTCGGCGCTTGCCGCCGTCACCGATCGGATCGGGCTCGTTGCGACAGCCTCGACGACCTTCGACGAGCCCTATCACGTTGCGCGCCGCTTCGCCTCGCTTGACCATATCAGCGCCGGGCGCGCGGGCTGGAACATTGTGACGACGGCTAATCCCGACGCCGCGCTGAATTTTGGCCTCGATGAACATGTCGAACACGGCGAACGGTATCGCCACGCCCGCGAGTTTTACGACGTCGTCACCGGCCTCTGGGACAGTTTCGCCGACGACGCATTTACGCGCGACGTGGAAAGTGGCCAGTTTTTCGACCCGACCAAAATGCATGTCCTCAATCACAAGGGCGAGGAGCTCAGCGTGCGCGGTCCGCTCAATATTGCCCGCCCGCCTCAGGGATGGCCGGTGATCGTGCAGGCGGGGCAGTCAGAGCCGGGCCGCCAGCTTGCCGCCGAGACAGCCGAAGTCGTCTTCTGCTCGCCGCGCGATCTCCCGGCGGCGCAATCACTCTATGCCGATATCAAGGGGCGGATGGCCGCCGTCGGCCGCGATCCTGATAGCCTCAAGATCCTGCCGGCCGCCTTCATCGTCATTGGCGACAGCATTGAGGAGGCGCGCGCGAAACGGGCGCTGCTCGACAGCCTCGTTCACTATGACAGCGCCGTCGCTTCGCTCTCGATCGCCCTTGGTCATGATGCTTCCGGCTTCGATCCGGACGGGCCGCTGCCTGAGATACCCGAGACGAACGCCAGCAAGACCGGCCGCGCGCAAGTGCTGAAGTTCACCCAGGAAGAGCAGTTGACCGTTCGGCAGCTCGCGCAGCGCTATGGGGGCTACGCGGGCCTTGCGTTCGTAGGAACGCCGGAAACGATCGCCGATGAGATGGCGCAATGGCTGACGGCACGCGGCAGCGACGGTTTCAACATCGTCTTCCCCTACCTTCCCCAAGGTCTCGACGATGTCGTTGATCGGCTTGTACCCGAGCTGCAGCGACGAGGCATTTTCAGGAGGGATTACGAGGGTGCGACGCTACGTGAACACCTTGGCCTATCTCGGCCCGCCAACAGGTTTTTTGCAAGCCGCTGAGTCGCAACAACTGGCGGAGAAGCATCCTCTTACGGCAAGGAGAGGCAAGGAGAGGCAAGGGGGGAGGCCGGCCGCCGCGGATCAGATCCGGAAAAGATAAGCACCGAATCGAAGGCCGCGCGTTGGCTTCCCGTGTGCTCACTCACCCAAAGGAAGGGCATTCCAAGCCCGCTTGCACGGCGAGGTTGGTCCTATTAGCTTGAAGAGATAAAGAGCGAAGCGAAGGGAGCCAAACGCCGATGTCGACAGCGGTTGCCATTCTCGGTGGAATTGGGCTCTTTCTCCTCGGCATGACCGTCATGACCGACGGCCTCAAGGCATTGGCGGGATCGGCGTTACGGACCGCCTTGGGCGCGGCAGTCGCCACGCCGCTCTCCGGCGCTTTCTGGGGCGCTGTCGTCACCTTGCTCGTCCAGTCGTCGAGCGCGGTGACGATGACGACGATCGGTCTCGTCAACGCCGGGCTCTTGACCTTCCCGCAGGGGCTTGGGCTCGTTTTCGGCGCCAATGTCGGCACAACGGGAACGGGATGGCTGGTTGCGCTGATCGGCGTGAGAGTCTCGCTCTCAGCCTACGCGCTGCCGATGATATTCATCGGAGCGCTGGCCAAGCTACTGAGCGGCGGGAGGATCGCGGCGGGGGGCAGTGCGCTTGCGGGTTTCGCGCTCATTCTTTACGGGCTGACGACGCTGCAGCAGGGCATGGGGGGGCTGGCGGAGACGTTGCATCCGTCCGATCTGCCCTCGGTGCTTGGTTCTCCGGGAGTTAGCTGGGGTGCGGGTTTGGCTGGCCTCATGATGCTGATCGGCGTTGGCTTGGCGATGACGGCGGTCATGCAGTCCTCGACGGCGGCGATCGCCGTGACCATTTCCGCCTTCTACGCCGGGGCAGTGAGCCTGGAGCAAGGCGCAGCACTGATCATCGGCCAGAATATCGGGACGGCGACGAGTTCCGCCTTAGCCGCGATCGGCGCCAGCACGACGGCCAAGCGCCTCGCCCTGGCCTATGTGCTGTTCAAGATGATCGCGGCGCTTATCGCGATCATCGCCTTTCCGTTCACGACTGTACTGATGAAACGCTTTTCCGCGTCGGTCGACGGGATGACGCAGCTTGCTGCCTATCACACGGCCTATAACGTCGTAGGGGTTGCGGTGCTGCTTCCGGCGACGCAATGGTTTACCCGCGTTGTCGAGCGTATGTTGCCGTCGAGGCAGACAGCCGTTCAGCGCGCGCTTGATCCAAGCGCCCTTGCCAGTCCGGTCATCGCGATCGAGACGGTCAGGCGCGTCCTGGCGGACGTCCTCGCGATGAACACTGCCTCGGTTTCTGCTGCGCTCTCAGGCCCGACGAGGCTTGCGACCGGAGGCGTTTCGACCGGCATTGTGCTGACGGAGATACGGGATTTTCTCTCCGAATTGAAGGAGCCGCCCGAGACTGAGGATGAGCGGTTGCGCATGACGAGCATGCTGCACGCGCTCGATCACGCTTCGCGCCTTGCGGACGTCCTGGAGGAGGGGGAGCTCCCCGGCCGGCCGGTCGAAGCCGTTCTCGAACGCCGCGCGACCGAGCTATGCGCACGTGTGATGATCGCGGCCGAAGCGATTGGTCGCTCGATCACTTCTGAAACGGCCCTCAGCGCGCAGGCCGCGGCTATCGGTTGGAGCGTGTCACCCGAGGTCGCCGCGACGCTTTCGGACGCCGAACGGGCGGCAAAAGAACTCAGCGCGCTGAAGCAGGACCATCGCGCGACAACTCTTGCCTCGGTTGCACTGGGAGAGCTGGTAGCTGCAAGTGCCTTCGCGCGGATCGACGCCGCTCGACGACTCGACCGAATCGCGCATCACACCTGGCGGTTGGCTGCCCATCTTCTCGGGCGCGGCGGGCATTAGCCATCAGGATACCCCTTTGCGGTCGGTCGTTCCGCAAGGCGGTGCAGCTGCTTGTGTAATCCCTTGATTGAGGTGATTAAAATCAATCGGGAACATGCTCCATGATGATTTGCGTGTGCAGCATCGGCGCCTCGGATCCGAAATAGCCTTCCAGCAGCGGCAGAAAATCGTCCGACAGATAGAATGCCGTCAACGCACGGTCGGCCAGCAGGCGGAAGTCGGCGTCGTCGCGACGCAGCGCTATTGCATAGGGTTCATGCGTAAAGAGCCGATCACCGATCTCGAGCGACGATGAATCGCGTGCCCTCTTGGCCAGGCTGATGAGTAGCACCTGATCGGCGATATAGGCGTCGATCTTGTGATCCTCCAGCGCCTTAAGCCCATCCTCGTGCGTTTCGAAATCGGAAAGCTTCGTCTTCGAGGCTTGGATGGCCAACGCCTCGCGCAGGGTCGTTCCAGTTGTTGTGCTTGCCCGCACCCCGATTACCCGTGTGGAGGGGACACGCTGGCTGACCGGGCGAACAGCGGGCTTCTCGAGAAAAAGAGTCTGCAGATAGTTAGGCGAATCTTTGCGGAGCAGCGCGGTCGCCCCCGTCAGAAAGATTGGCTGTGAGAAGTCAACGATTTCTCGCCTCTTCAAATTGACTGTGATCGCGCCGCAAAGCAGGTCGATCTGTCCGTTTTTCACTGCATCGAAGCCGTTGGCGAGCGTCATTTCAACGTATTCGCGCTTCAGTTGCGGAACCCGATACTCTATTTCGTCGGCGATCTTGCCACACAGGTCGATGGCATATCCCGTCGGATCGGCGCCCGATTTGACGGAGGAAAAGGGCGCCTCGTCGGTAATGTAGCCGATACGCACACTGCCGCGCTGGGTGACCGTATCGAGCGTCGCAGCGCCGGCCGCGATCGCGGAAAGCCACAGGGCAACATTCGCCAGCAGAAATCGTCTCATGCACTTTGCCATGGGCATGAACCTCACCACGAAAAAAACGGCGATCTAAAAGGCGTACGCGCAGATTATGGGCAGTCAGCCATTTGTCAACTCAGGGCACCTCGCTGTCGCGGGACGGAAAAGCCCCATCTTGCACTGCAGGTCGGGCGCCTGGATCAACATGTGAAGCCGTTGGCAGCCATTACAGCGGCGCGCGTGACGCCCACGTCGGCAGCCCACACGGTGCTGCTTTATGGATCAACTCCACGGCGCTATTTTGCGACAGGAGAGATCCGGGTTGGCATAGAGCCATTACGCGCGTTATGCCTTGTTGTGTTCCATCGCCAGTTCTGCCTCGAGGCTTTCCGCATCGCGGAAGATCGTGACAACCGCCAGAACGCGTCCGCCGTGCGTGAAGCGCAGGAGGCAGTCCTTCGCAGCAATGTCGCCCTCGATCTCGATCGCGTCCCATCTCTCGGCGTGTCCGACATAATTGATCGGGATGTCGTAATGCTGGCTCCAGAAAAACGGCACATCCGTGAACTCCTTCCGGCGTCCGAGCATGTTCAGCGCAGCGGTAGCACCCTGCCGCTCGGCCACGACCCAATGCTCAACTCTGATGTTCTCGCCGCTGTGGGGGTCGGGCCACCGCGCGATATCGCCGGCCGCATATATCCCCGGCGCGCTGGTCTCCAGATAGGCATCGACCAGGACACCCCGATCGATGGTAAGCCCCGCTCTTTCGGCGAGATCGACCCGCGGGCGCACGCCGATGCCGGCAACGACCAGGTCGGCAGTCAGCGTGCTGCCGCTCGTCAGCAAAACCTCGCTGGCGCCGATGCTCGCAGCGGTATCTTTCAAATGGAAGACGACACCATGTTCATCATGCAGGGCGCGGATGAAGTCGCCCATCTGGGGACCTAGCACCCGTTCCATCGGCCGTTCCTCAGGCGCCACGACATGCACTTCGACACCGCGGGTCCGAAGCGCGGCAGCGACCTCGAGGCTGATGAAGCTGGCGCCCAGCACGACAGCGCGCCGCGCCGCGCCGCTCTGCGCGATGATCGCGCGACTGTCGGCAAGCGAGCGCAGTGTGTGGACATGAGGCTGGTCGGCACCCGGTATGCTGAGGCGCACCGGTTCGGCGCCGGTCGCTAGCAGCAATTTGTCGAAGGCGACCCGGCCGCCATCGGCGAGCACGACCTCTCTGGCGCGGACATCAATGTCGGCAACCTTCGTTCCGAGGCGTACCTCGATGCCGTTCTTGGCATAAAAGCCTTCCGTGCGCAGTGGGATCCAGTCTTCGGGAGCCTTGCCCGCAAGATAGTCCTTCGAGAGGTTGGGGCGGTCGACCGGCAACGCCTCGTCGTCGCTGATCATGACGATGGCGCCCTGATATTGTTCGCGCCGCAGTCTTTCGGCTGCGGCAAARGCCGCCGCGCCACCGCCGACGATGACGATTCTTCCCGGCAAGACCTCGGCATTGCTATCGCGCGAGGCTTGCGACGATTTCTTGCGTTTATCGCCAACGAAAATCCTATCGCCGCGCTGCTCGACCGACCAGCACGTGAGCGGCGACAGGGCCGGTGCGCGCAGGGCCTCTCCGGTTCGCAGGTCGAAGCAGGCATGATGCCAGGGGCAACGAACACTGTCGTCGACAACCAGGCCGTCGACCAGCGGTCCGCCATAGTGCGAACAGGTGGCGGCAACGGCAAATATCTCTGCTCCACGACGCACGAGAAGCACGGGCTCGCCGTCTTTGTGACCAACCAGCTTGCCTCCATCGGGAAGGTTGTCGAGTGCTATTCCGAGGGCGAGATCGGGTCCCTTCGGATCTGAGCGGCTATCGGTCATTTTCTCCTCCGTCAAAAGGCAGCTGCCGGTATCGCCTGCTGCGAGGAGGTTGCCCAGGCAGCTCCCTTAAATTCTCGGGCTATTCTGCCCTTTAGGTAAGTGAATATGGCTCGAAGTAAACGTCGCCAAATACATCTGGAGTCGCTTTCGCTGTTTCCAATGATGCCGCGTTCGGAACAGGTGGCCCGCTTGTTTCGCACCTTGACCCAGCGCAAGCTTGAGGACCCCAGGGAGGGCAGCGATTATCTACAAAGCTGTCCAGCGCGACATGGCGGTGGAGTTTTCGGACTCGCCATCAAATCGCTGCGCCTTGGGCGCCGCGCCAGTTCGTCGCGCGAGGGTGCAGCGAATTTCCTCGGATTGTGCTTGTCGAGCTTAAAATGAGGTTGTCTGGATAGAACGCAACCGCCTCGGGCAACGCTCTCCTTGTGACAGTCTAGGGGCGTCCAATACGATGCAAGTCACTGCGCTGCAGCGTTGTGCTGCAAAAGCGCGGAGCCTTCCATAATGAGATATCTACAGGAAAAACTGACATCCAAACGAAACGACGGCAATGGCCAATGGCATCGTTAGCATGGCGATGCTTTGCCAGTCGGTTTGATGTCCATAGTCTCGCGCTTCCGAGTTCATTCCAGCTACCCCCTCATGGAAGCAGCCTACCCGACTTAGTGGCCGTGTCGTCTCAAAATAAGTTTCTGGTTGTAATATTCGCGGCAGATCGAGACCGCGTTCGGCGCTCAGCCTAAACCTTTCTGACATCTTGCAATTTGAGGCTTTCAATGACGGGCTTCCGGTCCCTCAAAGGTATTGCCGCGTGCATCGCCGATGCAGATCGGCGTCGAGACACCATATGCGTCTCAGCTAGGGAGAGGCTAGTCATTGAGAGGCACCGTAGCGTTCTGCCCGGGATTGGAGCTCGACAGGGTTAACCCGTGTGCCCACTGCCGACACGTTTCTTGGTGTTATTCGCAGCGCGCGCAAGGCGTTCAGGATGACCGCAACATCGATTGCCTCCTGAAGGAGCGCGCCCTGGACTGGCGTGAGGTAGCCAAGGGCTGCGGCAACCATTCCGGCCATGGAAAGACCGATGCCCGCGAAGACGCTTTCGAGCGCGATCCCGCGTGATCGCTTAGCCACTTCTAGCCCCGAAACGAGCCGACCGAGGTCGTCAACCAGCAGAACAACGCTAGCAGCTTCGGCGGAGGCAGCCGCCCCCCGTGCTCCCATTGCTACGCCGATATCGGCGGCCGCCAATGCGGGAGCGTCGTTGACGCCGTCGCCCACCATCATCACCGGCCCGTTCTTGCGTTCGGTCAGCACCAGAAGAACTTTCTTGTCGGGCGTCAGGTCGGCGCGGACGGCATCAAGCCCGAGCCCTTCAGTAACGGCCTCGGCGACGGCGTGACGGTCGCCTGTGGCAAGCACAATCCGTCTAATGCCACTGCGGCGGATGCCGGAAAGGAAGCCTGCCGTTTCCCGGCGCAACGGGTCGGACAGGACCAGATTTCCCGCGAGCTGGCCGTCCACCGCGACCGCGACCAGCACAGAGCCCGCTTCGGATTCCTGATCCGGAGCCCGCGATCTGCCAATCTTGCTGATCACGAAATCTGTCCCGCCCACGACGACGGATCGGCCGTCCACCTGAGCCGCGACCCCGTCTCCTGGAACTTCCTCGATATGCGTCGGTATTGGCAGGGGCATGCCCTGCGCGCGTGCCGAGGCAACGATCGCCTGTGCCATGGGGTGCTTCGATGCCTGATCGGCTGCCGCAGCCAAGCGAAGCACTTCACCCGGCTGCAAGTCGGCATAAGTGTCGACCGACACAATCTGCGGACGGCCGTCCGTCAGTGTGCCGGTCTTGTCGAGGATCAATGTTTGGGCCTGCGTGAGTGCCTCGAGGGCCCTCGCGCCCTTGATCAGCACGCCAAAGTGCGTTGCCCTCGATAGGCCCGCGACCAGCGCGACCGGCACCGCAAGGATCAGAGGGCAGGGTGTGGCTACGACCAGCACGGCTACGGCCCGGATTGGGTCATCGGTCATCCACCACGCGGCAGCGGCAAGCGTGGCCGTAACGACGAGGAACAGGATCGAATAGCGATCTGCCAGTCGAGACATCGGCGCCTTCGACCGCTGCGCCTCCTCGACCAGACGGACGATTCCTGCATAGGTGCTCTCCGCAGCGCGGCGGCTTGCGCGCAGATCGAAGGCATCACCCACATTGGTCGAGCCGCTCATCGCCTCTTGCCCGTGCATCAGTCTCACAGGCATCGATTCACCTGTCATGGCTGACTGGTCGACGACCGCGCGCGCGCTCTCGACAGTTCCGTCGACAGGCGCGACGTCCCCTTGCCGAATGAGGAGAAGGTCGCCGGGTGCGATTTGGTTGAGCAACACCTCTTCCAACGCGCCGTCGCGGTATCGGGCGGCGGTGCGTGGAATACGTGAGAGGAGGTCTTGCATGTTGCGGCGGGCACGGCCTTCGGCAAAGCTCTCGAGGAATGTGCCTCCAGTGTACATCAGCGCGACGACGGCCGCGGCGAGCGTCTCACCGAAGACAAGCGCGGCCGACATGGACAGAGCCGCCACGATGTCGAGGCCGACCTCGCCTCTCCAGAGGCTTCGGACAATCTCGATGATTAGGACGGCAAGGACAGTAACGACCCCCGCGACCCAGACCATCTCGGCGAGATCAACATTTCCGGCAAGCCTCAGGCTGGCCCCAACCGTAAGGCCGGTAAGGGCAACAGCCAGAATGGCAATCTTGAACCTGTCCCTGCCTTGCCCGCTCATCTCGCCTTCGGTTCACTGGTTTATGTTACCCCGACTCAGGGCGCCCGGAATTGTGCCCGAGCGTTTGTCGCAGTTCTCATCGCCGTTGATGAGGAGTGCGTCCAGGCCGACTTTAGGGGGCATTGAGGCGCCCTCCAAGTGTTCTTGACCACCAGCACACTCACTCGTCCAAGCATCATCCAGCCTGCTGTCACCACGGTCATGCCGACGAGGCATTCAGCGGCCGCGACGCGCCGAGGAGGCCATCTGTATGCGAGAGCCCCCAGATCGACAGTCGCCGGAGGTCACATAGCGGCTTCGACGTGCAGCCAAATGACACGCGGATGTAACCGAACTACAGAGGCTTCAAGCACATGTCGATCGCGGGTCGGGAGCAGCCGAAATCGAAGCCCTCCTGAAAATGCCGAGGCCGCGGCTATTGTCGCGGCCTGGCTGTAGAACAGAGAAGCGCAAGGCTCGACGGGGTTCTGAGGGGCCCTGAGTTAACCCTGCTCACAGAGGGACTGCGAACAAGTTTCAGAATAACCTATTGGGGCGAAGGGCAGGATGCCTCCGTTTGAGGGGGAGGGCTAGTCATTCGGTGGGAGGCGCAAAGGACGAGGCCCGCAGGGGTGTGCACGGACCTCGGAACACTATCACAGGAAGTGGCCGCATTTTCTGGCCGGGGTCATAAAAGCACAGCCGACCATCGATCGCACGTACGCCAATGTTGGTAACTGGCGCTACAGCTGGTAGGAACTGTTTCGAGAGTTCTGAGAGGCGTAGGCGTTGCGGCCGAGTTCACCCCTTGGGTGTCTCCCGATCAGGCAAGATCTTCGTCTGACAAGACTAGAAAGTGGTTTCCTGCACCAACCACCAGACAGGAAGAAATGCCAACGCGATCGCTGCCAGCCAGACCGAGGCGAACTTGATCAGGTACTGCCGTCTCGCTTTGGCTTCGTTCCACTCGTAGTACATCGCCAACTCCCAACTTTAGCCTGTTGTTACTGGAGCATTGCTTTAACGGCGAGTCGAGTGCGGAACTGCAACACTCGTGATCTCGCTTGGGGGGCGGTTTCCAAAATCGGGTCCGCAAACCCTATTCCTGACGCCGCGAGGTGGTTCGTCGCGCCTGGCGGCTACGGAATTTGCAGCAGTGGCGAACATCGCCCAGATGTCGTCTGAGAAGTCTCAATTTAGGCGCCAATCGCAGCGCCGCTCGCGCCTGGCAACTCGTAGCCATAGACGGACGAAAGGAATGCAGGCTTGTCTTTCCCAGTCACAGGCGGCAAAGGACGCATCGCATTCGAATTTTGTCCGAACGTTGCGAAATGACTCCCATCGGCGGGGCGGTGCCAAAATCAGTTGGGTACGATGTCCCATTTTTCGTCAGGGTTGAAGCGCGTCATTTTCGCGACCGCCGCGGCGGTGTTGGTGCCGAGATCGCGTTCGTAGACGACGCCCTTCTCGCTCACCAGGAACGTCTTCACTCCCGTCTCACCG
>NZ_JBFTIN010000024.1:0-89617 GCF_056394785.1 Rhizobium sp. 10N414 | reverse complement strand
AGGCATGACGATGCTCTGCGTGACGCACGAAATGGGCTTTGCGCGTCAGGTCGCCAACCGCGTCATCTTCATGGACCAGGGGCAGATCGTCGAGCAGAATTCGCCGGCCGAGTTCTTCGACAATCCGCAGCACGAACGCACCAAACTGTTCCTCAGCCAGATCCTGCACTAGGTCGATTGGCGAACAACGAATTCAAGGCCGTCGGATTTTTCCGGCGGCCTTTTCGTTTCGGGGCACTTCTGGCGGTTCACACCCGTCGCCATAACATCACAAACAAAAGGCCCCGATGACGGGGCCTTCCGAGGCGAGCCTGAGAGCGATCAGGTCTTCAGCTTGGCATTGCAGAGGCTGTAGAAGCCGCCGCCCTTCTGGATCCACTTCAGGCCATTAAGCGTGTTCGCATCCTTGTTCTGATGGTAGGCGTCGACGCAGGTATGCATCCGGCCCTTTCCGGGCGTTTCCTTGGCGTATTTCGGTGAAATTGCTGTCGGGAACGACACGCCCTTGGGCGCCGTCATCGTCGGCTTGTCCGGTTCTTCGCCACTGTTGAGGGTGACATCGGGTTCGGCCGTCGCATCCGGACCGCACTGCGCCTTGCGGAAATCGTTCCACTTCATGTTCTTCGCAGATCCGTCAGCCTGGGCCGATTTATACTTCGCGCTGCATTCCTTCATGGTCAGCGCCGAGGACGGCGTCGCAAACGCCAACGCCCCGAGCAGGGAAACGGACGCAAGAATAGTCAACTGCTTGATCATGATCTTTCCTCCAGGCCTCCAGGGGCAATCAAACTATCAGGCTGGCCAATTTTCTTGTCAACGCGACAATTGGCGCAACCAGTACGTTAGATTTGTTCAGGGCAACCGTCGAGCTCCGCTGACGGGATAACATCCCCGCGATGCAGCAGGCGTTTGCTTAGCGGCAAAACGCCGACGGTGGTATAGTGCCGGCCGGGCTGGCTTTTCCTGCACTTCCGAGGGAGGAAGACATGCGCGAACCTGACATGCAGAAAGTAGATGCACTCGTCGGCAGGTTGATCGGCGATGTTGGCGCGGCCGTCTCCGGAGCGCTGGTGGTGCTGGGCGATGACCTCGGCCTGTTCAAGGCCATGGCCGACGGCAAGCCGCGCAACTCTTCCGAACTGTCGAAGAAAACAGGTATCAAGGAACGTTATATCAGGGAGTGGCTGTCCGCCCTCGCAGCTGCCGACTACGTCAGCTATGACGAGAAGAACGATCGCTTTCATCTGACGCCAGAGCAGGCCATGGTCTTTGCCGAGGAAGACAGCCCAGCCTTCTTTGCTGGCGCCTTTCAGGTCGTGCAGGCCATGTGGACGGACGAACCGAAGGTGGCTGACGCCTTCCGCACCGGCAAGGGTGTGGGATGGCACGAACACAGCGCCTGCCTTTTCCGCGGCACGGAGCGTTTCTTCCGGACCGGCTACAACAACAATCTGGTTGCTGAGTGGATTCCGGCGCTCCAGGGCGTCGACGCCCGCCTCAAAGCCGGCGCCAAGGTCGCTGATGTCGGCTGCGGCCACGGCGCTTCGACGATCCTGATGGCTAAGGCCTATCCTGCCTCGACGTTCTTTGGCTTCGACTATCACGCCCCGTCGATCGAGCGGGCGAAGGCTGCCGCCAAGGAGGCCGGCGTCTCAGATCGCGTCACATTCCAACAGGCGCCCGCCGCCGGCTTTCCGGAGGGGAACTACGATCTCATCGCCATGTTCGACTGCCTCCACGACATGGGGGATCCGGTCGGTGCCGGCAAGCATGTCAAGGAATCGCTCTCGGCCGATGGGACCTGGATGGTCGTCGAGCCCTTCGCCCACGACTGCCTGAAGGACAATCTCAATCCGGTCGGCCGCGTCTACTACGGCGCGTCGACGATGATCTGCACGCCGGCATCGCTCTCTCAGGAGGTCGGCCTCGGACTCGGCGCGCAGGCCGGGGAAACCAAGCTGCGTAAGGTCGCCCTCGATGCCGGCTTCAAGCATTTCCGCCGCGCCACGGAAACACCCTTCAACATGGTCTTCGAGGTGCGCGCGTGAGGCGAGGTGCGGCGCGCTTGGCCATGGCCCGCCGCGTCACCTGAAACTTTCCACATGCTGAGAAGAGCTTGTGAATATAGAAATAACAGAGAAATATCAAAAGGATAGACAGATTTTCCTAGGCGCAGGAGGTTCAAGGGAGAGAAAAAATCGCGCGATTGTGATTTTTTCTGGTTTTGCCGCTTGCGGGATTCAAAGTGCCTGACTATAAGGGCGCCACCACGAAGGAAGCGCCCTTCGTCTATCGGTTAGGACACCAGATTTTCATTCTGGGAAGAGGGGTTCGACTCCCCTAGGGCGTGCCATCGTTTTCCCTTAAAAATCAGTTGTTTAGATACCCGCTTGCGGAAATTCGATAATTATTCCGAGTTTCGGGGGCAAGCGGATTATAAACTGCTTTTGTTAAAGCGAATGTCTGGGAATCAGCCACCTGCTATAGCTTGGGGCTCGGACATCATATGGTTCGAACCCTCCCCGCCATCTACCTAGCAGCAGAATGGAGCAGCCCATGGGTCACCTAAGATGACGGCTGATCTTCTGC
This sequence comes from Rhizobium sp. 10N414, assembly GCF_056394785.1. Classification (NCBI taxonomy): domain Bacteria; kingdom Pseudomonadati; phylum Pseudomonadota; class Alphaproteobacteria; order Hyphomicrobiales; family Rhizobiaceae; genus Rhizobium; species Rhizobium sp. 10N414. The sequence continues at coordinate 87,028 of NZ_JBFTIN010000024.1, read as the reverse complement.
TGCGTTACGGCGAAGCGGCGCTCCGCAACGCAGAGGAACCTCTCGTCGGAGCATCGCTATTGCGTGACCCTGGCACATTGAGCGAGCCTACTTCTTGGCTGTCGCGCGCATCGAGAAAGCGGGCAAGACTGCACGCATTTGATGCTCAGAACCGACACTTCTCTGATAACGCCGTTTGCAAAGGGCTGAAAACAGCGATGGAGAGTCACTCCCAGAAAATCAACTACGCATTGGTAGCCTGGACCCTGAGTGCCCCCGAGCCGCGTGATGCGCTTAAGATAGCGTTCGATTTGATTTTTCACATTAAGCGCGGCGCGAGCCCTCGATGAGCGTCAGGTAAAGACGCACTCGATTTGACCAAGCGGACCGAAGCGGCTGCGAGATGCTGGCCTGCCCAAACCTGAAGAATTTTCGAGCACGAACCAGTTGCGACCACGTCGTTCGGCTCGGGCTGGCGGCCCTTTGCTGCAAGCTCAGCAGCGGGCCAGGCGACAGCGTTCAACGGATCACCCATGACTGACGTCGCCTTTCCCGAAAAAACGGTATGCTTGAACAGAAATGTCGTCACGTCGATCTTGGCGACCTCGTCAAGCGGTATGCCGGGAGCAGGAGCCCTGCCACGTCTCCAGACTGGTTCATTTATTCTTATATTGGTCCCTATAAAACTATTAAAGGACGGATTTTCCGCACAATATATCGGTCGCTATAAAAATTGCATCGGAGAGACTTATGTCTGGAAAATTGGCGACCAAAGTTGCCCTCGTGACTGGCAGTTCGAGTGGCATCGGCCGTGCCGCAGCGCTTGGCGCAAAATCCGTCGCCATCCAAGCGGACTTTGCCAATGGCAAGGACGCGGTTGACAGTCTTTGGGAACAGTTCGAGGCAGCCGCAATTGCCGCCACTGGCGAGCCTTCACTGGATAGCCATGTGCACTCACCGCGCCGGAGCGGCGTCCTGGACGCGTAGCTGGATGCGTCGTACACCCTGGTAGTGGTCCGCGCCAAGCGAGCCTGCAACATGGAGGTTGGCGCCCCTCGAATTCAGCAGCAGGTTGCCGAGCTGCGTATCGGCGGCCCGGAAGGCGATCCCATCAAGGCGGGTGCCGTCCATGGCTTCGAGCGTCACCTTCACGTGCTTCTCGCCAACCAAACGAGAATCGCGAAGCCGATGGGCGGGAACAGCAAAGAGCGGCTGTGAATGCCCCGAGCCGTAAGGCCCGGCCGTCTCGAGGCGGTCGATCAGATCGAGCGTCGCGCCGCTGGCGGCAATCGCGCCGTCGATCTTCAGCTTCTCGTTGGCGACGAGTGCGGCAACCGTCTTTTCGGCTCGCTCGGCAAAGAAGCTGCGCAAGCGGCCGAGCTTGTCGCGCTCAACGGTGAGACCGGCAGCCATCGCGTGGCCGCCGCCCTTGACCAGCAGGCCATCGTCCACAGCCGCGCGCACCATCTTGCCCATGTCGAAGCCGTTGATGGAGCGACCCGAGCCGGTGCCTTTGCCGGATGGATCGAAAGCAATGGCAAAGGCCGGGCGCTTGAAGCGCTCCTTGAGACGGGCGGCAATCAGGCCGACGATCCCGGGGTGCCACTTTTCGTGGGCAGTGACGATGACCGAGGCGCCCTCGCCGTCCCCATATTCCGCCAGTGCCTCGGCCTCCGCTTCCAGCAGCATCGCCGCTTCCATCGCCTGCCTGTCGCGGTTGAGCTCATCCAGCTGCATGGCGATGGCGTCGGCCGCGCTCGTGTCGTCCAGGGTGAGCAGGCGGCTCCCGAGTGCCGCGTCGCCGATGCGACCACCGGCATTGATGCGCGGCCCAATCAGGAAGCCGAAGTGATAGGGCGTCACCGGTCCAGCAAGACCCGCCTTGCGAAAGAGAGCAGACAGGCCCGCATTGCCCTGGTGGCGGGCGGCGATCAGCCCCTTGACGACGTAGGCACGGTTCAGACCCTTCAGCGGCACGACATCACAGACGGTCGCAAGCGCGACGATATCGAGCCATTGCAGCAGGTCGATCGACCGTACGCGCGGGTTTCCTGCTTCCCGCAACAGCCTTAGCGTCGCGACGAGGACGAGGAACACGACGCCCGCCGCGCAGAGATGTCCCTGCCCGGAGAGATCGTCCTCCCGGTTCGGATTGACCAGCGCGTGGCACGGCGGCAGATCGTGTGTCACCTGGTGGTGATCGATCACCACCACATCGATATTGCGCCTCGCTGCCTCGGCCAGGGCATCATGGCTGGTCGACCCACAGTCGACGGTGACGATCAGCCGTGCACCGTTGTCGATCAAACTGCCGATTGCCGCAGCGTTAGGCCCATAGCCCTCGAAAATGCGATCCGGGATATAGATCTCAGCTCTGACGCCGAAGTGCTTGAGAAAGCGGAACATAAGCGCCGACGAGGACGCGCCGTCGACGTCGTAGTCGCCGAAAATCGCGACCTGTTCCTGGTTGCGGATGGCCTCGGCGAGCCGCTTGGCCGCCTTCTCACAATCCGTCAGGGTGTAGGGGTCCGGCATCAGGTTGCGGAGCGTCGGATCAAGAAACTCCAGCGCCTCGTCGACGGTGACACCGCGTCCGGCGAGGACGCGCGCGATAAGTTCAGGCAGCCCGTGCACCTGAGACATCGCAAGCGCCCGGTTTTGGCCGGCCTGATCCAGTCGCGATATCCAGCGGTTGTCCAGTACGGACCTCTCCACGCCCAGAAACGCACGTTGTACCGGATCGGCCGGAATCTCCATATCGCCTGCTGCCCTCGTCGCTTGTCACCACCCCGGGACCGGGAGTGATATCGGCAGCTTTATGCGGCTTGGCCCGGCCGCACAACGGTTTTGGACGAGACACTCGACGTTAGCTGTGGATGCGCGCGGCTGATCTACCGCGGCACCTTCGGCAACATCGATCTTCTGGGAGCGGGGGAGACTCAGTCTTCCTTCGGCCGCTCGATGCGGATCACCTGCGGTTCACCCACATGATAGCCCTCGCCCTTGATTGCGGCGACCGCCTTGCGAACGCAGTCCTCTGTTGTCGCGTGAGTCACCATGATGATCGTCTGGTGATGCGACGGCGCAAGGTGCTGCTTCGAGCGCTGGACGATCGATTCCAGCGAAATATGGTTTTCCGCCATGTGGGTCGCGACGCTTGCAAACACGCCCGTGCGGTCGAGCACGGTCAGGCGAATGAAATATCCACCTTCGTGGCTTCGCATCTGAGCCTTGCGGTAGGGCTCGAGCGATTTGGCGGGATGGCCGAGAACGGGCACGCGCTGGGCGCCAGGTCGGCTTTTTGCGATGTCCGCGATGTCACCGAGAACAGACGAAGCCGTCGCATTGCCGCCGGCGCCGGGCCCGACCATCAGCAACTCACCGAGAACATCGGACTCGATCGCCACGGCATTGGTCACGCCGTCGACCTGTGCAATCACGGAATCGACGGGCACCATCGTCGGATGGACGCGCTGTTCGATGCCGGTATCGGTCCGCTGTGCAACGCCGAGCAGCTTGATGCGGTAGCCGAGATCGGCGGCAGCGTGGATGTCCTCGATCGAGATGTTGGTGATGCCTTCGAGATAGATATCGTCGGCCGCGATCTGGTTTCCGAAGGCGAGCGTCGTGAGAATCGAGAGCTTGTGGGCGGTGTCGTTGCCTTCGATGTCGAAGGCGGGATCGGCTTCTGCATAGCCGAGGCGCTGTGCCTCCTTCAGGCAGTCGGCGAAGGACAGGCCTTCCTTTTCCATCTTCGTCAGGATGTAATTGCAGGTGCCGTTCATGATCCCGTAGATGCGGGAGATCGTATTGCCCGTCAGCGATTCGCGCAGCGCCTTGATGACGGGAATGCCGCCGGCAACCGCTGCTTCGAAGTTCAGCAACGCGCCCTTCTCTTCCGCGATCGTCGCCAGTTCGACGCCGTGGTAGGCAAGCAGCGCCTTGTTTGCTGTCACCACATGGAGACCGCGCTGTAGAGCAGCGCGTACGGAGCTGTTTGCCGATCCACCGACGCCGCCCATGAGTTCGACGAAAACGTCGATGTCGCCCTTCTCCGCCAGATCTTCCGGCCGGTCGAACCACTCGATGCCGCCGACGTCGATGCCGCGGTCCTTGGTCTTGTCGCGGGCGGAAACACCCGTAATCAGGATCGAGCGTCCGCACGTTGCGGCCAGCTCGTTGCTGCGCTGCTGAATGATACGGACAAGCGAAGCACCAACGGTACCTAAGCCCGCAATGCCGATTTTGAGGGCATCTGCCATGGATCGATCCTGAAATGTGTCATGAAGGGCAGCCGCCGGAAGCAGCTGCCGTTGAGGGATTATATCAGCGATGTGCGTTGAGCGAGATGACGTTGTGCATCGTCTCGTCTGCCGTCGACATGAACTTCTTGATGTTGCGGGCTGCCTGACGAATGCGGTGCTCGTTCTCGACGAGCGCCAGGCGCACGTAGTCGTCGCCCATTTCGCCGAAACCGATGCCTGGCGCGACAGCCACGTCGGCTTTCTCGACGAGCAGCTTGGAGAATTCCAGCGAACCGAGGTGACGGAACTTTTCCGGGATCTTGGCCCAGGCAAACATCGTCGCTGCCGGCGGCGGCACTTCAAAGCCGGCCTTGCCGAAAGTATCGACCATGACGTCGCGGCGGCGCTTGTAGACGTTGCGGACTTCCGCGATATCAGAGCCGTCGCCGTTCAGCGCGTGCGTTGCCGCTACCTGGATCGGCGTGAACGCGCCGTAGTCGAGGTAGGATTTGACGCGTGTGAGCGCGGCGATCAGACGCTCGTTGCCGACGGCAAAGCCCATGCGCCAGCCGGGCATCGAGAAGGTCTTCGACATCGAGGTGAACTCGACCGTCACATCCATCGCACCCGGAACCTCGAGAACCGACGGAGGCGGCTCGCCCTCGAAGTAGATTTCCGAATAGGCAAGGTCGGATAAGACGATGATATCGTGCTTCTTCGCGAACGCGATGACGTCCTTGTAGAAGTCCAGCGTCGCCACAAAAGCCGTCGGGTTGGACGGATAGTTGAGGATCAGCGCCAGCGGCTTCGGAATCGAATGGCGAACGGCGCGCTCCAGCGGCGGGAAGAAGCTCTCGTCCGGCTCGACCGACATCGAGCGGATGACGCCACCGGCCATCAGGAAGCCGAAGGCGTGAATCGGATAGGTCGGGTTCGGGCAGAGGATGACGTCGCCCGGCGCGGTGATTGCCTGCGCCATGTTGGCGAAGCCTTCCTTGGAGCCCAGCGTCGCGACGACCTGCGTGTCAGGATTGAGCTTCACGCCAAAGCGGCGCGCATAATAGGCAGCCTGCGCCCGGCGAAGGCCGGGAATGCCCTTGGAGGACGAATAACGATGTGTGCGCGGGTCCTGGACGACTTCGCAGAGCTTGTCGACGATCGCTTTCGGGGTCGGAAGGTCAGGGTTTCCCATGCCGAGATCGATGATATCGGCCCCGCCCGCTCGCGCGCTTGCTTTCAAACGGTTGACCTGTTCGAAAACGTAAGGCGGCAAACGCCGGACTTTGTGAAACTCTTCCATTTCTTTCCCCACGGAAATGCGGCCACCGCGGCCGCGCTCGAAGTTCGTCCTAAATTCCCGGCTGTTCGCGATACGAACTTCAGAATCACCAACGCCGTATTCATCAGACTTGCGTCGCACGGCATTTCTTTGACGGAAAGCCGCGCAGGCCGTGCATTATCGGGAAAAATTCATCTTCCGCCACAGATGGAAGGCTTTGCTTCCAAATTGCAGCGAAGGCAAGGCCTAATTGGCGATTTCTGAGAGCGTCTCGGCGCCGTGCTCGGCCGCTAGCTTTCGAAATTCCGCGACGCGACGCTGGTACTCGGCTTCCGAGATCGTACCGGCCTTGCGCTGGGCGGCAAGCGCCGTCAATTGCTTCTGAACCCCGCCAGCCTCGTCGTCGCTCATTTGAACGTTTGCGGCCGTGAGCGGTGCCCCGAATCCCGGATAGCCGTCCTTGTAATGAGACAGGCCGCTCTCGGTCGGCTCTTCACCCTTTGTCGCGCTCATGACCACGGGCGTCGGGGCCGCTTGCCTTGCCGCGAAGGCGGCCTTTTCCTCGGGCGTCTGCATGCATCCGGCAAGCGCCATGGCCGCGGCGGCGCCGATGAGCGCGATACGGGTCATGTTTGCGATGGTGCGGATGCCAATTCTCGTCATTTGCCAGAGGTCCCAAATCCTGAGGTGCTTCGACTGTTAGATTCGTCGCCGCCACAAAGCAATAGCACGAGCGTGCGTCAGCGGAACTTGTTTTATAGATCTTTCCAGATGTACAACTCAATTTGCAGGAACATGCCGCCGCCGGAGGAGACACGTGACCGACAGCAAGCAGCAAGACGGCGACAAGGCAAAGAGCCGGGGATTCGATGCGAAGGACCTGGATCCGTACCTGATGAAAGATCCCGAGGCGATGGCGGTCAACTTCGCCCGTGCACTGGAGAATCTCGGCAAGGCGGCCACGGCCTGGCTTGCGCCACGCGAACGTGGCGAGATCGCAGAAAATGCAGCGGAACCGGTGACCGACATGGTCAAGACGCTCTCCAAAGTCACCGAATACTGGATCTCAGATCCGCGCCGCACCTTCGAAGCGCAGACCCAATTGATGAGCAGCTACTTCGGTATCTGGATGCGCTCAATGCAACGCATGCAGGGCGAAACGCCGGCGGCGGAACCGGAGCGCAACGACAAGCGCTTTGCCGATGAAGACTGGCAGAAGAACCCGTTCTTCGAGTTCCTGAAGCAGGTTTACCTCATCACCGCCGATTGGGCGGAGAAGATGGTCGCCGAAACCGACGGGCTCGACGAGCACACGAAGCACAAGGCCGGTTTCTATGTGAAGCAGATCACGGCCGCCCTCTCGCCGACCAACTTCGTTGCCACCAATCCGCAGCTTTACCGCGAAACGATCGCGACCAGCGGCGAGAACCTGGTGCGCGGGATGAAGATGCTTACCGAGGATATCGTGGCGGGCCAAGGCGACCTGAGGCTTCGCCAGACCGACATGACCAAATTCGCCGTCGGTCGCGACATGGCGCTGACCGCGGGCAAGGTGATCGCACAGAACGAGATCTGCCAGATCATCCAGTACGAGCCGACGACAGAGACGGTGCTGAAGCGCCCTCTCCTCATCTGCCCGCCGTGGATCAACAAATTCTATATCCTGGACCTCAACCCACAGAAATCATTCATCAAATGGTGCGTCGACCAGGGCCAGACCGTTTTCGTGATCTCCTGGGTCAATCCGGACGCGCGGCATGCGCAAAAGGATTGGGCCGCCTATGCGCGCGAAGGCATCGACTTTGCCCTCGACACCATCGAGAGGGCGACGGGTGAGAAGGAAGCGAACGCTGTCGGCTACTGCGTCGGAGGCACGCTGCTTGCGGCAACGCTAGCGTTGCACGCCAAGGAAAAGAACAAGCGGATCAAGACCGCTACCCTCTTCACGACACAGGTCGATTTCACCCACGCCGGCGACCTCAAGGTCTTCGTCGACGAGGAGCAATTGGGCCGGCTTGAAGCCCACATGGAGGAGATCGGCTACCTCGACGGCTCAAAGATGGCGACCGCCTTCAATATGCTGCGGGCTTCCGAACTGATCTGGCCCTATTTCGTCAACAACTATCTGAAGGGCCAGGAACCGATGCCCTTCGACCTTCTGTTCTGGAATGCCGATTCCACCCGCATGGCGGCGGCAAACCACGCCTTCTATCTGCGTAATTGCTACCTCAGGAACGCGCTGACGGCGAACGAGATGATCCTGGACGGTCAGAAGCTGTCGCTGAAGGACGTCAAGATCCCGATCTACAATCTCGCCACCCGCGAAGATCATATCGCGCCTGCAAAATCGGTGTTTCTCGGCAGCCAGTTCTTCGGCGGCAAGGTCGATTTCGTGCTGGCAGGCTCTGGCCACATAGCGGGCGTCGTCAATCCCCCGGACAAGAAGAAATACCAATACTGGACCGGCGGCGGCGTAACCGGCGACTATGAGACGTGGCTTACCAAAGCGGCTGAGAACGCCGGCTCGTGGTGGCCACACTGGCAAGCCTGGATCGAGGCGAAGGACAACAAGCGCGTGCCCGCCCGGAAACCGGGAGGCACCGCGCTCAACGCCATCGAGGAGGCGCCGGGAAGCTACGTGATGGAGCGAGCCTAAGAGCGACGCCCCTGCTCGGCTTCATCACTCCAGGAAGATCAGACTGGCAGGTGACGGGGGCAGCGGTCGGGAAACGAACTCCTGAAAACCAGCCGACTTGGCCATATCGGCCAGTTCCCGCTCCGTGTAGGCGTCTCCCTTCGGTGTCGTGGCCAGCATGACCATGGCGAAAGCAGCCGGGAACTCGGGCGACACCCGATCCTCGTTCGGAACGAACTCGACGATCGCAACGCGGCCTCCTGCTGCCAGACTTGCTCGCGCCTTTTTCAGGAGCATGACGCAGCCTTCGGCGTCAAAGTGATGAAGGAAATTCGGCAGCAGGATGAGATCATAGCCACTGCCCCAATCAACCTCGAAGGCACTGCCGGGCCGGAAGCTGAAGCGCCCCGCTACTCCTGCATTCGTTGCATTTTCCTCGGTCACCGCAAGAACCGGCTTCCAATCGATAGCAACCACGCTGGCAGATGGCGCCACCTTGGCGATTTCTATACCGAAGGCACCAGGACCGGCGGCAACGTCCAGCACCTTGCTTGGCAGCTTTGACCATGTCGCAACGTCAGATGCCACAGCTTTCGCGCTCGCTGTGTTAAGCCCAAACATGCCCCTCGCAAACTTGACCCAAATAGGGTTGTCCGGCTCCACGTTGGCCAAGCCGACGGAGCCTCCGTTGCGGACGTAGGCGGCAGGATTTTCGAGGAACAAGGACATCATTTGCGGCGACCCCATGAAATCGATCGCCGCACCTATATAGGCCGGGGAACGCCTGTCCAGAAAGGCCTTGCTCGACGGCGTCGGCGCATAACTCTCACCGCTCTTCGTCAGAAGACCCGAAACTACCAGGAAGTCGCAAAGAATGCGCACCCCACGCTCGGCGCAATCAATGTCCGACGCGAGCATCGCCGCCGTGCGCGCTTGCCCGCCAAATTTTGTGAAAAGATCGAATTCGATCGCTGCCTTCATCGCCGCCGTTTTCCGAAATGCAAGCATCGCATCAACCAGCAAGGCTGGCGAGATTTCTTCATGAACCACTTGTGTCGAAGACATCGGCTTTCCCTCCCAACGTGGAGCCACGCGACGGGAGGTATTCATAGCAGAATCCGCATTCCTCGGCACTTCCTGACAAAGGAGGAACAGGCAAAAAGCCGGCGCCCCAAGGACATGCCCAAAGCCTGCCCTCAATTTCGAACGGCTCGAGCGAGCGCGTAAAGGAATTGGTTACCATAATTCGGCATCCTGCCAATCAACCGGACATATTAGCGAGCCGCAATTTAGCCCTGATGCTTCTATACCGGCCCCGGCGAAGGAATATCCATCGGTTCGTACCGCCGGCCCCAGTAACGAGTTGTGAAAGACGGGTCTCATGGCGTTTGCGGTCGATGTGTTTAGCAATAGCAGGCCTATAGGTACGTCCATTTCTCGTTTCGGTTACTCTTTCCGCTTTCTTTCAGGTGCAGCTCTCATCGGTGCGGGGTTTGCCGCTTCAGCGTGGGTCGTCGCTACACTTGCGACCATGCATATGGTTGCACCGGCCCCGCTTCCGAGCGCCGGTCGCTTCGCCGACATCGCGCTTGCCCCCGCAAGCGTCGCGAAGACCGAGCCTGTGCAACGCCTCGTTCACGTCAAGAAATTCTCGCGCTTGCGCATCAGCACCGATGCCGAACTGGCCTTTGCAAGGGGTGTTCACGTAGCCGCTCCGTCGGCGGCGCTTGCGGCGGCATTTGTCGGGCAGTCCGAACCTCTTGCGCTCTCCGAAGCCTCTCCGAACAGAGAGCTGGCGACGGCTGTCGCGTCAGCGGCACCCGCTCAGCCGGCGCGCCCGGCCAAGGACGACACCGTAGAGGTGGCATCAGCGACCGTTGCCTCGACTGACCGTATCATCATCCCGTCGAAGCAGGAGGTCGCAGCCGCCGAAGGACCTGCATTGCTGGCGCTCGCAGCAAGCCCTGCGGCCGAAATCAAGGGACAGGTACCGCCCGCCGCTACCAAGCCCGGCCCGGTCGAGATTGCGGCTCTTGCGCCGACTGAGCAGCCTGCACCGGGGGCAACCCAGCCGTTCGATCTCGTTTTGAGCGGCACCGACACCGAGATCCCCTTGCCCATGGCTCGGCCCGATGGCCTGATCAAGCGGGCTACCCCCAACGATCGCAGTGCTCCGGCTGAACCCGTACTTGCCTATGCGCGCCCGGATGCCGGCGCTTCCGATGATGACGACGATCAAATGCCGACGGTGAAGAAGGGGCTGTCCCCCGCGATCGCCCGCAATGGCGTCGCGGTCTACGACATTTCGGCCAACGTCGTCTACCTTCCGAACGGCGAACGCCTGGAAGCCCATTCCGGCCTCGGCAAGATGCGTGACAATCCGCGTTTTGTGCATGCCAAGAACCGCGGCCCGACCCCACCGCATACTTACAATCTGACGATGCGCGAAAGCCTTTTCCACGGCGTCGAGGCGATCCGACTGAACCCTGTCGGCGGTGCAGGCTACGTCTACAACCGCGTCGGCTTGCTTGCGCACACCTACATGCTCGGCGCCCGCGGCGACTCGAACGGTTGCGTGTCCTTCAAGGACTACAAGCGCTTCCTCGCTGCCTTCAAGCGCGGCCAGATACGCCAGCTGGTGGTGGTCACGAGCATGCCGAACAAGCCGACGTCCACCTTCGCTTCGTTGTTCTCGTCGCGCTCCTAATCAATAGTCAAAAGATAACACCGCGCTCGATTTTCACCGCACCTCGCCCCCATGCAATCATCCCCTTGTCCCGTCGCGGATACGCCACAAGGCGTTGCGGCGAGGCGGAACCGGCGCCGGGTGCGGAAGAAGGACGTGAGCTTCCGCATCAGGGGTCTGCAGAAAATGGTCTCCCTCCGGGGACGGCGGCGTCCGCGCGAATGCGGCGTTGAGTTGAGCCTCGGACGTGCCTGTGTGGCACACATGGTCCCCAGGGGAAGCGAAGCTTCCTCGGGCAAGGCCGCAGAGGGACCGGAGTTGCGGACATAAACCGCCGAATGGGTCTCTGGGAAGAGCTATATGATTTTATCTCAACGAGGCAATTTCCAGCGCCCCGTCCAATGCATGCATGCTCAAGCCGCGGGACGTGAGGATCGCGTGAGGGCGAAGACGCGTGCCGCTCGCAGAAAAGCCACTTGGCACCGATACACGACGCACACGGCAGAAATAGCATTCGCCCCATTGATCGCGATGGACGAACCCGGCATAGCTGCATTATGTACCAGAATGACAATCCTAAGGGCCTGCAATGGTGAATTATATCGAAGCCTCTTCCGCGCCATCGAAGAATACCGGCGCAATTAGGCTCTACGGTCCCGAAGCATTCGAAGGAATGCGGAAGGCGTGCCAAGTGACGGCGCGTTGCCTCGATGAGCTGGCGGCGTTCGTGCGGCCCGGCGTTGCGACCGATGCAATCGACCGTTTCGTGTTCGAATTTGGCATGGACAACGGCGCGATTCCGGCGACGCTCAACTATCGCGGATACACAAAGTCTACCTGCACATCGATCAACCATGTCGTCTGCCATGGCATTCCGGATGCAAAACCGCTGCGCGAAGGCGATATCGTCAACATCGACGTCACCTACGTGGTCGAAGGCTGGCACGGCGATTCAAGCCGGATGTACCCGGTCGGAACCATCAAGCGCGCTGCTGAGCGGCTGCTTGAAGTGACCTATGAATCCCTCCTGCGTGGCATATCGGCCGTTCGGCCCGGCGCCCGCACCGGCGCGATCGGGGAAGCCATTCAGACCTATGCCGAAGCCGAGCGCTGTTCCGTCGTGCGCGACTTCTGTGGTCATGGCGTCGGCGCGCTGTTCCACGACTCCCCAAATATCCTGCACTATGGTCGCGCGAACGAAGGGCCCGAACTGCGGGAAGGCATGATCTTCACGATCGAGCCGATGATCAATCTCGGTCGGCCGCATGTGAAGGTTCTTGCGGACGGCTGGACTGCGGTAACGCGCGATCGCTCGCTTTCGGCGCAATACGAACACACGGTCGGGGTTACTGCCGACGGCTGCGAGATTTTCACGCTTTCGCCAGGCGGCCTCGACCGACCCGGCCTCCCGCCCTTGAACCGATGAGCGCTTGATGACGAAGGGTCCTGTTTCGCATTCCAACGACGCCGAACTGCCCTTCGCCACCAGCGATGCAAGCGACGAACRCTCCTTTTTCGCGGAACAGGCCGCCAAGCCGGCATCCTTGGCGAAGCAGGCCAGCCTCTCCGCCTTGCTTGGCAAGGAAGAGCACTACCACGGGCACCGCGAGCGCCTGCGCGACCGCTTCCGTCAGCATGGCGATACAGCTCGCCGATTACGAGTTGCTCGAACTGCTGCCGTACAGGCTGATCCCCCGGCGCGACACCAAGCCGATCGCCAAGGCGCTGCACGAGCGCTTCCGCTCGCTCGCTGCCGTCTTCGGTGCACCGCTGCCTCTGCTGCAGGAGGTAAAGGGCATCGGCGAAGCCGTGGCGCTCGATTTGAAACTGGTCTCGACGGTCGCACAGCGGACCCTGAAGAGCGAGCTTCGAGGCTAGCAGGTGCTGTCGTCCTGGTCGTTGGTGATTCAATACTGCCACGCCGCGATGGCTCACGAGACACGCGAGCAATTCCGCATTCTCTTTCTCGACAAGCGCATTGATCGCCGACGAGGTTCAAGGGCGGGGCACGGTCGATCATACGCCGGTCTATCCGCGCGAGGTTGTGCGGCGGGCGCTGGAGCTTTCGGCCACAGCCCTGATCCTCGTCCACAATCATCCCTCCGGCAATCCCACGCCGTCGCGGGCCGATATCGACATGACCAAGATGATTGTCGACACCGCAAAGCCCCTCGACATCACGGTCCACGACCACATCATCATCGGCAAGGACGGTCACGCTAGCCTGAAAGGGTTGCGTCTGATATAGGAGTCTAAACCTATAGGAGCTAAAGTGCTTCAGGTATCCGTCAGGTTTAGGTGGCAAAGGGACAATGCTGCAATCAAACTGCTCCGGTACCTTTATGACGCCAACCGCCTTTCGCCGATTTCCTCGCACCGCGATAGCAGCGTTGTGCTTGCTCGCCGGGTCTTTTCTCGCCGGTGGCAGCTACGCCCTCTACCTGACAGTTACGGACAACTTCCACGCGGTCATCGATGGCGAAGTCTATCGTTCATCGCAGCCATCGCCTGAAGCCCTTGCGGGTTTCTCGAAGCGTTATGGGATCAAGACGATCATAAACTTGCGAGGCAATAACCCGGTACGGAGCGCCGAAGTCGAGCAGGCAAAGACACTTGGCATCGAGCATATCGATTTCCCGATGTCGGCCTACAAGGAGCTTTCGCCAGAGCGAGCGATGAAATTGATCCAAGTCATGAAGGACGCGCCGAAACCGCTGTTGATCCATTGCAACTCAGGCGCGGATCGAACCGGTCTCGCTTCCGCACTCTATCTGGCCGGCGTCGACAAGACGAGCCAGGGGGTTGCGGAGAAACAGATGTCCATCTTCTACGGGCATATCGGGTTGCCTTTCGCTCGCGCATTCGCCATGGACCGCAGCTTCGAGAAGCTGGAACCCTACTTGGCTTCAATAAATCCAGACCTCTCCTCCTAGAGCATTTTGCAACATTGACCTGCCCCGGTGGACGCGCGACATATTGCGTCGCAAAATGATTCCAGCTTTCCAATCGGGGCCAGCCTAATGTTCCAGTACGATCTCGTTGTTGTGGGCAGCGGCCCGGCAGGCCGCCGCGGCGCAATCCAGGCAGCCAAGCTTGGCAAGAAGGTCCTGGTCATCGAGCAAGGCAAGCGCGTCGGCGGTGTTTCGGTGCACACCGGCACCATCCCCTCCAAGACGCTGCGCGAAACGGCGCTCAATCTGTCCGGATGGCGTGAGCGCGGCTTCTATGGCCGATCCTATCGCGTGAAGGAAGAGATCAGCGCGGATGACCTTCGGCGCCGCCTGCTGATCACACTTGATCACGAAGTCGAAGTGCTGGAACACCAGTTCGCCCGAAACCGGGTGCAGCACATCAGGGGCAAGGCAAGCTTTCTCGACCCGTCGACACTCGAGGTCGTCAAGGATGATGGGGAAGTGGTCAAGGTCACGGGAGCGAGCATCCTGCTTGCGGTCGGCACGAAACCGTTCCGTCCGGACGACATCCCATTCGATAACAAGACGGTGCTCGACAGTGACGAACTGCTCGACATCGACGAGCTGCCGCGCTCGATGGTCGTGATCGGCGCGGGCGTCATCGGCATCGAATACGCGACGATCTTCAGCGCATTGGATACCGCGGTGACCGTGATCGATCCGAAGGCGACGATGCTCGATTTCATCGACCGGGAAATCGTCGAGGACTTCACCTACCAACTGCGCGATCGCAACATGAAGATCTTGCTCGGCACCAAGGCCGACAAGGTGACGCGTCTCGACAATGGCAAGGTTGAACTGAAGCTCGGCAATGGTCGCCGCCTGGTGACAGACATGGTCCTGTTCGCCGCCGGGCGCATGGGCGCGACCGACACGCTCAACCTGGACGCGGCCGGGCTCGAAGCTGATAGCCGCGGTCGCCTCAAGGTCAATCCGGAGACCTTCCAGACGTCCGTACCAAACATCTATGCCGCGGGCGATGTCGTCGGCTTTCCGAGCCTGGCATCCACCTCGATGGAGCAGGGCCGCATTGCTGCGCGCGTTGCTATCGGCGCGGTCGCGAAGGAGCCGCCAAAGTACTTTCCCTACGGCATCTATGCCGTGCCTGAGATCTCCACCTGCGGCCTGACCGAGGAAGAGATGAAGGAGCGCGGTATCCCCTATGAATGCGGCATCGCGCGTTTCCGCGAGACTTCGCGTGGCCACATCATGGGCCTCGATACTGGGCTTCTGAAACTCATCTTCTCTCTGAAGACGCGCCGGCTGCTTGGCGTGCACATCGTCGGCGAAGGAGCGACCGAGTTGGTTCACATCGGCCAGGCAGTCTTGAACCTCAAGGGCACCGTCGAGTACTTCGTCGAAAACACCTTCAACTACCCGACCCTCGCAGAAGCCTACAAGATCGCAGGCCTCGACGCGTGGAACCGCATGGGCGACATCAAGTCGGAGCTTTAATCCCTCCGACTAAAGGCAACCGATTGGAATTTGATAATTTCTTGAACGAAAACAGATACCTACGCGCCGTCCAAAATCCATTTCAACTGACTTATTTGTGTCGAATAGCATCGGTAAAAGCTTTGCTTGTATAATCCACCGTGTCTGGTAGCGTCCATTTTCGGGGATTCCTCTTACCAGCGAGTGACCGTGCAAGATCTTCCAAAGACTGCCGAACGGACCTTTCAGCTCATCCTCATCAAGCCGTCGCACTATGACGATGACGGCTATGTAATCCGGTGGTGGCGGGCGATGATCCCGTCGAATTCCTTGGCTGCGATCTATGGAATCGCTGTCGACTGCGCCGAACGCAAGGTATTGGGGCCCGATGTCGGGATCGAGATTACGGTCATCGACGAGACCAACACCCGGGTCAACATTCCCGCACTTCTCAAGCGGCTTGAACAGCACGACAATTTCGGGATGATCGCCCTGGTTGGTGTGCAGTCGAACCAATATCCGCGGGCGCTCGACATTGCCCGGCCCTTCCGCGCTGCCGGAATTCCGGTTTCGATGGGCGGTTTTCACGTGTCGGGATGCCTGGCCATGCTCGACGGCAAGGCGGTCGGCCTCGACGCCTGTCGCGAGATGGGCATCTCGATGTTTGCTGGAGAGGCAGAAGGCCGGTTGGACCGCGTTCTACAGGACGCCGCCGCCGGCAAGCTTGAGCCGCTCTACAATTTCATGAACGACCTGCCCAGCATCGAAGGTGCCGCCGTCCCATTTCTGCCGAAAACCAATGTCGCGCAGACGCTCGGCCTCAGCACGAGTTTTGACGCCGGCCGTGGCTGCCCCTATCAGTGCTCCTTCTGCACCATCATCAACGTGCAGGGCCGCAAGTCGCGTTTCCGCTCGGCCGACGATGTCGAAAAGCTGGTGCGAATGAACTGGGCGCAAGGCATCCATAAGTTCTTCATCACCGACGACAATTTCGCACGCAACAGGGATTGGGAAGCAATCTTCGACCGCCTGATCGAACTCAGGGAGAAGGACGGCATTCCGCTCGGATTGATGATCCAGGTGGACACCCTCTGCCACAAGATCCCGAACTTCATCGAAAAGTCAAAGCGTGCCGGCGTCACCCGCGTCTTCATCGGGCTTGAGAACGTAAACCCGGACAACCTCACGGCGGCCAAGAAGAACCAGAACAAGATCACCGAATACCGGAAGATGCTGCTTGCCTGGAAGGCACAGGGCATCATGACTCTCGCCGGTTACATTCTCGGCTTCCCCGCGGACACGCCGGAGACGATCCGCCGCGACATCGCGATCATCCAGCACGAACTGCCTCTTGATGTCATTGAATTCTTCGTGCTGACACCACTGCCGGGCTCGGAAGACCACCAGACCTTGTGGAAGAAAGGCGTCGAGATGGACGCCGATCTCAATATTTACGACGTGGAGCACGTCTGCACCGCGCATCCGAAGATGAGCAAGCAGGAATGGGAGGGCATCTACCAGGAGGCCTGGTCGCTCTACTATTCGCCGGAGCACATGAAGACGCTGCTGCGCCGGGCCGTTGCCACGGGCGTGCCGCTCGCCAGCCTCGTGAAGGTCCTTGTGTCGTTCGCCACAACTGTACCGTTGGAGAACGTGCATCCATTGCAGAGCGGCCTTCTACGTCTCAAGCATCCCTCCGAACGGCGGCCCGATATGCCGCGCGAAAGCGCTGTAACCTTCTGGCCGCGTTTCGTCTGGGAGACGGTCACCAAACACCTGTCGCTAGGTGCGACCATTGCCAAGCTTGCAATCAGCGCCTTCTTCATCGCACGAGACAAAGCGTCCAAAGCCTATATGGACCAGGCACTGACACCGGTCGGTGACCATGAGGATGAGACGCTTGAACTCTTCACGAAGACAGCGGGCGGGCGGGCTGCTGTGTCCCACATTCACAAGGTTGCGGAATTGACCCACGCCCACAAGGCCCGACCGGCAGTCTGAGGTCGACCGCCGCCGCCAACGCAAGAACGGGCCGGTTAAATTTGTGCCGTAGAGATCGCCGCTATATTGAGTAGTGACGCAGCTTGAAGTGTGTCGAGAAATTCCACGCACTCAACCAGCTTGCCGTTCTCGAAGGTCATCTTGTCCATGATTTCGGTATCGAACTTGGTCGTACTATGACGCATCTGGCCGACGCGATGAACCGGTGCAACATTTCCGTCGACACGGATGTCGAGTTCCAGCGCCGTCATGTCCCATGTGTCAATGAACTGCCGCATCGTCGCGCGGAGTGCAGCGCTGCCGACAACGGGGTTGGTGAGCGACGCCAGATACTGGCTGCCGGCTGCCCGGAAAACGCAATTGTCCCAAGGAATGACATAAGCGCATCAAGGTCCCCCCGATGCCGTGCCTCGAAAATCCGCCTTGTCAGGTCTGCGCCGGAAGCCATCGTCAATCCTTCCCCTGCCAACAACGCTTAGATTGCATCATATCATTTCAAAATGCAACCATACCGTGCGACCTGGACGGACGACAGCCTAAAAGCAGGCACGCGACCTGGAAAGAAAAAGCCCCGCACAAGGCGGGGCTTTCGTAAATTTCAACTGGCCGAAGATTACTCGGCGCCTTCCTCGGAAGCCTTCTTCTTCGGAGCGGCTTTCTTCTTCGGAGCAGCTTCTTCGCCTTCAGCAGCTTCTGCCTTTGCAGCAGCCTTCTTCTTAGGAGCGGCCTTCTTGGCTTCCTTCTCGGACGCTTCGCCTTCTTCGTCGGCGAGCAGTTCTTCCTTGGTTACCTTCTTGTCCGTGACGTCGATTTCGGTCAGCAGATGGTCGATGACCTTTTCTTCGAAGATCGGAGCGCGGATCGAGGCTGCTGCACCCGGCTGGCTGCGGAAAAAGTCAAGGATCTGCTTTTCCTGGCCCGGATACTGGCGCAGCTGCTCGTAGATAGCGCGCTGCATTTCGTCTTCGCTTACTTCGACGCCGGCCTTTTCGCCGATTTCAGAGAGAACGAGGCCGAGGCGAACGCGACGCTCAGCGAGCTTTTTGTACTCTTCCCGTGCCTTCTCTTCCGTCGTGTCTTCGTCTTCGAAGGTCTTGCCGGACTGAGCGAGATCGTTGGCGACCTGGTTCCAGATGCCGTTGTACTCGGCGTCGACGAGCGAGGCCGGGGTCTCGAACTTGTACATTTCGTCGAGCTGGTCGAGGATCTGACGCTTGACCTTCTGGCGGGTCATCGAGCCGTACTGCGACTCGATCTGGCCGCGGACGATTTCCTTCAGACGGTCAGCCGATTCAAGGCCGAGCTTCTTGGCCAACTCGTCGTTGATTTCAACGTCGGCCGGAGCAGCAACGTCCTTGACCGACACGTCGAAGGTGGCTTCCTGGCCAGCGAGGTTCTTGGCCGGGTAGTCAGCCGGGAAGGTAACGGTGATGGTCTTCTCGTCACCAGCCTTGGTGCCGACCAGCTGGTCTTCAAAGCCCGGGATGAACCGGCCGGAGCCGAGAACGAGTTCGGCGCCCTGGTCGGTGCCGCCCTCGAAGGCAACGCCGTCGACCTTGCCGACGTAGTCCATCGTGATGCGGTCGCCGTTGGCGGCCTTGCCCTTCTTGGTTTCGTACGAACGGGCGCTTTCAGCGACCTTCAGAACCTGTTCGTTGACTTCCTCTTCGGAGATGTCGACGACTTCGCGCGTGATCTTGATGCCCTTGTTGGACTTCAGTTCGATCGGCGGCAGAACTTCGTAGGACAGCGTGAACTCGAAGTCCTTCTGAGCGGCGAGGATCTGTTCGGCCTCGTCCTTGTCTTCCGTCATCGCGATTTCCGGCTGCGTCGCGGACTTTTCGCCGCGTTCGGCCAAGATGGCGGTCGGCTGCTCGCGGACGATCTCGTTGACGAGGTCGGCCATAATGGACTTGCCGTAAACCTTCTTGAGGTGAGCGGCCGGAACCTTGCCCGGACGGAAGCCGTTGATGCGGACCTTGTCCTTCACGTCGGCAAGACGCTCATTCATCTTGACTTCCATGTCCTTGGCCGGGATTACGACCTTGATTTCGCGCTTCAGCCCTTCAGCGAGCGTTTCGATAACCTGCATGTCTTCCTACCTCATTTCGTGGCGGCCGTGCCCAGACGCCGTTCGTTTCGATGAGCACGACGCCGGAAAGTTGCCGAGCGTGGC
This sequence comes from Rhizobium sp. 10N414, assembly GCF_056394785.1. NCBI lineage: Bacteria > Pseudomonadati > Pseudomonadota > Alphaproteobacteria > Hyphomicrobiales > Rhizobiaceae > Rhizobium > Rhizobium sp. 10N414. The sequence continues at coordinate 67,622 of NZ_JBFTIN010000024.1, read as the reverse complement.
TTGTTCTCAATTCTTATTCATTCCGCCCCTGGCGGAACGGCGCCTTGCTGCCGGGTAATCGAGGAACACCGGTTCCGGTCCCCCCGCCTGCAAGCCAGCTTTTGGTGCGGGTAGAGAGACTTGAACTCCCACGCCTTGCGGCACCAGAACCTAAATCTGGCGTGTCTACCAATTTCACCATACCCGCGTTCTCAAAAACCGCATGCATATGCCTGCACATGAGGCCTTCCGGAGCGCGGCGTCTCTATAACACCCGATTTGGGAGAGGCAAAGGAAAAATGAAGGGCAAATGACAGTGATTTCGCCCGCGCTCGCAGGCTTCCACACCATTCGGCGTCAACTTAATAAAGAGGCTCGTCGTAGGCGGGCTTCCCGTCGACGAGCAGGCTGCGTATCTGTGGCGTTCCATCCGAGGCCACGCGAACGGCAATGGAGACGTCACCGCCCTGGCGCGCCTGCTCCAAGGCCGTGCCTTGGCCTTCCGGAACGTAGTAGCGTTCGATGCCATACTCGACGCGGATGTGGTCGGCGGAATTGGGGCCATAACTATAGAAAGGCCTGCTATGCAGAACCACGGTGCCCGGTTGCTCGGCCAAGCGTTCGAACGATGCTTCGACAATGCCCCAGAATCCGCCATCGCCAGGCTTCAGCCGCACCCAAAGGCTCTTCTTGCCCTGGTCCTGCGGTACACCGCCAACAATCGATGCTACCGGGACCGAGGAGATCTCGTAGTTCAGCACGACATAGTCACCGCGCAGAAAGTCGCGCGGATCGACGGGCGCGGTCTTCAGCAGAGCGTCGGTACCGCTGCGCAGAATCGACGCACGGCTCTCGATCACATAGCCAAGAACGGCGGTCTGCAGCGCCGCTACGATGATTGCAGCGACGATGTAGCGGCTGCCTGAACCTTGCGGCGAGAAAATGCTCATACGCTTGCCTCCGGAGTTGTGAGGGCAAATCGCCGCTCGAGGCGAATGACGAGCCACGCGACGGCCGCAACGAAGAGCCCCGAGAACAGGAAGAGGCTCGATGTCCCGAGAATCGACCCGACGGTCACCGACGCAAGGTAGAGCATCTCAGCGGCAAAGGCGGCGTAGGCCAGATAGCGCACCGCACCGTTGTTTCGTCCCTGGAGCGCAATGGCAACAACTGCGGCGCCCAGCGTCACCAGCGCCAATGTCACGAACTGCCAGCCATGCTCCAGTTCAATATGGAGCAGAAGGAGACCGATGATGGCGACGAGGAAAGTGTAAAAGGCAGGAGCCGATCCGGCAGTCCTGAGAAGCGCGGAACGTCGTGCTACCGGCAGGCTGACGAGAACAAAGGCGAGCATGCCGCCGACAGCATAGGCGAGCGCGAGCCAGAAATTCTCGTTCACCGCATAGAGCCAGGTAAGCCAGCCGACAAGCAGCAGATACGCGAGATGGCGCGCGCGATCCGCGCCGGTGAGGCGGACGAGACCAATGACAACAGCTGCCATGAGCGGCACAATCCAGGGATCGAGGCCGACCCAGCGCGTATCGTAGGTATCGAGATAGGCCGCGAAGCTGCCCCAAGACAGAAAGCCTGCCACCGCGGCGACGACGCCGGAGCGAAACAGCACCGCCGAAACCACTGCCATGCCAAACCACAGGTACATGACCGTCAGTTGGTCTCCCGACAAATGATACATCTGCCCGATCAGCGAAATCGCTCCACCGAAGGCCAATGTCCCGATCACCAGCAGTCCGCCTGCTGCACCGGTGGCGCCGCGCCTGAGCATGACCGCCGCGCCGAGATGCACGACCCAGATGATTGCAAGAATGACGGCGACGCGCACAAGACGCGGGATGGCTTCCCAATTCGAAGCGACAACCAGCAGGATCGCCGCCCCTAGCAGGATTGCCGCGAGGATCATCAGCACGTTGCCAAGGCTGAAGCTTGCCGGGCGCGCGTCATATTCCTCCAAGAGCGCTCCTGCAGTTGCCTCCGGCAAGAGCCCCTTTTCCACCCAAAGCGAGAGGTCTCGCTCCAATCGACCGCGATACATGCCCTACTCCGCCAAACGCGCGATTACGCGCTTCCTCTCTTTGCTTTATAGCCGTTGATCGAGCACGGGGAAATATTCCCATACGAAATCCTCATTGGGCGAATTTGGGGTGCTTTTTAACCGATCCATAACGGCAGGTTGCTAATATACACTCCATACTCGCAAGCCATGCGATTTCTGCATGGGCAGCATGATTATATTGCACTGCAAAATACCAGTAAGACGATTTATGTCACTAATCAGAAGGCAAGGGGACGGCGCCCTGCCCCGGGTTACCGGAAAAGCCTGCGAAGATGATCTTCGTAACGAAATTCGGAGCAGCGCACTCCTCCTCCCAGCGCCCTCCGATAGACTGACGACACTCCTCCTCCCAGTTGTCAGTCACCCTAACGACGCCCACCGGATCCTCCCCCGGTGGGCGTTTGGTTTTCGACAATATCGCAGCGTGGTTTTCCAATGCCTGTTGGACAGCGGTGGCGGATGTGCCTCCCGCAGGTCGCGCCGGTCTAATGGCCTGGCAGCAGGCTCATCGGAGGCAGCAACGACCCCGCAGCCGCTGACCGCCGAACCAAATTTCGCTGCGACCTCCTTGTCGCAGCTGCATATGCCAACCGGCGGCCACTCGCCTCGCAAGGAGAAAAGGTAACGCGGGCCGGCATACGCCAACCATTCTGCCTAATGATTAACCACATGGGAGCGAAATCACGGCGACTAGCGCTTGAGACTTGCGCTAAATGCATAGGTGATCTGAAATCTTGTCTCTGTTACGACTTCGCAGCGCAACATATATTGCAGTCATCAAATAGAGGTCAGCGCCGATCGGCGGCAGCTGGCAGATCGCAAGCCCTAGGAAAGGGGACCAAAATGAACTTCTCTCGCTCTTTCAACAACTGGCGCAAGTATCGTCAGACTGTTTCCGAACTCGGCCGCATGACCAACCGCGAATTGCACGACCTCGGTATCGACCGCTCTGACATCCATCGTGTTGCTCGCGAGGCTTCTGCCCGCTAATCCAAGCGATTTGCTATCCTCCCAAGCAAGATCGCCTTGATAAAACGCCCGCTGCCCCTGGCAACGGGCGTTTTCTTTTGCCTGGCTACCAGCTTCCGCGATAGTTGCAGTCAATTCCCCGTCCCTTTTGGCGTGGCTCAGAAAACAATCGTTGCATTCGGAATGAGCATCACATGCACAATTGCATAGCAGATGCCGCTTCTTTGCACTGCACAATATGACAGAGAAGACTTATATGAACGTCAACGATGAGACGGCGATGGGGCCGCTCTGACGATCATTCTGAGGAAAAGAACATGAACCCGATCCGCATTGCAAAGAACTGGATGAGCTATCGCCGCACGCTCAGTGAACTTGGCAGCCTCTCCAACCAGGCGCTCGCCGACATCGGCGTTACCCGCTACGACATCCGCAATATCGCTTCCCGCTCGTTCCGCTAATAGCGGCGAGCGTGAAGCTTCCAAGACGGCGCCTTTGGCGCCGTTTTTGATTCTGAGCCCCTTCACGGCGAGCGCGCCCGCCACGGGCATGGCAGTTAATACCACACTTCCATCATCCTTTAGGATGGACTCATATTAGCCATTGTGAAAGTATCCGGCATTACCCAAGGGAGACATGCGTAATGTGCCGATATAATCTTCGCATGGAGGACGGACTCTGGACCGTTGTCGATGCCACGACACAACGGCCGGCGGAGTTGAACAACGTGCAGATGGCTCGGATGACGTGGCGCGAAGCATGCGACATGGTCGATATCCTGAACAACCTCGATCGTATAAGCTCCCTGTCCGAATGCTACGAAGCCTCGGCCAAGGCCATTGCATAAATGCCGCCTTTGCGGCACAGCGTATCGGGCTGATATCTACCTCGACATCGGTCTGCCTCTAGAGGCCGAGCGCCTTTATCTTCTGAACAGCAAAGTCCACGAAAGCACGTGTCTTGGCTGAGACGTGCCTGCCCTCTACGTGGACCACGTGGATCGGCAGTGGCTCTTCCTCGTACTGATCGAGCACCGTCCTCAACCGACCGGCAGCAAGATGCTCCGCCACCTGATAGGACAAGGTCCGCGTCAGGCCCCACCCCGTCAACGCCGCGGAGATCGATGCATCGACGGTGTTGCAGTACATGCGCGGGTGAAGCTTGACGGGCGTATGGTTGGGCGCGAAGTGCCAGTCCAACGGCGCCGATGATCCCGTATTGACGATGGTCACGTGCCGGGTGAGATCCGCCGGCGTTACCGGCTCGCCATGACGCGTGAAATAGGCCGGCGCGCCGCAGACAACGCGGCGCACGCTGCCGACTTTGTTCGCCTGCTGGTCCGAGTCCTGCAGGTGGCCGATACGAATGGCGACGTCGATGCCCTCCTCCACGAGATTGACCATCCTATCGAAGAACAGGACGCGCCCGGTGACCGCCGGGTGCGTGCTGAGAAACGCGGTCAAGATCGGGACGACATGGATCTGACCGAACAATACCGGCGCAGTGATGCTGAGGATTCCGGATGCCGTTGAATGGGATCCACCGGCAGAGGCTTCCGCCTCGTCGATATCACTGAGAATCCTTCGGCAGTCGTCAGCATATCGGCTGCCTGATGGCGTCAGCTTCACCGAGCGCGTTGAGCGCACGAACAGCCTAGCACCTGTAGTTTCCTCCAGATAGGCGACTGCGCGCGTAACGGCCGGAGCGCTCATGTGAAGTTGGCGTGCAGCCTGCGCAAAGCTCGCCGTCTCGGCGACCTTGACCAAAACCCTCATACATTGAAGCCGATCCATAGGATATCCCGCAATATTCCACAAATTGAAATAGTGACTTTCGTATTATCGCAATTCAGCGCGCAGCAGGAAACAATTATTGTCTGTTCACCTCAATCGGAGATCAGATCGATGAAGCTGTACTCGCATCCTCTATCGGGCCATGCCCATCGCGCCCGCCTCTTTCTGTCGCTTATCGGCGTCGATGCCGAAATCGTGGAGGTCGACCTAGCGGCGGGAGAACACAAGAGCCCCGATTTCCTGGCGCTCAACCCATTCGGGCAGCTGCCGGTGCTTCAGGACGGCGACACCGTCGTCAGCGACTCCAACGCCATTCTTGTCTATGTCGCCAAGACGTATGCGCCGGAGGGATGGCTGCCGGAGGAGCCGGCAGCGGCGGCTGCGGTTCAGCGGTGGCTGTCGGTCGCGGCGGGCGAGATCGCCTATGGTCCATGCGCGGCCCGTCTTGTGACATTATTCGGCGCGAAATTCGATACTGAAGAAGTGATCGCGAGAGCTCATCGCATTCTTGGCCTTGTCGATGCCCAACTGACCGGTCGTGAATGGATCGCCTCAACGAGACCGACGATCGCCGACATCGCCCTCTACAGCTACATCGCCCGGGCGCCTGAGGGGAACGTCGACCGGTCTGCCTACCGTAGCGTAACGACCTGGCTCGAGCGCATAGAAGCTCTTCCCGGCTTTCAGCCTTTCCAGAAATCACCCGTCGGCATTGTCGAGGCCGCTTAAGGCGCCGCATCGCGCCGCACCCGACCAAAAGCCGTGAAGGAGCCAGTTATGCCCACCGAGGCACAGAGCACCACCTCCTCTCCCTGGCATGCCGGAGAGATCGCACTGCAGGAGAAGGTCGGCGTCGCGAAGCGAATGGACGAAGTGGGCCGCCGCGTGCTGCGAGATCACCTGATCGATCAGCATCGGCAGTTCTACCCGCAGCTGCCCTTCATCGTTCTTGGGACGGTAGATGAAGACGGCAACGCATGGGCGACACTCCGTGCCAATCGTCCGGGCTTCCTTCAGAGCCCGGACCTCCACACACTGAGTGTCGACCTTCCGAGTGAGCTGCTCGACCCGGCCGGCGCGGGAATGGACGACGGCAAGGCCATTGCCATGTTGGGTATCGAGCTCCACACGCGCCGTCGCAACCGGCTGAATGGCACTATCCATCGAACCGGGCAGGACGGCTTCGATGTGCGTGTTGGGCAGGCCTACGGCAACTGCCCGCAATATATCCAGCTGCGCGATTTCGAGTTTGCACGGGATCCAATGCAGCCCTCCGGGTACGACCCGGTCAGTTTTGGCAATCTGGAGGGTCGGCCTGCCGAAATGATCGCCAAGGCGGATACATTCTTCGTCGCCTCGTATGTCGACCGCGACCATGAAGGGCGCCAAATCGATGTTTCGCATCGTGGCGGCCGGCCCGGCTTTGTCCGGATTGGCGAGGACAGTGTTCTGACGATCCCGGACTTTGCCGGCAATCTCTTCTTCAACACGCTCGGCAACATTCTTGCCAATCCGCGGGCGGGGTTGGTCTTCGCGGATTTCGAGAGCGGCGACCTGCTGCAGTTATCGGGCAGCGCCGAGGTCATTCTGGAATCGCCTGAGATAGCGGCGTTCCAGGGGGCGGAGCGGCTGTGGCGCTTTCGCCCGACACAGATCGTCTACCGGCAGGAAGCGTTGCCGCTGCGATGGCGATCGCGCGCCAACGGTCCATCTCCCAACTCCCTGATGACCGGGAGTTGGGATGAGGCTGCCGCGCGGCTTCAGGCGATTGCCCTCGCCAAGAGCTGGCGGCCCTTCGGCGTCACCCGGATCGTCGAAGAGAGCGCCAGCGTGCGCTCGTTCTATCTCGAACCGATAGACGAAGGCGGGATCATTCCGCATGTCTCCGGCCAGCACCTGCCGATCCGCATCAAGCTCGAGGGATCGGATGTGCCGGCGGTGCGCACCTATACGATCTCCTCGGCCCCCTCCGACAGTATCTATCGCATCAGCGTCAAGCGCGAAGGGCTTGTCTCGGCGCATCTTCACGATGCCATCCGGCAAGGAGACATCATCGAGACACGCGCCCCGACAGGCGCGTTCACGATTGACCCCGGCGAGAGACGCCCTGCCGTCTTGCTGGCGGCAGGCATCGGGATCACCCCCCTGCTCGCGATGCTGCGGCATGTCGTCTACGAGGGGCTGCGAACCAGGCGGATACGACCGACCTGGCTGATCTATTCAGCGCACAACGCGTCGGAACGTGCATTCAATGCCGAGCTGCAGGCACTCGCCGCAGTGTCCGGCGGCGTCGTCAAGCTGGTCCGGTTGCTCAGCGATACTTCTGATACGGTCGCTGGTGAAGACTATGACAAGCAGGGGCGCGTCGACATGACCCTGCTCAGCAGCGTGTTGCCGTTCAACGACTACGACTTTTATCTGTGCGGTCCAGCCGGCTTCATGCAGTCGGTCTATGATGGCCTGCGTGGATTGAATATCTCTGATAGCCGCATCAATGCCGAAGCGTTTGGACCCGCGTCTCTCCAGCGATCGGGAGATGCGCTCCCGCGATCGCCCGCGCGCGCCGCCGCTGAAGAACCGCAGCCGGTCTATTTCATGCGCTCCGGTAAGGAAGCACGCTGGGAGCCAGGATCGGGCACGTTGCTCGAGCTTGCCGAAGCGCGCGGCTTGGCGCCCGAGTTCAGCTGTCGCCTTGGCAATTGCGGAAGTTGCAGGACGAAAATCCTGTCAGGCTCCGTTGCATACACGAAGGAGCCGACCGCCGACGCCGCCGATGACGAAGCGCTGATTTGCTGCGCCGTGCCGGCGGCGAGCGACACGGGCGCTCGGCTGAAGCTGGATATTTGACGGCATCGGTGCCGGCATCGATCAGTCGCCAATTCTTCGGTTTCCTGCGCCGGCCCAGCGTGGTAATCAGCCGCGCATGAACAAGACCTTTTCCCATTCTCCCATCCATGTGGTCGGCGGCGGGCTCGCCGGCTCCGAGGCAGCCTGGCAGATCGCAAATGCCGGCGTGCCGGTTATTCTGCACGAGATGCGCGGTGTGCGTGGCACCGACGCCCACAAGACCGACGGCTTGGCCGAGCTCGTGTGCTCCAACTCCTTCCGCTCTGACGACGCGACCAGCAACGCGGTTGGCGTTATCCATGCCGAAATGCGCATGGCGGGATCGCTGATCATGGCGTGCGCCGACAAGCATCAGGTCCCCGCCGGTGGCGCGCTGGCCGTCGACCGCGACGGTTTCTCGGACGCCGTTACCAAAGCGATCCAAGAGCACCCGTTGATCACGGTCGTTCGTGAAGAAGTAACCGGCTTGCCACCGACAGAATGGGATCTCGCCATCGTTGCCACCGGCCCGTTGACGGCACCTTCCCTTGCAAGCGCCATCCAGGCCGAGACGGGCGCGGACGCGCTGGCCTTCTTCGATGCAATCGCGCCGATCGTTCATCGGGACAGCATCGATATGGATATCTGCTGGTACCAGTCGCGCTATGACAAGGTCGGTCCGGGTGGCACCGGCAAGGATTACATCAACTGCCCGATGACCGAAGAGCAGTACAACGCTTTCGTCGATGCCCTGATTGCCGGCGATACTGTCGGATTCAAGGAGTGGGAAGGAACGCCTTACTTCGACGGCTGTCTTCCGATCGAGGTGATGGCAGAGCGCGGCCGCGAGACGCTGCGGCACGGCCCGATGAAGCCGATGGGCCTGACCAATGCGCACAACCCGACGGTCAAGGCCTATGCCGTCGTTCAGTTGCGCCAGGACAATGCGCTCGGCACGCTCTACAACATGGTCGGCTTCCAGACGAAGTTGAAATACGGGGCCCAGGCCGAGATCTTCCGCATGATCCCGGGGCTTCAGAACGCCGAATTCGCTCGCCTCGGCGGCCTTCACCGTAATACCTACATCAATTCGCCGACGCTGCTCGACCCGTCGCTCACGCTCAAGTCCCGCCCGGGCCTGCGCTTTGCCGGGCAGATTACTGGCTGCGAAGGCTATGTCGAAAGCGCCAGCGTCGGCCTCATGGCTGGCCGGTTCGCCGCTGCCGAGCGAAAGGGAGAAGGAGTATCCCTGCCGCCGGCAACGACGGCGCTCGGCTCGCTGCTCGGCCACATCACGGGCGGACACATCGTCAACGACGAGGAGCCGGGCAAGCGGTCGTTTCAGCCGATGAACATCAATTTCGGCCTGTTCCCCGAGCTGGAGCCCGGCTCGATTGTCAAACCCGAAGGCGTGAAGCGTTTCCGCGGCAAGGACAAGACGATCATGAAGCGGCAGCTGATCGCCAAGCGGGCGCTTGCGGATTGTGCCACCTGGCTCGGACAGGACGTCAAGCTCGCGGAGAGTGCGTAATCGAGCCGGGAGCCTACCGATCTAGCCATCGACAGGCGTCTCGTCGCTGTCGAAATTCTGTGTGGTGAGACCTCCTCGGGGGCGTGACATGGCAGCATTGTTTCAAGGCACGTCCATGCCGGACAGGGATTGGTGGTCTGCGCTGTGGCCTGATCCCCAAGGGCTGCTTCAACAGATTGGCATCCGGCGGGGCATGAGCGTTCTCGACCTTTGCTGCGGCGACGGTTACTTCACCGGCCCGCTCGCAGCACTGGTCGACGGACGGTTGGCGGCGCTCGATCTCGATCCCGCCATGATCGAGCTGGCAAAGGCCGAAGTTGAGCGCAGCGGCGCGTCAGTTCGCCAGTGGATTTGCGCGGACGCCACGTCGGCGCTGGCGAAACACCTTGACGAACCGGTCGATTTTGTCTTGATCGCCAATACCTTCCACGGCGTTCCTGACCAAATAGGTCTCGCATGTTCCGTAAGGGAAGTTCTGAAACCGGACGGCCTGTTCTGCATCGTCAACTGGCACCCGGCTCCGCGAGAGGAAACGGTGGTCCTAGGCAAGCCCCGGGGACCGCGAACCGAGATGCGCATGTCGCCCGAAGCGGTTCGTACCGTTGTTGAGACTGCTGGCTTTTTCATGCAGCGGGTCGTCGATCTGCCGCCCTATCACTACGCGGCCGTGTTCGAGGTGGCCTGACAACACCGCGAGATCGCGCGGGTTTGAATCGGCGGACACGGAACCGACCCGTATGAGCAAAAGACGCAGCAATCGCCGTGCTTCGCCTTAAGCGTCGCGCCGCAGCCCTGGCATTCGTGGAACCAAACGCAGGCATCGACCGGCATCGTTTCCACTGATCGGTGCCCGCAGATCGGACAGGTCAGAATCGATTGCCGCTGCACCATTTTATCGCTTGCCATAGGGCGCTCGCTAATGCGCGATCGGTCCGTCCGCCTTCTTCCAGGCGTCGATGCCGCCTTGAATATGAAAGGCCAGCGGAAGACCGGCGTCATGCGCTGCCTGCACGGCCATTGCCGATCGTTCGCCGAACGCGCAATAGAAAAGCAGCCTCTTGCGGGTTGAAGTTGCCAGCTCATGCAGCGTACCGCCAGCGCCTATGCTTTCCTCGAGCGAGGGATAGGGGACGTGAAGAGAGCCCGGGATCGTGCCGTTTCGCTGCCGTTCGGCATTCTCGCGCAGGTCGACCAAGGCGACGTCGCCGAGGCCGACGACGCCCAGCGCTTGCTGCGCCGTCAGCGCCCAGCCATGGCGCATTACGTTGTCCTGGTTCATCCCGACCTTCATGTTAGCCGGAACGGCTACGTCCATCATCTTCGGATTGGCCAGTTTCAGATTGTTCATCAGATCGGCATATTCATCGGCGGATTTTACCTGCAGGCGTGGATTGAAGGCCTTTTCCTCGCCGATGGTCGAGACCGTATCGCCCTTGTAGTCGTGTGCAGGGAAGACCATCGTCGATTCCGGAAGCTTCAGCAGTCGGCCAAAGATCGACTCGTATTGCGCCCGGGGATCTCCATTCTGGAAATCGGTGCGGCCGGTGCCGCGAATGAGCAGGGTGTCGCCGGTAAAAACGCGGTCGGGCAAAACGAAACTGTAGGAATCGTCGGTGTGTCCCGGCGTATAAATCACATCGAGGGCGAGTCCCTCGATGGTCAGCTTCTCATTGTCCGACAGACGCATCGAAACGACGTCGGCCTTTGTTTGCTCTCCCATCACGGTAATACAATGGGTCTTGTCGCGCAGCGCGCCAAGACCTGTGATGTGGTCGGCATGGAGATGGGTATCTACGGCCTTCACGAGCTTCAGATCGAGCTCGTGAATGAGCTGAAGATAGCGATCAACCCTTTCCAACACCGGATCGATGATCAGCGCCTCGCCGCCGTTCCGGCTTGCCAGCAAATAGGAATAGGTGCTCGACACCGGATCGAACAGCTGCCGGAAGATCATCCCCACCTCCTTCGTGGCGGCTTGCTTTGCGATTGCCTATCCGTGCGGTTGCGGCACGATCCTGATATAGGGCTTCGGTGCTCGCCAACCTTGCGGGTATTGCTTCTTTGCGTCGTCGTCGGAGACTGAACCGGCGATGATCACGTCCTCGCCGTTCTTCCAGTTCACTGGCGTTGCGACCTTGTGCTTTGCAGTAAGCTGCAGGGAATCGATGACCCGCAGCACCTCATCAAAGTTGCGCCCCGTGGTCATCGGATAGACCATGACCAGTTTGATCTTCTTGTCAGGCCCTATCACGAAGACGTTGCGGACGGTCTGATTGTCGGCTGGAGTGCGCTCGGTCGGATCGCCGGATACGAGCGCGGGCAGCATGTTGTAACGCTTCGATACCGCGTAATCGACGTCCGCGATCATCGGATAGTTTGGACGATAGCCCTGCGTTTCCTCGATGTCTATCATCCAGCTGGTGTGGCGTTCGAGCGGATCAACGGAAAGACCGATAATCTTCACACCGCGCTTGTCGAATTCGGGTTTGATCCGCGCCATGTAGCCGAGTTCGGTCGTGCATACGGGGGTAAAGTCCTTCGGATGCGAAAACAGCACTGCCCAGGAGTTGCCGATCCACTGGTGAAAACTGATCACGCCTTCGGTCGTCTGAGCTTCGAAATCCGGAGCGGTATCATTGATTGCAAGCATCACGCACCTCCATCGCGTTTGTGAATACAAACTCAAACTAATGCCGGATAGCGTAAATCTTGCGCCTATTTCGGACCGTAGGCAACGGCAAAACGGCCGCGGCGACGCGTCGCGCGGGCCGCGCCGACGAGGATGATTGTAAATGCGGGACGGCCGCAGCGAAGGGATATCCCGGTTCGCCAGGACCTTTGCTACTGGCCGTTTGCGACCGTGGGATTGTGCGACGGCAATGCCTTGTCAGGCTCGGCCACGTAGTTGCCGAGCAGCCAAAGTGCGACCTCCGACGCCACCCTGGCGGACGCGAATTCAAAGGTGCCGCTGTAATGTGGTGCGTCGAGGAACTCTATGTTGAGGCCTCGCCCGGTTTCGGAGCTGAGCACACGCACCCTTCCCGGCTCAAGAACATGGCACGAATAGTGCCGCTGCATATTCCGCATGATGCCGGCCTTGTTGTCATGCAAACGCACGAACACCGCCTGCCCATCGGCAGTCGCCTGCAACTGGCGGATTGCTTCGTTGGGGAAAGCCCGGTTGAACTCGATGATCGCGAGCCCGGTATCGTGCAGGCCATCTTCCTTGTTCTGCGCCGCCATGCGCGTCGAAATGAAGGCGATGAAGACGACGATCGCGAATATAACGCACCAGACGATTATGCTCACATCCCTCTCCGATCAAATCGACAACGGCGTCTTTATAACGCACGAGCCTTGCGCGAGTTTAAACAGGGTCAGATTTTCTTGCGCATCAGCGCAAGCAGCATGCCGGCCTGGCGCCGAAACTGCGATCGCTGGATCTGCCGATCGAACAGTCCCGCGCCTACCTTCTGGGCGTTGGAAAGAATCGGCTCCGCCATGGTGACAGGCAAAAAGGCGGGAAACACCGACTGCGGTATTGCGACACGTCTCGCCTTGGCAAGATGGTCGCGTCCAAGTCCCGCAAAGGCTTCGATCGCGGCAGAGATTCGCGGCTTGTCCTCGCCGGCGAGAAACGCATCACGATCGAGCCCGGTAGCGGACAGGATTTCAAGGGGAAGGTAGAGCTGGCCGCGGTGGCGATGCAACGGCATCAGGAGCAGAAGACCGGCGATGGCCTGCGCAACGCCCGCATGCCCAGCAGCCTCGGCAGATGCGGTGGCCGCCTCCGGCGCAAGCACGAGACTTGCCAGTTGGATCAGCGCAGACGCCGTCTCGCCGGCATACCCCTCAAGTGAGACCCGCGTCTCCATCGGATCGTCGTAGAGATCGAAGATGCGGGCATCGATCATGTTGACGAGGGTCTGCGATGGCAGGCGGTGGGTTTCAATCGACGACAACAAGGCGGCGGCAATCGGGTTTGCCTGGGTGGAGCCGTGCGCGCTGCCCTCCAGCAGATCGCGCCAGTACTGCATGCGAACCTCCCCTGGAAGGGGATCGTGCACCAGATCGCGAATGCGCGCGAGCTCGGCGTTGAAAGCGTAGAGAGCTGCCAGAGCGCCCCGCCTTACTTCCGGCGCCAGCAGGCAAGCCAGATAGCGGTCGCGGTCGTTGTCACGCAGCATCGCCAGGCAAATGTCCTGGTTCGTCAAAGACTGCTCCGCCATTGTCAAACCGCGATCAGTGCCGCGGCGACAGCGCGGGATTCCATGAGCATGATATTGAAGGTGCGGACGGCCGCGCCTGTGTTCATGGGATCCGAGGAAATACCTGCAGCCTTGAGCGCGGCCTTCAGATCAGGCGGGATCGGACGCATGTCGTCTCCCGTCCCGATCAGCAGAACCTCGATCCCGGCTGCTTCATCGAGCACCTTTTGAAAATTCTTGATCGACAGAGACTTCGACATGTCCATGTCCCAGCCATAGATGCCGGACGGCAGGCAAAGGATCGACCCGCGATGAGACATGTCAGCGAAACGGAAGCCGCCATTGCCGTAGGTATCGATGGGCGCACGTCCAGGAAAATGCGCCTCGCGGATTTCTATGCCTCTTGCCATATTCTCACACTGCCGGATTGCCGGGGTTCGTATCCGGCTCGGCCACTTTCTTGTTCTGATCGTTGTCAATCGCGTCAGGGCGGAGCTTGAAGGCTATCAGCACGGGCGCGGCTATATAGATGGAGGAAAAGGTGCCAATGGCAACGCCGAACAGCATCACAAAGGCGAACGGGCGGATCACGTCGCCACCGAAAAGGCAGAGCGCCAGGAGCGCCAGCAACGTCGTTGCCGCCGTCAAAACGGTGCGCGACAGCGTCTGGTTGATGGAAGCATCGATCAGGATCGGCATAGGCATCTTGCGATAGCGCTTCAGATTCTCGCGCATCCTGTCGTAGACGACGACTGTATCGTTGAGCGAATAGCCGACGATCGTCAGGAGGGCCGCAACGCTTGTGAGATTGAATTCCATGCCGGTCAGTACGAAAAGGCCTAGCGTCAGGATGATATCGTGGAGCGTCGCGATAATCGCGCCGATCGCGAATTGCCATTCGAAGCGGAGCCAGATGTAAAGCAGGATGATAGCGAGCGAACCGAGTATGCCCAACGTCGCGGCCCTGGTCAGTTCGCCTGATACGGCGGGGCCGACAACCTCGACACGCCGGATCTCATAGTCGTCGCTCAATTCATCACGCAGCAACGTCATGGCAGACTGTTCGGCATTCTCGCCGCCGCCTTGCGCCTGGATGCGGACCAATGCCGTCGACGGGTCCGAAAGGCGGCGAGCCTCAATGGCCCCGATGTTCAGATCACCGAGGCGAGCGCGGATATCATCACGATCGGCAGCTCCTTGCTTCGCCTTGACTTCCACCAGCGACCCGCCCGCAAAGTCGACACCAAGATTTGCACCGACTGTCGCGAAGCCGACCATGGCGAGAATGGAAAGCACGGCCGACACCGTGAAGGTGTAGCGCCTGATGCCCATGAAACGGATGTTCGCGCGGTCGAAAATGCCCGTCTGAACATCCCTTGGCAGATGCCGCGGGTGCTTGCGATGCAGCCAGGTAACGACAATCCAGCGCGTCAGCGTGAAGGTAGTGAAGACCGTCGTCAGGATTCCCGCGGCCAGCGTCACTGCAAAACCGCGGACGGTATCGCTGCCGAGATAATAGAGAATGACGGCCGCAATGACGATCGTGACGTTGGCATCAAGGATCGTCATAAATGCCCGGGAGAAGCCGTTGTCGATCGCATCCGCGAAGGAGTGACCGGCTTTCGCCTCCTCGCGAATGCGCTCGTAGACAAGCACATTGGCGTCGACGGCCATGCCGATGATCAAGACGATACCTGCGAGGCCGGGCAGCGTGAGTGTCGCGCCGATCACGCTCAGCACAGCAAGAATCAAAAGCAGATTCAGGACCAGCGAAATGCCGGCAATGATGCCCAGCTTGCGATAGAAGGCAAACATCAATCCGGTGACAAGGATCGCAGCGACGAAGCCGGCGATCAGACCGGCGCGCTTTGATTCAGCCCCGAGGATGGGGCTGACGGTGCGCTCCTCTACGGTCGTCAACGTCGCCGGCAGAGCGCCGCTTCGCAAGATCAGCGCAAGATCGCGGGCTCCGTCCTCACTGAAGCTGACCGGCACCTTCCCGGTGCCGTCCAGGATCGGCGCATTGATCAGAGGCGCCGCCATGACCTGATCATCGAAAAGTATGGCAAGGTGCCGACCGATGTTCTGGCGAGTCTTCTGCGCGAGGCGTTCGGTCCCTTCAGCATCCAGCTTGTAACTGATTGCGACTGAATCCGTGTTCGCATCGGCGACGGCCTGAACGTCAACGAGATTGTTGCCCGTCACGAAATCAGTGCGGTCCACGAGATAGGGAACGGGCGGATCGTCGAGCGAGTAGAGAACCTCTGACGTCGCGGGCCAGCGACCGGCAAGGGCCTCCTGCCCCGACATGCTTTCATCGATCAGCCGGACGGAGAGCTGGGCCGGCTCGCTCAGAATATTCTTCAGGCGCTCGACGTCGACCGAGCCCAGTGCCTTGACGTCGATACGATCGCGCCCGTCTCCGCGGACTGAAAAACTGCTAATCCCAATGCCGGCGATGCGACGCTCCACAACCTCGACGGACTGCGTCCGAGCGGCCGCGATACCTTGGTCGATGCTAGCGTTCGAAATTCGTAGCGTAAGCTGTCCGTCATTGCCCTTCTGCAGGGAAACATTCTGAACCGAGCCACCGAACCAGCCACTTTTCGTGCTCACGGTCAGCGCGCTCAACGCATTGACGGCAGCATCCACCTGGCTGGCAGCGGTAATCTTGACGGTGATCTCCTGATCGTTGCCGGTCAGGCCAGTGTAGCGAATATTGGCTTCGCGCAACTTACCGCGCACATCCGCGACTGTGCGTTCGAGCTGGTGCTTTACGATATCAGCGCGTTCTATCTGGAAAAGCAGATGGGAACCGCCCTGCACATCGGGGCCAGGAACAATGTGGCTATGAGCCAGCCATAGGGGCAGCCTCGAACGCTGCCCTTCAGACAACAGATTTGGGGCCGCGAGTATCACGGCCACCACCACCAAAACCCAGATCAGGACGGCCTTCAAGCGGGAAAAACGGTGCATTTTCTCTCGACTATTTCCGACCCGGCCTAATCCGGTTCACATCTTGGTTTGCAATACTATGCTGCGTCCGCCTTGACTGGCTCACCCTTGACGCGAACTTCCGAAATGCCGGTGCGGACGATGCGAACGCGAACGCCGTCTGCAATCTCCACTTCGAGTTCTTTGTCGTCAACAACCTTGGTGACCTTGCCGACGAGGCCACCGCCGGTCACAACCTGATCGCCACGGCGGATCGCCTTCAGCGTTTCTTCCCGCTTTTTGGCCTGGGCGCGCTGCGGACGGATCAGCAGGAAATACCATACAACCATCAACGGCACGAAAAGAATGATCATTTCGAAGCCGGAACCGAACGGCGACGCCGCGGTATCGGTGGCAGCCTGGGCAAATGCCGGGGTGATGAACATGCTAAACTCCTCAAACTTTCCGGAGGCGGAACTCCGCCTTTCTCGGGTGGCCGGACTATAATTGCGGTCTTTGCGAATGCAACAGAAACAGCTGGAAACCGTACCGATTCCGCTGCCTCATAACCTTTCCGCTCGTAAAAGGCCATGCTACGCCGCAGGCAAAAGACACAGTACACTGGTTGCAAGCAGAATTCAGGAGGAAGGCCCATGGCCGGAGACGTCAACAACGCCATTCTGACGGAGCTGCGCCGGCTCACAGATGCGATCGATCGGTTGGCGGGGCCGCCGCCCGCATTGAACGACTGGAACGCGGCCGACTGCTTCGTCTGGTCCCCTGCCCGTCAGCATCTTCAGCCGGTTGCACGGCCGAACCGCGTGGCGCTGAAGCTCATCCGCGGTGTCGACCACGTGCGCGATATCCTGCACGAGAATACGGTGCGCTTCGCCGAAGGCTTTCCGGCCAACAACGTTCTTCTCTGGGGTGCGCGCGGCATGGGGAAGTCGTCGCTGGTCAAGGCTGTTCACGAGGATGTGCGGCGCGAGAGCGGCGTGTCGCTAAAGCTGGTGGAAGTGCATCGCGAGGATATTGCGAGCCTCCCGACGCTGCTCGATCTTCTCAAGGACACGCCGCACCGTGTCATCGTCTTCTGCGACGACCTTTCGTTCGACCATGATGACACGGCCTACAAATCGCTCAAGGCAGCCCTTGATGGCGGCGTGGAAGGTCGACCGGACAACGTCCTGTTCTATGCGACCTCGAACCGGCGCCACCTGCTTCCGCGCCACATGATGGAGAACGAGCAGTCGACGGCGATCAATCCTTCGGAGGCGGTCGAGGAAAAGGTTTCGCTGTCCGACCGGTTCGGCCTTTGGCTGGGTTTTCACAAATGCAGCCAGGACGACTATCTAACGATGATCGACGGCTATGCCGACCACTTCAGGCTGCCAATCGATCGCGAGAAGATGCATGCGGAGGCGCTAGAATGGGCCACGACGCGTGGCGCACGTTCGGGCCGTGTTGCCTGGCAGTACATTCAGGATCTCGCCGGTCGGATGCGCATCGCACTCGACCGTGCATAATGACAAAAGCCCGGCTTGAGGCCGGGCTTTTGAGCATCCTCGGACGCAATACCTATTCGAGGAAGGTAATCGGGTTGACCGGCGTCGCGTCCTTCCGAACTTCGAAATGGACCTGCGGCTGCTTGACGTTGCCGCTCATGCCGGAGACGGCGACCGTCTGGCCGCGCTGGATCTTCTGGCCGCGGGCAACACTCAAGGTATCGGCGTTGCCGTAGACGGTGACCGTACCATCGTCGTGGCGGACGAGGACCGTATTGCCGAGTTCCTTCAGGCCGTTGCCAGCATAGATGACCACGCCGTTTTCGGCCGCCTTGATCGGCGTACCTTGGGGCACGGAAATGTCGATGCCGTCGTTGCGGCTGCCGTTGACGTTGGCGCCGTAGGCGGCAATGACAGCTCCACGAACCGGCCAGCGATACTTGCCGATGCCGGTAGCCTCGGGTGCGGCGGATGCCACTTCCTTCTTGGCAGCCTCATCCACCGTCTCGGTGGCGACAGGAGCCTTGTAGGTTGCCGGCTGCGCGGCAGCAGTCGACGTTGCGGAGGCGGGCTCGGCGACTGGCTTCGGCTCTGCCTTTGCCGGAATGGAAGCCGTCTTCATGCCATCCTTAGAACCACCCGGAAGACTAAGCTCCTGACCGATGCGAATAGAACCGGCCGACAGGTTATTGGCGGCCTTCAGATCGTCGATGCTGGTGCCCGTCGCCTTGGCGATCTTGGCGAGCGAGTCACCCGGCTTGACGACGTAGGTGCCGCCGGCGCCCTTTGGCCCCTTGCCTGCACCGGCCGCAAGTTTGTTGGACAGATCGGCATTTGCGACTGACTTGTCACGGGCGGAGTTCGCACCCGGAACGACCGCAACGTTCTGTTCCTGCTGCTTGTTCGGTTGCGGCAGATGCCCACCTTTGGAGAGGTCGGCGCTTTGGGCGGCTGCCTTTGCTGCATTGCCTCCATTGAATGTCGGGATCAGGATGATCTGGCCCGGCTTGGCGGCAGCGGCAGCCTTGAAGCCGTTGACGCGAAGGATCTCCTTCTCCGGCACACCGTAGCGGTTGGCGAGTGTCGTGATGCTTTCACCCGGGCGAAGTGTGACGGACGGCGCATTGGTTGCCGACCAGCCGGAAACCTTGGGGTTCGTGCCGGTGACGATCGCGTCTGCCTTCGGTGGAACGAGAATGGGCGCCGACTTCTTCGGAGCAGTGGCGGCAGGGAATGGCTGGGCGAGTGCGACTTGCCTTTCACGGGATGGCGCTGCCGGTGCAACGGCGGAGGGAGCCGCGAGTTCGGAGCGCTGGACGGAAACAGGTGCCGAGGCCATGCGGGCGCTGGAGGCGCCATAAGCGGGCTGCGCGGGATAAGGCTGGCTCGTTGCCTGGCTACTTGGCGCGTAGCCGCCCTGTGCCAAATCCGCCTGCGGCACCGGATCGGCCTGCATACCTCTGCGAGGGATTGAGTTGGTCGTCATCTGGTCCTGACCGGATGACGAGAAGAGACCACCGAAACGTGTCACATCGGAACTGCAACCCGTTGCCGCACTCGCCAGCAAAGCCGCTATCAGGACATTACCGGCAGACTTGCCCACTCTTGGCGAAAGACTGAAACGCATGACTCGACCCACTGATTAACGCAACCATTTGTGGGTTTATTAAAGCGCGTTAGTATTACCACGCGGTTAAGGTGCCGGAATCCGCGAGATTTTTTTGAGGGATTGCTAACCATAGCAGCGCTTGCGAGCCAGTCGCCCTAGAGTTGAGATGCGAGACGAGGGACGATCGGAAGATAGGGTGTGTCGAACAGCTCCTCGCGCTCGAAGCGGCTGCCCGTTTTCGTGAGCCGCACGAGGCGACACTCGTTGTCGGAAATCATCAATGGAGCGATCATCGAACCGCCGGAAACGAGTTGGTCGGTGTAGAACCGTGGCATCGAATTGAACGCAGCGGTTACGACGATACGGTCGAAGGTCCCCTCTCCCTGCAGACCGGCACTGCCGTCAGCCTGGCGGATGATGACGTTTCGCAGTCCGAGCGAGTCTATGCGGCGCTGCGCATTCGTCGTCAGTGTCTTGTAGCGGTCGATCGTCAGCACGCGCTCGGCCATGCGAGCCATGACGGCGGTCATGAAGCCGCTGCCGGTGCCGACCTCGAGCACGCGTTGCCCGGGTTTGATTTTCAGGTGATGAAGGATCCTGACCGCGAGATCGACGCCCTCGATGAAGGAGCCGCATTCGATCGGGATCGTGCGGCTCGAATAGGCCTGCTCGGCAAACTGTGCCGGCACGAACAGCGACCGTGGCGTCTGCTCGACTGCTGTCAGCAGGTCCAGATCGGACACGCCTTCGGCTCGCAGCCTCAAGACGAGCGCCGCAAAACCTTCCTTCTCCACCAACCGTGCCGTCAAAATAGTCTACTCCGTACCCGAAAGCGCCCGCGCGACGCGGTCCTGTACGGAATAATCAGTCAGATCCAGTTTCAAAGGCGTTACCGAAATCTTGCGGCTTCTCAGGGCGTGAATATCCGTGCCTGCGACGAAGGCGCCGGCGCGTTCTCCAAACCGGAGCCAGTAATAGGGCAGGCCGCGCCCGTCGGAACGGGCATCGACCTGCAGGTTGAAGGCAAGCCGCCCTTGTGCCGTCACTTCCACGCCCTCGACCTCTTCCGGCCGGCAATTCGGAAAGTTCAGGTTCAGGAAGGTGCCGTCAGGCAGGTCGAGCGATATGAGCTTGTCGAGAAGTGCCGGCGCATGCGCCTCGCAGACCTCCCAGGGGACCACCCTTGCCCCGTCTTGGTGCAGATAGGCTTGGCTCAACGCAAAGGAGCGGACACCCTGCAGCGTGCCCTCGATCGCCCCGGCGACGGTGCCCGAATAGGTCACATCATCGGCGACGTTAGAGCCTGAATTGACGCCCGAGAGCACCAGGTCGGGCTTGACGTCCATAACCTGCTTGACGCCCATGATGACGCAATCGGTCGGAGTTCCGCGCAGCGCGAAATGCTTGTCGGAAATCTTCCGAAGCCGCAACGGCTCGGAAAGACTCAGCGAATGCGCAAGGCCGCTCTGGTCCGTCTCCGGCGCGACAATCCAGACATCATCGGACAGCGTCCGCGCAATCCGCTCCAGCGCCGCGAGGCCTTCCGCGTGAATGCCGTCGTCGTTGGTGAGCAGAATGCGCATCGGCTCAGGCCGCCCGTTCGATCTTCGTCAAACCGCCCATGTATGGCAGCAGAGCATCGGGAACGGTCACGGAACCATCCTCGTTCAGGTAGTTCTCCAGAACCGCAATCAGGCAGCGGCCGACCGCCGTGCCGGAACCGTTCAGCGTGTGGACGAACTTCGTCGCCTTGTCTTCCTTGCCGCGATAGCGCGCATTCATACGACGCGCCTGGAAATCGCCGCAGACCGAGCAGGACGAGATTTCACGATAGGTGTTCTGGCCGGGCAGCCAAACCTCGAGGTCGTAGGTCTTGCGCGAACCGAAGCCCATGTCGCCGGTGCAGAGCGTCATCGTGCGGAAATGCAAGCCGAGGCGCTTCAGCACCTCTTCGGCGCAAGCGGTCATACGCTCGTGCTCGGCAAGCGAACTCTCGGCATCGGTGATCGAGACGAGCTCGCACTTCCAGAACTGATGCTGGCGCAGCATACCACGCGTGTCGCGTCCGGCAGAGCCTGCCTCCGATCGGAAGGACGGGGTCAGCGCGGTGAAGCGAAGCGGCAGTTTCTCCTGGTCGAGGATTTCCCCCGAGACGAGATTGGTGAGCGTCACCTCGGCGGTTGGGATCAACCAGCGGCCATCCGTTGTCTTGAACAGGTCCTCCGCAAACTTTGGCAGCTGGCCGGTGCCGAACATGGCATCGTCACGAACCATCAGCGGCGAGCTGACTTCGGTATAGCCGTGCTCGCGCGTATGCAGGTCGATCATGAACTGACCGAGCGCACGCTCCAGCCGCGCCAGCGGGCCGGTCAGCACGGTAAAGCGCGATCCCGAGAGCTTCGCAGCCCGTTCGAAGTCCATGTAGCCGAGCGCTTCGCCGATTTCGAAGTGTTCCTTCGGCGTATGATTCCAGCGGGGCTTTTCGCCGACGACTCGGGCAACGGAATTGTCGTGCTCGTCCTTGCCAACCGGCACGTCATCGTGCGGGATGTTCGGAATGCGCGACAGCGCATCGTTCAGTTCGTCCGTCGCCTGCCGCTCGCCCTCTTCCGCGGCCGGAAGCAGCGACTTCAAGTCGGCTACTTCGGCCTTCAGCTTTTCAGCAAGTTCATTGTTTTTCTGGGCCATCGCAGCGCCGATCTCCTTGGAGGCGGCATTGCGGCGGGACAGCATGTCCTGGACGCTTTGGATGGCCGAACGGCGCTTTTCGTCGATCGCAATCAGGTTTTCGGACAAAGGCTCGGCACCACGCTTGGCAAGTGCCGCATCGAGGGCTTCGGGATTCTCACGGATCCATTTTATATCGAGCATCGTCGTTCCAGGTCGTTGTAAAAAGATAACCCGGCCAAAGCCCGGCTAGGCCTCGACCGGATGCTTGGAAGCGCTCATTGAGGGAAATCGTCAGACGTTGTCCGTCTTGGCAACGTCCGTGTTTCCTTCAGCCTCTTCGACCGCCTCGCGGGCACGCTGGCGCTCCACGAGTCGCGCCGCGTAGATGGAAATCTCGTAGAGAAGGATGGTCGGCAGTGCAAGGCCGATCTGGGACATCGGATCGGGCGGCGTCAGCACCGCTGCCACGATAAAAGCGAGCACGATCGCGAACTTGCGCTTCTCGGCCAGCCAATCGGAAGTCAGCAGCCCAACACGGGCGAGCAGCGTGGTGATGACAGGAAGCTGGAAGACCAGGCCGAACGAAAACACCAGCGTCATGATCAGGCTGAGGTACTCAGAGACCTTCGGAAGCAGCGAGATCGCGACATCGCCCTCACCCGGCGCCTGCTGCATGGTCAGGAAGAACCACATGACCATCGGCGTGAAGAAGAAATAGACGAGCGAAGCACCCATCAGAAACAGGACCGGCGACGCAATCAGAAACGGCAGGAAGGCCGCGCGCTCGTTCTTGTAGAGGCCAGGGGCGACGAACTTGTAGATCTGCGCCGCGATAATCGGAAAGGCGATGACCAGGCCGCCGAACATGGCGACCTTTACCTGCGTGAAGAAGAACTCCTGCGGCGCGGTGTATATGAGCTGCGCCTTGGACACGTCTAGATGCGCCCAGGTCACCGCCCACTTGTATGGATAGACGAGCACATTGAAGAGATGCTTGGCGAATATGAAGCAGGCGATGAACGCGACGAAAAACGCACCGATCGACCAGATCAGCCGCGTACGCAACTCCATCAGGTGTTCGATCAGTGGCTGCGGCTTGTCTTCGATTTCACCGCTCATGCGTCGTCCTTCTTCTTCTTTGCTGCCGTCTTCTTCGGAGCGGCTGTGGCGGCAACTGCCGCAGGCTTCTTGGCGGCCGCTGTCTTCGTCGAAGTCCGCTTGGGCTTTCCGACCGGAGCAGCAACCGCGGCAGGCGCAGGCTCCGCCTTGGCGCGCGGTTTATGGGCCGCCTTCGGCTTTTCCTGGGCTGCCGCATTTTCCACGCCTGCTGCAACAGGCGCCGGTGCTACGACCGGCGGCGTCTCTGGCAGGCTCATCAACGGCTCAGGAACCGATACGGCAGCCGGCGGAACTTCGGTCTTGTTATCGACCGTCGTCGCCTTCTGCAGGTCAGCCTTGATTTCGTTGCCCATCTGGCGAAGCGGGTTCATTGCTTCGCGCAAGGTGTTGACGGGGTTCAGCTTCTGCGCATCAGTCAGCGTCTGGCGAACTTCGTCCAGATCCGCTTCACGCAGGGCCTCGTCGAACTGGGCACGAAACTCACCGGCGACCTTACGAGCGCGCTGCGTCATCTTGCCGAACGCACGAAGCATCGGCGGCAAGTCCTTGGGACCAACCACCACGATCAATACGACCGCGATGACAAGCAGCTCGGTCCAGCCAATATCGAACATTCAAGGCTCCTGAACGGGAAACGTGGGGGCTACGTTGCCCGGAAGTGGATTACTTCGTCTCGTCGGCCTTGTGATCGACGGTCTTGGCAGTCGTGGACTCAGGCGCGTCTTCGTCGTTCATGCCCTTCTTGAAGCTCTTGATACCCTTGGCGACATCACCCATCAGCTCCGGAATCTTGCCGCGACCGAACAACAAAAGCACGATGACCAGAACGATCAGCCAGTGCCACATGCTAAAAGAACCCATTACGCTAACTCCCTGTTGCGATGTTTCCAGATGTAAGAGCTTCCTACACCAATTCCAACATCAAAGTTCCCCTTGGATTGTCGCTTAATGTCACGGGATCGCCCTCTGTGACAAGAGAATACACATCCGAAAAACTATGATCGGCATTGTTTTCGCGATGCGTGGCGGAACCAAGACAAATCCGATTAGTCTTCGGACCCGCCGCCCGGTGCAAGCAGGCCGAGTTCCTCAAGATCGAGTTGCGTTATTGGATCTTCGTCCTCGGTCAACTCGTCGCTCATCATAGGCGATGGTACATTGAAATTGGCCGGTATGCGACCGGAGAGCAGCCCTGCCCCCTTCAACTCTTCAAGCCCCGGCAGGTCGCGGAGTTCTTCCAGGCCGAAGTGATCGAGGAAATCGCGGGTGGTGCCGAGGGTGACAGGCCGGCCCGGCGTGCGCCTGCGGCCGCGAAACCGAACCCAACCCGCCTCCATCAGCACGTCGATTGTGCCGCGAGAGGTCTGCACGCCCCTGATGTCCTCGATTTCGGCGCGTGTCACCGGCTGATGATAGGCAATGATCGCCAATACTTCCAGGGCCGCGCGCGAGAGCTTCTTCGTTTCGTTCTCGTCGCGCCGGATGACGAAAGAGAGATCAGCGGCCGTTCGAAACGCCCACGCATCGTCTACCTGGACGAGGTTGACGCCGCGATGGGCATATTGCTCCTTCAGGCGCAACATGATGGCGCGGACGTTGAACGTGCGAGGCAAGCGATCTGCGATGAAGCTTTCGGAAACGGGCTGGGCGGACGCAAAGACCAGTGCCTCGGCGATGCGCTCTGCCTCGGTCTCCGCACGAACCTCGTCGTCTGAATCTTCCACCATTGCGCTATCGATGTGTTCGTCTTCCAGATCGGTCACGCCGGTCGCTCCTGTTCGACGACCTGCAGCGTCGCATGCTTGGGGCCCCGCCGCATGTAGAGGGGCCGGAAGGCTCCATCCTGCCGGATTTCGAGTTTGCCTTCGCGGACCAGCTCCAGCGAAGCCGCGAACGCACTGGCAATCGCCGTGACCCTGTCTTCCGGAGACGACATGTAACGCAACAGATAGGATTCGAGTGCAGTCCACTCGCTGACCTCGCCGAAAATGCGGGTCAGAAGCTCGCGGGCGTCCGTCAGCGACCAGACGTTGCGGCGCGCGATGGTGACCTGCGTCACGGCCTGACGCTGCCTGAGCGACGCGTAGGCCGTCAGCAGATCATAGAGGCTTGCATCATATGCGGACTGATGCCTGTCCGGGATGTGCTCTGGGGCGCCGCGAGCGAAGATATCCCGTCCGAGGCGGTTGCGATTGACAAGACCGCTCGCGGCCTCGCGCATCGCTTCGAGGCGTTTCAGGCGGAAGGCGAGCGTCGCCGCCATCTCCTCGCCGGAGGGCCCGTCGTCCTTGGCCTGCTGCGGGATCAGCAGACGCGATTTCAGGTAGGCAAGCCAAGCGGCCATCACGAGATAGTCGGCAGCAAGCTCTATCCGTATCCGCCGCGCGCTTTCGATGAACTGCAGATATTGCTCCGCCAGCGCAAGAACGGAGATGCGGGACAGATCGACCTTCTGATTGCGGGCGAGATAGAGCAAGAGGTCGAGGGGACCTTCGAAGCCGGCAACGTCGATCAGCAGGGCCGGATCGGAGGTCGCGCGCTCAGCACCGCTCTCCTGCCACAGCTTGTCCATCGGCGTAGCCGCCGTCTGTGGCCGTTCCGTGCCCTTGGTCGTCGTCACCCTGCCCTGTTCCTTTCGCAATCAGACCGTTGCAAACATCGCATCGAATTCGGCCCGAAGCGAGGCCTCGTCGGCCTTGTCAGCTGTCGGGAAGCCATTCAGCACCGCTTCTGCCCGCAAAAGCGACTGGCCTTGCAAGACCGGTACGTTTGCGACCACCTGCTGCATTTCGTCCATGTGGCCATTGCAATGCAACACGATATCACATCCACCGCCGATGATGTTGGCGGCGCGCTCACCGATCGTACCAGCAAGCGCGTTCATCGACGTATCATCGGAAAGCAACAGTCCTTTGAAGCCGATATGGTCGCGGATGACGCCGTCAATGACCTTGCGTGAGGTCGTTGCCGGACGCTCCGAGTCGATGGCCGCAAAGACAACATGACACGTCATCGCCATCAATTCGTTCTTCATGGCAATGAACGGCGGGAAATCGTGCGCCTCGAGTTCCGTGCGCGAGACGGTGACAACCGGCAGTTCGTGATGTGAATCCCCAAAGCCGCGCCCGTGGCCAGGCATGTGCTTCATCACAGGTAGAAGGCCACCCGCCTTCAAACCATCGGCAGCGGCACGCCCCATGGCCGTCACAGTTGCTGGATCACCGCCATAGGCGCGATTGCCGATCACGTTGCTGCTGCCTTCCACCGGCACATCCAGAACCGGCAGGCAATCAACGTTGATCCCGAGGCCCGAAAGATCGAAGGCGTGCAGCCGCGACATCAGCCATGCGGCTCGCAGGCCCTTTTCACTGTCCTGCCGATAGATATCACCAAGCTGTTGCCCCGACGGATAATGCTGGAAGATTGGCGGCCGGATACGCTGGACGCGTCCACCTTCCTGGTCGATCAGGACCGGCGCGTGCCAACCGACGGCGACTCGCATTTCCGCGACGAGGTCACTGATCTGTTGCGGCTCGGAAATATTGCGCCCGAACAGAATGAAGCCCCAGGGGCGCTCGGCGTTGAAAAACGCCTTTTCATCGGAAGTGAGGGATAGGCCGCTACAGCCAAGGATCATTGCTTTTGATTCGGTCATACCCGAATCATAGAGGTGCCTTGCGGAATTACGAGCCGCGTCAATCGGCATTCACAAAAAAAGCGGCGGACCAGAGGCCCGCCGCGGACCAGAGGCCCGCCGCTTTCATTGAATGCTTGCAGAAACTTACTTCGAGATAAGGCAGCTACCGCCTGCAGCACGGTACTTTTCGCAAATGGCCGCGGCTTCGTCCTTGGAGCCTGCCGGGATACGAAGGCGGTAGAACGTGCCCTTGCCCGCAATATCCGCCTTGCGGATCTCGTAGCTGCGACCGGCAAGCACGCTCGCGAACTTCTTCGAAAGGCTAGCGAAGGTCTTCTTCGCCTCTTCCTCGGAGGGAAGCGATGCGATCTGGACGCCATAACCGCTAGCTGATGCAGTCGGCTGAGCCTGGGTCGCAGCCGGCGAAACAGCGGCAACGTCCTTCGGCTTCTGGGCTGCCGGCGCTTCAACCGGTGCCTTCGCCGCATCGGTCACGGGGCGCGCTGCGGGAGCCGGTGCAGTGTCGCTCACCGTCGAGCTCTTCACGGCGCGAACCGGCGGATCGACATTCGCCGGAGTGGCGGCAGCCGCCTTGGCCAGCGCGTTTTCAGAGGGAGCCTGAGCCGCCGTCGGCTTGGTTGCTTCAACCGGAGTCGAACGGATGTCAGCGGCAGCAACCTGTCCCGACGCCGGGAAATTAGCAGCTGTGCCGCCAGCCGGCTTTGAGCCAGCCGTGATCTTCTGCGTCTGAACCGCCGTTGCCTTCGGCAGCGTCGGGGCCGCTTGAGGGGCCGGCTCGTCGCGGGCAACCAGAGTGCCGTCCGGTCGGACGATCATGGTGCGGACCTTGCGGGCGGAAACCGATGGAGCCTGATTGGCATTGTCTGCCTCGTCGGCAGCGGCCGTATCCTCGCTCGGCAGCAGGCGCGGATCCTCGGTGTCTCCGACAGGTGTCGCCATGGGCGGCGTCGCGATATCGCTGTCGTTGTCCTCAGGCAGCGTTTCCGGTGTCAGCGTGCGCTGCACGACGTCCACCGGCTGCTCGTCACTGGATACAAGCGCCTTCTGCTTCGGCGCCTCAGCAGCGGCCCCACCAACGCTGTCGTAAACAGCCTTGTCCTGGTTCGGCACGGTCTTGCCACCGGGGTTTTCCGGTACGACCTTAACCGGCTCGTTGTCCGCCGTGATCACGCGCGGCTCGCCGGAGGCGATGCCGAGGCCACCATCGCGGGCCAGGAACGTGTAACCTGCATAGGCGACACCGCCGAACACGACGATTGCCGCAGCGGCAGCCAGCATACGCTTCATCGAGCGTGCGCGGCTCATGTCCTCGGCTTCACTCGCCGACTGGATCTGTACCTGAGAAACGTTCTCGCGGCGCTGTACCGGCTCGTTGACGCTCCGGCGGAAGTCTTCTTCCAAAGCGCGCTCGAACTCGTCCAAGCCCTGCAATGGTGCCTGCTTGGCGACGGACGCTGCCGGTGTTGCAGTCGGCGCGACTGAGACGGGCGCAAGGGTCCGCCATTCCTCGACGACCGGTTTCGCGGGCATTTCCACCGGATTTGCGGGTGCAAGAAGGTTGGCGATCTCGGCGTCGACGTCGAAATCGAAATCGGAGGTCGCTACGACCGGCTCCGGCTGCTCAATAGGCGGCAGCACGGGCACGTGCATCTCTTCGACGGCTTCCGGATGATATTCCGCATCCGAGATCATCGAGGGATCGAACGGGAGATCGTCTCCGGCATCGGCCGTGAATGCGGGTGTAACAGGCGCCTTCACGACGAACGCTGCCTCGGCCGTGGCCTGGTGGATCGGGGCGGCAGCAACGACCGGAGCGGGCGCCGGCTGGAAAGCGGGCACCGGGGCAACCGGCTGAGGTCTGACCACCTCGACATGCTGTGCCTGAACTCGCGCCGGCTCGACCGCTTGCGGTTGCACCTTCACGGGCTCAGCAAAGTCAAAGTCGGCAAGCTCCAGCTCGATACCTTCAAGATCGAGTTCAAAGTCATGTCCAGCGAAAGGATCGTCACCTTCCGGTTCGGCCTTGGCCGTGGGAGCGGCCAGAGGCGGCTCGACCGGCTTCGGCAACGACGCCACTACGCGGGGGGGCTCCGGCGAGTGCGGAATCTCTGCGACATCGGCCGCAGGCGTGTTCTGACGCTCAGGAACAGGGTAATGCGATACGTCGGCGAGGAGTTCGTCGATATCGAAGGCAATATCGTCGCTCTCCGTCGGCGCGGCTTCGGTCAGCGCGGCATCGGCCTGAAGGGCACCGTCATCCTTCGCTGCAGCAGCCAGATCGAAGGCGCTGTGATCGATGATAGGTTCAGCGAACGGCGCCCCTTGAGGCACCTCAGACGCATCGTAAACCGCCTCGGCTTCTTCGTGCCGGTCGATTTCAGCAGGAAAGCCTGCGGCAACGGGCACTTCGAAAACAGCAGCGCTCTCCGACGCAGCGGCGACTGGCTCCGGCGCTACAACAGGAATAATCGGCGCGGGTGAAGGCTCATCGCGACGTGCCGGATGAAAGTTGGCGATCGGCAACCGAATGCTGGCCGCAGACCACTGGGGCGCCTTGGCGGGGGCCACCGAAGGAGCGGGAGCCGGCGACGCGCCGATTGACATCTCGAGTTCTTCGATCAGATCCCGTGCGCCACCTGAAATCTGCTCGCCCTCACGGACGGCATTCGACGCCCAAGCGGCAGGGGTGAGGTTGGAAGCCGCGTCCAAAGACTGATGGGCCACCGGCTCGCTCGCGACTTCAGGCTCGACAGCAAATTCCGGCTCGGCCTGGGCGACCGGCGAAAGATCGGCTTCGACAAGAGCCTCAAAGGCAGCTGGTTGCTCGAAAGGGGGTTCGGGCAGATCGAAGGAAGCCTCAGACTGAGGCGCATCGTAGCGCTCGAATTCGCGCAACAATTCATCCTCGAGATTGAAGGCCGGCTCCTGTCGGGGGGCATCTTCGACGGTATTTGCTGCTACCCGCGGCTCGAAGCCGACGATGCGGGCAAGTTCCGCCAAAGGATCATCGTCAGCAAAGAGGTCCGTATTCTTACGCGTGTCATACGCCCGCTGTTTGTCTGCCATACTCATCCCACTCGCAACTGCTAAGGTTTATGCCAGAGCATTGTGGGTAAATGGTGACGCTACCGCATCTCATCCGGCGCAGCGGTACCCGCAATGGCAAGTCCCGACTTCAAAACCGACGCAACGGCGTACACCAGCCCTAATCTGGCTATACTCGATTCTCGGTTCTTATCGTTAATAAATCGTAAGTCTACTTGATCCTTACCTTTATTCCAGTGCGCATGGAAAGAACTCGCCAGATCATAGAGGTAAAATACGACGCGGTGAGGCTCCTGTGACTGCGCCGCAGACTCGACCAAGCGTGGAAACTCCGCGGCCTTCGCAACCAGCTGCAATTCCGCGGGATCCGAGATGCCCGCAACAGCATTAGCAAGGTTGGCCGGGGTCACGTCGAGGTCAGGAAACGCCTCCTTCGCCTGCCGGAAAACAGACATGCAGCGCGCATGTGCATACTGCACGTAGAACACCGGATTATCCTTCGATTGCTCCGTTACTTTGGCGAAATCGAAGTCCAGCGGTTCCGAACTCTTCCGGTAGAGCATCATGAAACGAACCGAATCGCGACCGACCTCCTCGACGACGTCGCGGAGCGTGACGAAGTCGCCCGAGCGCTTCGACATCTTGACCGGCTCGCCATTGCGGAACAGCTTCACGAGCTGGCAAAGAAGGACGGTCAGCTTTGCCTTACCTTCGGAAACGCCGCGAGCGACCGCTTCCAGGCGCTTGACGTAGCCGCCGTGATCAGCACCGAGAACATAGATCATCTCGTTGAAATCGCGGTCGAATTTGTTCTTGAAGTAAGCAACGTCGGCAGCAAAATAGGTGTAGGAACCGTCCGACTTGATCAGCGGGCGATCCATGTCGTCGCCGACTTCCGTCGAGCGAAACAGCGTCTGCTCGCGATCTTCCCAATCCTCGGGCAACTGGCCCTTCGGCGGCGGCAGTGTGCCCTTGTAGACGTGTCCCTTGAAAGTCAGGTCGTTGATCGCCGTGCGGATCGCGGCGGCGCCATTGGCATGCAGCGTGCGCTCCGAGAAGAAGACGTCGTGATGCACGTTCAGAGCATCCAGATCATCGCGGATCATCGCCATCATCGCATCAATGGTGCGATCCTTGACGAGCGGCATCCACTGCTCTTCCGGCATGTTGTGCAGCTTGACGCCGTAATCATTCGCGAGCGACTGACCGACCGGGATGAGATAGTCGCCAGGATAAAGGCCGGGCGGAATCTCTCCGATCTTCTCGCCGAGCGCTTCGCGGTAACGCAGGAACACGGAGCGCGCCAGCACGTCGATCTGCGAGCCGGCATCGTTGATGTAGTACTCCTTGACGACATCAAAGCCGGCAAAAGAAAGCAGGTTGGCTAGGGCGTCGCCGACAACGGCGCCGCGGCAATGGCCGACATGCATAGGACCAGTCGGGTTTGCCGACACATACTCGACGTTGACCCGCTTGCCAGCGCCAATCGTCGAGCGGCCGTAGTCTGTACCGGCCTCAATCATCGAGGCAAGCAGGCGCTGCCAGTAACCGACGGAGAGCCTGAGGTTGATGAAGCCGGGTCCAGCTACCGAGACGTCAGCGACGTCGGCGTCTTCCTTCAACTTCTCCGTGATGATCTCAGCCAAGGCGCGCGGATTGGTGCCGAGCGGCTTTGCGAGCACCATCGCGGCGTTGGTTGCAACATCGCCGTGGCTCGGGTCGCGTGGCGGTTCGATCGCGATGCGGCCGAAATCCACCTCGGATCGCTTCTCCTTGACAAGATCGATCTGTTCAAGGGCGGTTTTAATCCGGGCGTCGAAATCGGTAAAAAGGTTCATCGCACTCTTCCATGCATAGGCTTTGCCACAAGGCATTTGTCCGGTCCTAGCCGGGCGACCGCTGCCTATCGCAAATCTGGAGTGTGGTCAAACAATCGCCTGTGGGCACTGATCGCGTAGGTGTCGGTCATCCCCGCCAGATAGTCGCCGACATGGCGCGCCCTCGCCGCTTCGGCAAGCCCTGCGATGTGATCCACCCAATAGTGGCTCTGCATCTCCTTTGGATTGGCCATATAGGCCGCGAAGAGATCGGTCACGATCTGCGCAGCACCGGCACGAATACGCATGATCTCGGGGTGCCGGTAGATGCGCTTGAACAGCATCGCCTTGATCTGCCGGTCAGTCTCGGACATCTCGTCGGAGAATGTCGCGATTACCCGATTGGCCAGGCGAACATCCGTTGCGCTTTTCGGCTTGATCTCCGCAAGACCCCGTTGGGCAACGGAAATGACGTCTTCGACCATCCGCGTGATCTGGCGGCGCATGATCTCGTGGGTAAAGCGGCTGGGCTCAAGGTTCGGATAGCGTTCCCGTACCTCGGCCATCAGACCGGCCAGAAACGGGATCTCCTCCAGCATCTCAAAGCTCAGGTAGCCGGAGCGAAGCCCGTCGTCGATGTCATGCGTGTTGTAGGCAATATCGTCAGCGATGGCGGCCACCTGTGCCTCAAGGCTGGCATAGGTATCCAGTTCCAGGTCGTGGATTTCGCAATAATCCAGGATCGGCTGTGGAACTGGCCCGCGCGTGCCGGCACCGTCCTTCGTCAGAAGCGGGCCGTTGTGCTTGACCAGCCCTTCAAGGCTTTCCCATGTCAGATTGATGCCATCGAAATCGGCATAGCGGCGCTCCAGCTTAGTGACGATGCGCAGCGATTGGGCGTTGTGATCGAACCCGCCGTAGGGCAGCAGAACCTCGTGCAGCGCATCTTCGCCGGTGTGACCGAAGGGCGTGTGGCCGAAATCATGGACGAGCGCCACGCCCTCAGCGAGATCTTCGTCCAGCTTCAATGCCCGGGCCAGCGCGCGGGCAACTTGCGCGACCTCGATCGTGTGCGTCAAACGGGTGCGATAATGATCGCCGTCCTGGGCGATGAAGACCTGCGTCTTGTGCTTCAGCCGGCGAAATGCGGTCGTGTGAACAATACGATCCCGGTCACGCTGAAAATCCGACCGTGTCGGGCTGAAATCCTCGGGATAAAGCCTGCCGCGAGTCTTCCAAGGGTCCGCTGCATAGACGGCCCTCTCGCTGTCGCCATAACCCAAAGCATGCCTGTCGATCGTCATTCGTCACCATTACTTATATGCGGCAGCCCGCCCATTGACGCCGCCCTGCACTCTTCATACCTATAAGAGCATAAACGGCAAAGTGATGCTTTGGCAGTCACTTTGCTCGAACTGGCGCTTTCGTGGTATAGAGCGCAAGTGGCTATGAAATCAGCCGCTTGAAACGAGCGGCTAACAGATATTCTCTCCGGATCTTGACCCCGGCAGGAGCAAACATGACGGACACAAGTGTAACCCTTTCCGATGCCGCGGCAAAACGAATCGCGGCGATCGTCGGCACCGAACCCGGGAAGAGCGCCCTGCGCGTTTCCGTAGAAGGCGGCGGCTGCTCAGGCTTTTCCTACAAGTTCGACCTTGCAGATGACCCGCAGGACGACGACACGATCGTCGAAAAGAACGACGCCAAGGTGCTGATCGACAGCCTCTCGTTGGTCTACATGGCCGGATCCGAGATTGACTTCGTCGACAATCTCCTTGGCCAATCCTTCCAGATCAAGAACCCGAACGCAGTTGCAAGTTGCGGCTGCGGCACAAGCTTCTCGATCTAATCCCTTTCCCTGGTATCCACATCGAACCGGCCGAAAGATTCCCTTGCGGCCGGTTTTATCGTCTTGTCCGCGATCGAAAGAGCGCGATACAAGAAGCCGACGAAGCGGAATAGGACACCCCATGAAGATCGCGACCTGGAACATCAATGGCGTCAAGGCGCGCATCGACAATCTTACGCAATGGCTGAAGGACTCCGACCCCGATATCGTCTGCCTGCAGGAAATCAAGACGATCGACGAGGGCTTCCCGAGGCTCGAAATCGAAGCGATGGGCTATCATGTCGAGACACACGGCCAGAAGGGCTTCAATGGCGTCGCGATCCTTTCCAAGACCAAACCTGACGAAGTGAGCCGCGGGCTGCCGGGCGATCCGCTCGATGAGCAGGCTCGCTTCCTGGAAGCCGTCTTTTCGCTGCCGGGCAACCGCGTCGCCCGCGTGTGCTGCCTGTACCTGCCGAACGGCAATCCTGTTGAAACCGAGAAATACAGCTACAAGCTCGCCTGGATGGAACGGCTGCGCTCATTCGCGGCCGACCGTCTGGCCTACGAGGAAATCCTGATCCTCGCAGGGGACTACAACGTCATCCCGGAGCCGCATGACTGCTTCGACCCGAACGCCTGGGAGAACGACGCGTTGTTCCTGCCGCAGACGCGCCAGGCATTCCGCAAACTAGGAGGCCTTGGACTGACGGATGCCGTGCGCGCGACGACCGATGCCGTTCAACTCTACTCGTTCTGGGATTATCAGGCGGGTGCCTGGCAGAAGAACAACGGCATTCGCATCGACCACCTGTTGCTTTCGCCTGAGGCTGCCGATCGCATGACATCATCAGCGATCGAAAAGCACGTTCGTGCCTGGGAGAAGCCGTCAGACCACGTGCCAGTCGTAGCATACTTCGATTTCGCGGCCTGAGCTTTTTCGTTCAGATTGGCGACAGCGCTCAGCGCGCTTTAATCGGCGCCGTTGACAGCGATCTTGTGAGAAAGCGCCACGGCCGAGCGGCGATCGCTTTCCGTTGCGACGGAGAAAGCCTGCTCCTGCAGGGTCTCCATCCAACCGCAGTCCGTGGGCTTGCAGCGGTCGAGCGCCGCGGTCATTAGCGCGAGCCCGTTGGCTGCCTGCCCTTCCTGGAAGAGGATATTGCCGAAGACGGCCATGGCACCGGGATGGCCGCTCTTGCGGGCCTGGTTGAGCCACTTCTTTGCCTGCTGCGAGCTGGTGCTGCCGCCTTCGCCCGCCAGCATCATCTGTGCCAGCTGGAACTGCGCCTCGGGCACCCCGAAGGTAGACGCGACCTGGAAGTAGAGTTGACGCGCCTGGTTGAGATCGGTCTTTACAGGGCTACCGGGAATTCCGTGCTTGTAATAGTTGGCAAGCGACAGAAGGGCGTTGACGAAGAAGCCTGTATCTTCAGAGCCAGGCTCGACGCCCTGCTGCGCAATCTCGCTGTAGATCTTGAAAGCTTCGAAATCATCCTGCGCGACGCCATCGCCGTCGGCATACATGTTGGCGAGCGCCCAGCGTGAGCCCGTGTGTCCCTTTTCCGCCGCGTATTTATAGGCTTCGACCGCCTCTTCCTTCTGGCCGTTCTTGTAGGCTTTGAAACCGAACTTGAAGAGGTCGAACGGGCCAGACTCCTTCGATACACCCGACTTTATGTCGAATGCACCCGCTGGGGAGACAATTGCCGCGCAACAGGCAATGGAAATCCCCATGAGCATCATTCTGAAAGGTCTGAACTCGGACGTCAGCATTTCACTCGGTTTCTTTCGCTTCCACCCATGCGGACTTTCGATCCGCGGATGCATTCCTCCCGGCGAGCGATCCCGCGGTGGGCTCAAAGGCCCCTTTGCCCGCGTCGCATCCAGCCTTCCGCCCTCCTGCGAGAGCTTCAATTCCAAGTGCATCGACACTGTCCACCCGCTGCCCGGCGCGGCTCCCCCGCGATGCCATTCGCCTCACTCCCGCGGCCCGGCTCTGCGCCTTTCCGCTGTCGAGAAAAAGGTAATCACCAATTGTGACCAAACCTGTGTCGTTGTTACCGGAAGCCGATTCCGACGACACCGATCGGTCTGAATGCGAGGAGAAAGAGAGGTTCGGAAGCGCAACGTCAGAGCGAAGTTCTGAGACGGAATAGCCTTGCGGGAAAAGGGAAATGGCGCTAGCCGCGGCATCGTTGCCGTGGGCCTCACCCACCCTGACTGTATCCGCTAGGAATTCGCTCATCGTACTCTTTTACGCGCACCTTACGCCTGTCATTCCCTCGCCCGCATATAGCGCTGCGCCTAGTTTGTGGCGGGAAATGGACAATTTCAGCTTGGCATCATCTTACGCAAATGCTGGTAAAAAACTGTTGCTGAATCGTCACAAAACGAGACACGGAATCGGCATGCTTAACGACCCGTACACAAAGAAAAGCCCGGCAGTTTTGCCGGGCTGATCTGCGGTTCATCTTTGAAACCTAGAATTTCACCTTGATGCTGGTCGAGACAGCGGCCACGAGATCATTGCCGAAGTCGTAAGAGACGTCGGTTCCGTAGGGAACACCATTCTCCACCAGCACTCCGGAGGAACCGCTCGTCAGAACGCCGAGGGCACCGGCAAGGCGCCATTCAATGTTGTCGGTCGGGTTATAAGCAGCGCCGACCCCAACCGTCCAGCTGTCCGTCTGAGAGCCATAGCCGTGGCTCGTACCGCGGTCCCAAGTCAGGCTGACAGCGCCGGTCCACTGCTCATTGAACTTGTGACCAATGCCGCCGGTAATGGTCCAGCCATCTTGATAGAGCAGATCAAGAGACGTGAGCTGAGTTCCGCTCGTGGCGGTGCAAGCCCTGCCCTTCGTGTATGTAGGGCAGAGTGAGATCGACTGGAGGACACTCCAGTTGGTCCATTTCACAGAACCAAATGCCAGCCAATCTGGCGCAATACCACTCTGAAGCTTTAGCTCCAGTGAGTCGGGAGCTTCCGCCTCGCCGAAGACATTCGTGACTGCGCCATAGGGCGCGGCATTCAGCGGTGCGACTGGCGCCCGGACCTGCGTCAGGTCAACCGTACCACTCAGGCTGTCATACTTCACACGGCTGTTATAGACCAAGCTCGCGCGCATCGCGTATTCTGGAATTTCATATGCGATGCCAGTCCGCCATCCCCAAGCATTGTCTTCAAGGTCCAACCGACCTACGCCCGTTCCGGTGCCGAATGCGATTGGAACCGTGCTAACTAGGCGCTCCTTGAAGCCTTCCACTTCCTGATAGAAGGCGCCGCCAATCAAGCGAAGCTGGCCAGGGCCCACATCAAACTTGTACGAGCACGTCGTGGCATAGTTATGCGTCTTGATCTTCGTTTCGATGTTGTTGTTGGCACCTGCCCAATTGATGCCGGGATTCGTGTGTGCGCCAAATGGCTCGGAGTAGTCGAAGAGGCAGTCCACATCTTCATACCCGGCCTTGAAACCGATGTAGGGGACTGCATAATTCTCTGTGTCGTCCGCCGAGTGGGACCGATTGTTCAGGTTTCCGCCGCCGGGCCGAATGGAAGGATCAGTGTCCCTCACATTCTTCAATTCGCGCTGCGGCATGACGTAGATCACGGCCGACTGCGCTGAAAACCGCGACTGATCAAACAGCAGATCGATATTATAGCCGCTGCGGTCAAGACCGCCCGCGAAGGACGGCTGCGCCAGCGTTGAAAATAGAACCAGCGACACAATGCTGGCCGAAATCATACGAGATGCCAAGGTGTCTCCCCCACTCGGGCAATTGCAATGGCGGGACTGTGCCGACGATGCCGATAAATGGCAACTTTGTGATCGGGCGTGATTAGAAACTGCACCAACAGATGCTTTACGTAAAAAT
This sequence comes from Rhizobium sp. 10N414, assembly GCF_056394785.1. Lineage (NCBI taxonomy): Bacteria > Pseudomonadati > Pseudomonadota > Alphaproteobacteria > Hyphomicrobiales > Rhizobiaceae > Rhizobium > Rhizobium sp. 10N414. The sequence goes on along the minus strand of NZ_JBFTIN010000024.1, from coordinate 30,181 downwards.
TTGACGGGCACGTCAATATTCCAACAATTTAGAAGAAAATTCCACGAAAGGTAAAACTACCCACGCAATTGAGGTCGACCATTCCACGATAACGCCGCCCTGTAACAGAGAAACAACAGTCATATTTTTCGCCAAACGGCTCAAGAAAACGTGTGAAATCAAGGATTCCCGTCAGCGATCCCGRCAAGCCTGGCCTTGAAATCCATCAATCTCGACCGAGCCTGAAAAAAGGCGCCCGATTCGCAATCGGACGCCTTAGAATATATTACTACCAAGCGTTGATTTTACGCCGCCTCAGACACACGCGATAGTGCAACCCGCAGGCTGGCGATCTGGCCTTGCAATTCCTCGAGGCGATCACGTTCAGCGGCGACCACCTCAGGATTGGCATTCGCGACGAACTTCTCGTTCGAGAGTTTGCCGTTGATGCGGGCGATCTCACCGTCGGCCTTGGCGATCGCCTTCTCGAGGCGAGCTTTCTCCGCGGCAAGGTCGATCAGGGTGCCGAGCGGCAGGCAGACAGTTGCCTCGGCAACGATGATCTGCGCGGCTCCCTTCGGCGCCTCGCTGCCCAGCGAGATGGCGTCGACCCGGGCAAGGCGCTTGATCGCGGCGTCGTGCCGAACGAGCCGCTCGCGCGTCAGGCTGTTGGCGTCGACAACGACCAACGGAGCAACGGCAGACGGCGGAACGTTCATTTCGGCGCGAACCGAGCGAATGCCGGAAACCAGATCGATCAGCCAGTTGATCTCATCGGCCGCGGCATCGTCGGCGTAGGACGGCGCCGGCCATTCGGCATGGCAAACCAGCGTGTCGCGTTCGATGCCCTCGCCTGCGGTATGCGCCCAGAGTTCTTCCGTCATGAACGGCATGAAGGGATGCAGGAGCTTGTAAATTTCTTCCAGGATGTAGGCCGCGCAGGCCTGCGCTTCCTTCTTAGCACCCTCGTCCGTGCCGTTGAAGACTGGCTTCAGCAGCTCGAGATACCAGTCGCAGACCTGATTCCAGACGAAGCGATAGAGCGCCCCTGCTGCATCGTTGAAGCGGTAGGATTCCAGGGCTTCCGTTACGTCACGTTCCGTACGGGCAAGCTCCGTCAGGATCCAGCGGTTGATCGTCAGTTCAGCTGCTTCTGGCACGAAATGCGGATCGCTCTTGGCGCCATTCATCTCGGCAAACCGCGTTGCATTCCAAAGCTTTGTGCCGAAGTTGCGGTAGCCGGCAATGCGGGCTGGATCGAGCTTCACGTCACGACCCTGGGCTGCCATGATCGCCAGCGTGAAGCGTAGCGCGTCGGCGCCGTATTCATCGATCAGTTCCAGCGGATCGATGACGTTGCCCTTGGACTTCGACATCTTCTGGCCGTTCTTGTCGCGGACCAGCGCGTGGACATAAACCGTGTGGAACGGTTCGACCGGAACGCCATCATCATCCTTCATGAAATGCAGGCCCATCATCATCATGCGGGCAACCCAGAAGAAGATGATGTCGAAGCCGGTGACCAGAACGTTGGTCGGATAGTAGCGGTCCAGCTCCGGCGTCTGTTCCGGCCAGCCGAGCGTCGAGAACGGCCACAGCGCGGAGGAGAACCAGGTGTCGAGAACGTCTTCATCGCGCGTCAGGATTTCGCCGGGCTTGAAGTTCTCGAGCAGGTCTTCGACGTAGGCCTTCATCGGGCCTTCGTGCGAGAGATAGTGCTGGATCGCCGCCTGCAGCGCTTCTTCTTCGGTCTTTTCAACGAAGACCTGACCATCCGGACCGTACCAGGCCGGGATCTGATGGCCCCACCAGAGCTGACGGGAAACGCACCACGGCTGGATGTTCTCCATCCACTCGTAATACGTCTTGTCCCAACTGCGCGGAACGAGCTTGGTCCGGCCTTCACGGACCGAGGCGATCGCCGGTGCCGCGAGCGTCTTGGCGTCGACGTACCATTGCTCCGTCAGGCGCGGCTCGATCGGGACGCCACCACGGTCACCGTGGGGAACCATGTGTTTGTGCGGCTCGACCTTGTCGAGCAGGCCGCCTTCTTCAAAGATACGAACGATGATCTTGCGGGCCTCGAAACGATCCTTGCCCTCAAGTTCGTCCCAGGCGCCGTGCAATGCGGCGGCATCCGGAATCCCCTCCAGGAAATCCTCATTATCCTTGAGCGTGATCCGCGCGTCGGCAGTGAGCACGTTGACGACGCGCAGACCGGCACGCTTGCCAACATCGAAGTCGTTGAAATCATGTGCCGGCGTCATCTTGACAGCGCCGGTTCCGGCCGTCGGGTCCGGATAATCATCGGCGACAATCGGAATTCGCCGACCAACGATCGGCAGGATGACATGCTTGCCGACGAGCGGCTTGTAGCGCTCATCCTTCGGGTTCACCGCGACGCCCGTGTCGCCAAGCATCGTTTCCGGGCGAGTGGTCGCGACGACGATATAGTCACGCGTTTCCCATTCCGTTGCCTTGCCGTCGTCATCGAAGGCGATGGGATGCTGATAGGTGACGCCGGGCTCCAACGGATAGCGGAAGTACCAGAGATTTCCGTTGACCTCGTGCTGCTCCACCTCGATGTCGGAGATCGCCGTCAGGAGTTTCGGATCCCAGTTGACAAGGCGCTTGCCCCGATAGATTAGGCCTTCCTTGTAAAGCGTTACAAAGACTTCAAGAACGGCGGCCGAAAGCCCCTCGTCCATCGTGAAGCGCTCACGCGACCAATCGCAGGAGGCGCCGAGGCGCTTCAACTGGTTGAAGATAAGGCCGCCCGATTCCGCCTTCCACTCCCAGACCTTATCGATGAAGGCTTCGCGCCCCATGTCGCGGCGACCTGGCAGCTGCTGTTCCATCAGCTTGCGCTCGACAACCATCTGGGTGGCGATACCAGCATGGTCCATGCCCGGCTGCCAGAGCACATCCTTGCCACGCATGCGCTCGAAGCGGACCATGATGTCCTGCAGCGTGTTGTTCAGCGCGTGCCCCATGTGCAGCGAGCCGGTCACGTTCGGCGGCGGGATGACGATGGTAAAAGTCTCGGCGCCCGGCTTGGCGTTGGCGCCCGCGCGGAAGGCGTCCGCCTCATCCCATTTCGCAGCGATTTTCGGTTCAACGGCAGCGGAATCGTAGGTCTTGTCGAGCATTTGGGGACCAAAATCTGGAGGTTCTTAGATGCGGGTTGTAAATAGGATGGCTACGGGCAAGTCAATAAAAAAGCCGCCCCGGAGACGGGAGCGGCTTTTGAGCAAAGGCGTTTCCGATCAGCGGCGCGGGCCACGCGCCACGCGTTCGATCTCTTCGCGCACGAGACGTTCGACCAGCGTCGGCAGATTGTCGTCCAGCCATTCGCGCAGCATGGGGCGCAGCATGTCTTCGGCGATCTCATCAAGCGACCGGCGCTCGGCACCATCGATTGCGGCGGCAAGCTCCTCAAAGGAACGGGCGATCTGCAGTCCGGCGTCGTGCGAGAGCAGCGCTGGCTGCTGCTCGTGCTCAACAACGCTTGGCATTGTTTCTTTCGCAGCCTCGGCGACAGCGGCAACTGCTACCTCGGCCGCGGGAACGACAGCTGGTCGCGGCTCCATGGCAACGACCGGAGGTAGCTCGAATGGAACCTCTACCGGCGGGCGAACAGCAACAATTTTCGCCGCGGGAACTGAAAGGGGTGCGGTAACGGCTTCCGTAGGGCGCGGGGACAGCGGTGCCTCGCCGACAGCGTCCGGCGTTTCGGTCCTCATCTCGGTGGCTCTTGCTTCCGGCGGCCGAAATGCCGGCGGCACTTCGCGCTGCAACTGCGCAGCGTTCCTCTCCGAGGCGGCACGGACGCGCGCAGCGACATCGGCAAGAGACATGGCGCGCGGCTGTGCCTCCGGCACGGGAGCCGAGCCTGCCGAGTTGGCAGCGACAAAACGCGGATCGGGCTCAGCGACCGTTTCAGGGAATTCCACGCCAGCGTAGGTCTCGTCCACCGTCAAATGAATGTCCGAGTCGCGATCGTCCTCGTCAGCACCATAAACCGCCGGCAGTGACGCGGAGAGTGCCCTGCCCGCACCGGGGTCATTGCTCTCGATGATCTGGCGGATCGACGCCAGAATCTCTTCCATGGACGGTTCACGCGCTACGCTTGGCTGAGCCATATCTATCCCCGTTACTCCGAAAAACGACCGGATTGCGTGGAGTGGGCATCCGAATCACCCATACCTTAGGATAGCCGAGGATCTAAAAAAATCATCGCGAATCAAATGAATGATGCCATGCACAGCTTTTCTGCCACGCTGCCTGGCGCTCCGATTCCATGGCGGGAAAGAAAACGGGCGCCAGAGGCGCCCGTCGAGAATCGGTCATCGGAGCTTTGGCTCAGAATACGAATTCACGCGCCTTGGCAAAGCCGGGAAGCGGCTTCACGGAGGCGTTGAAATAGACGTTTTCGGAAATTGTGCCGCGCTCGCTCACGAAAACCTTCGCACGCGCCGAACCGCCGTAGCCCTGTACGGTGACCAGACGGCCACCATCACGAAGCTGCGACAGCAAGGAGGAAGGAACCTCCTCGACCGAGCCGCTGACGAAAATGAGATCATAGGGAGCGCCTGACGCGTTGCCCGCATTGAGCGGCCCCGTGACGACCGACACATTTGTGTAGGCGGCAAGGTTGGTCTTGGCTTCCGCCGCCAGCGTTTCCTCCTCTTCAACGGCGATCACCGTACCGGCAAGCTGCGAGAAAAGAGCCGATACATAGCCACTGCCAGCGCCGATCTCGAGGACGACGTCATCCTTCGTGACAGCCGCAAGCTGGAGCAGCTTTGCAAGCGGCGACGGCTGCATGAGGTAGCGCGCCGGCTTGCCGGCCGCTGCAGGACAGATTTCAACATCACGATCGATATAGGCGAGCGGCTTGGCCTTCTCAGGAACGAAAGCCTCGCGCGGCACCGTGAGGAAGGCCGTCAGCACTGAATGCGAGGTGACGTCCGTCGTGCGAAGCTGGTTGTCGACCATGTTTGCGCGTGCTGATTCGAAATTCATCATGTCCTCTCGCCCGTAGAAGCGGCTTTGTCTGCACGTCTCTTAATCTCAGCACACCGGCCTTTCAAGGCTTCGCGAATGCCTGCGCCAAGAATTCCAGTACGAGTGTCGCGGAAGTGACCCGACCGCAATCCTTCATGGAACAAACGCGGGCGCCGTGATATTATTGCAACCGGAGGAACAGAGGAGGAGTAGGCCATGCCTAATATCATCGAATATCTCTCGTTGTTCGACTTCTTCATCATCGCAACACTGGTCGGCATCTTTTGCTGCGGTCTTTTCGATCGTGAAACGAGCTGACTGCCTGCCTTCAGGCCGTTGTCAGGTTCTGCCCCAATAGTGTCGTTTCCTTGGGATTCGACGGACGGGACATGGCAATCAAACCAATCTTGCTGGGCAGCCTTTTCATCTGCGTGCTGCTCGCGATCATTCTCCTGATTCCCTTTGTGCGTGTCGGCGCTCCGAATGTCGCGACGTCGGGCGTGTCGCCAGTGCCGTCACTGCAGCGAGTGAACTGAACGCCAACGGCGGCGTTTTCGCTGGGTGACAAATGGACCGCCACTGCAAAGTTCTTTTTAGGCAAGAACAAACGACGAAACATAGCTCTAAGCACCAATAGCGGTCGTCAAACGGGAGCTGTAGCGTATCGGCGCCGACCTCGGAGCCTCCCCAGCCCCTCCCCGGTCGACAACCCGGCCGGGGCCCTTGATAGCCGCGGCCGGGGCCGCCCCGGCGGGCCTATTGCAGTTCCGTTTCCTCTTCTATGTCGACGAGAATGCCGTAGCGCAGCGCTTCTTCCTTTGCCTCCTTCAGGGCCTCGTCGATCAGTATCACCAGCACGTCGGCGTGCCGCTCGCGCTTCGCCATTTCCCGCGCCACGCTCAGGGCAAAGATCAATTGCGGCATTTGGGTCGCCGGCATGGGAGGCGCTCCTAACAACTCAACACAAAGCTTAGGGCCTATCGAAAATTCGGCAATCCGACGATTTGGGTATGGAAGACATGCGCCAGCGCTAGTGTTGTGTGGATTCTCACTATGCCGATGGAGCAATTGCCAAAGCAGGTGAACTTGGCGGCGCGGGAACGGACGCAACAAAGAGAGTGCTGTCGACACTGAAGGCTCTTACGTCGAGGCGGCAACCCAGAAGCCGGGAGGGCCAGCCTACTTGGCTAGCCCCTCCAGCATTTCGGGACAGTGAACATACCCCCGCCGAGTCTGCCACGGGCAATGGACCTGTTCAGCAAGTGGGTCCGGTGCCTCAAAGCCCCACCGTCCTCCGCAGACTTGCAAGAGACACAATAGCCCCGTAGCAGGGGCTATCCTAGACGGACCTAGGTCCTAATCCGATTGGAGTAGGCGGTTGCCGAGGTTAGGCTCGAAGTTTCGTCGGATGGAACCAGCACGTTGAATTCGCCGCTGTTGTCGACCGAATGGCGGCCTGAAGACGCGACCACAACACCGCGGCACTGTGGGAAACACAGCCGCAAAATCAATGACTGCAGAATGTATGGGAAGGTTTGGAGGCCTCGCCCGGAATTGAACCGGGGTACAAGGATTTGCAGTCCTCTGCGTCACCACTCCGCCACGAGGCCTCACGACGCTTCATGACCGAAGCGTTGGCGGGCATTTAGAATGAATAGAAATCGAGTGCAAGGGGGTAGTTGAAAAACCGGCGGTATTTTGGATCGTCATGCCGCCGGTTCCGTAGTCAACCACTAGTACGGCGAATAGCACTGCCGCCGCGGACCGTAATAAGGCTGATAGGTGTTGTCATAGGCCCGATAGGACCGGTAGCGGCTGTAACACCAGTCGACGTGTGAATTGCCCACCGGTCTGGCCTGCGGCTGCGAAGCGATCAGACCGCCGATGAGTGCGCCGGCAGCAAGACCGCCGATCAGCGCGCCAGCATCGTTGTAATCGTTGCGGTAGTAGCCGTCGCGATAATAGCGATTTCCGTAGTACCGATTTCCGTAGTCGCGATTCCCGTAATGGCCATGGCGGTAGCCGCCACAACGATAGATGTTGCAGCGGTCGAAGCCGCGGCTGTTTCTGACGCCGGAATCTCCAAACCCACCGCGACTCTGAGCCGAATGCTCATCGCCTGAGTTTTCGGCAAAAGACGGACCGACGCCAGCGAGGCTCGTCGCAATTGCCAACATCAATACCGCAAGTTTTTTCATTCCGGCACCTTCTAATTTCGTACGCACTTCGCGTGAAGAACGCTCAGGATAATAACGTCCAAAAAGCTTCCAAGTTCCGCCTTACGCCTTCCATCTCCGGGCGAAAAGAATCGCGGCTGGTGCAATTGTGACACTTTTATTGCAAGTCCCGCTATTTTATGACGACCTTCAAAAATAGCTATGGATGGATGGAATGCTCAGCTGGTTTCGTAAACTTCTTCCTCGCGAGGATCAGTTCTTTGATCTCTTTGCACAGCACTCCCGAACAATCGTCGGCGCGGCGGAAGCGCTCAACGAATTGCTTGCAGGCAAGGATATCGAACACCATTGCGACCGGATCGTCGCGCTCGAAAACGATGCCGACAACATCACGCGCGAGGTGCTGCTTGCGGTCCGCCGGAGCTTCATCACGCCTTTCGACCGTGTTGATATCAAGGATCTGATCCAGTCGATGGATGATGCGATCGACATGATGCATAAGACAGTCAAGACGATCCGTCTCTTCGAGCAAACCGAATTCGATCCGCGCATGCAGGAAATGGGAGCGGCGATCGTCCAGGCAGCACACCTCATAGCCGAGGCGGTCCCCCTGCTCAGCCGCATCAACGCCAATGCCCCGCGCCTGATGGCGATCACCGAGGAAGTCACCCGCGTCGAGGGACGCTCCGACGAACTGCACGACAATGGTTTGAAGGGACTCTTCGTACGGCATGGCGCGTCGAATGCGATGGCCTATATCATTGGCAGCGAAATCTACGGCGAACTCGAGAAGGTCGTCGATCGCTTCGAGGACGTTGCCAATGAAATCAGCGGCATCGTGATCGAGAACGTCTAGATGGACGCCACCCTCGCCTTTCCATTGCTGGCGGCTCTCATCGCGGTCGCTCTCTTCTTCGACTTTCTGAACGGCCTGCACGATACCGCGAACTCGATCGCGACGATCGTTTCGACGCGTGTGCTCAGGCCGCACCACGCGGTCGTCTGGGCCGCTTTCTTCAATTTCATCGCGTTCCTGTTCTTCGGCCTGCACGTGGCTGAGACCTTGGGGACGGGCATCATCGATCCCAACATCGTGACGCCGCTGGTGATCTTCTCGGCGCTGATGGGCGCAATCATCTGGAATATCGTCACCTGGATCTTCGGTATCCCTTCCAGTTCCTCCCATGCGCTGGTCGGCGGGCTGGTAGGCGCTGGCCTCGCAAAGGTCGGCTTCAGCTCGATCGTATGGGGCGGATTGCTAAAAACAGCCGGCGCGATCGTCATGTCGCCGCTGATCGGCTTCATCCTGGCGCTCTTCCTCGTTCTTGCCGTTTCCTGGATCTTCGTTCGGCAAACGCCGTTCGCCGTCGATCGGACGTTCCGCCTCATGCAGTTCGTTTCCGCCTCTCTCTACTCGCTGGGCCATGGCGGCAATGATGCGCAGAAGACAATGGGCATCATAGCGGTGCTCCTCTATTCGCAGGGTTATCTCGGCGGAACCTTCCACGTACCGCTCTGGGTGGTCCTGTCCTGTCAGACAGCCATGGCTATGGGAACGCTCTTCGGCGGCTGGCGGATCGTTCACACGATGGGATCGAAGATAACCCGCCTTAACCCGATGCAGGGATTCTGCGCGGAGACCGGCGGCGCGCTGACGCTCTTTGCGGCCACGTGGCTCGGCATCCCTGTTTCCACGACGCACACGATCACCGGCGCCATCATCGGCGTTGGCGCGGCACGGCGCCTTTCAGCCGTCCGCTGGGGCCTGGCGGGCAACATCGTCGTCGCCTGGGTCATTACGCTTCCGGCAGCGGCACTCATTTCCGCATTCTTCTACTGGGCTGCAGGCCTGTTCAGCTGATCAAGGGGCGGGTTTCCTCCCCTTCTTCCACCAGACGGACAATCGCCGCCGCATCCGCCGGACGAGAGGCAGGTCGTGCGATAGAATAAGGAACCCCAGCGGAAGCATCCAGAAGCCGAGCACGGGCAGGAATCCCAAAAAGCCGCCCAGGATCAGCACAACGCCGATCGACATCCGGGCAAGGCGCGACCGCGGAAATGGGAAACTTACGGACCCCAGAATGAGACGGCCCGTGGTGTGGTCGATGCCAAATCGCTTGGCGGCCGGTTTTCCAGTGGTATCATGTGCTTCAGTCATCCACAGGAGATGGGGTTATACAGAACGAATACAAGCGGATGTCATTTTTTTGAAAAAACCGCTTGGCAAATCGGGCAAGCATTTGTATTAGGCCACTCACACCGCGGCGAGCGGTGATCCCTGGTAGCTCAGCGGTAGAGCATTCGACTGTTAATCGACAGGTCGCCGGTTCGAATCCGGCCCGGGGAGCCAGTTTCAGAGATAAACGCCTGCTTTTGTTGATATTCCAAAAGCAGGCGTTTTTTTCCCACTTTCCCTCCCCACTTTTGAAATCGCGTTTGGCCGATTGGTTCCTGTGGATAATCTTCTACGACGTCCACGCCACGCTGTGGTGGAATCAGAAAATTTGCGTCCGCTGCTCAGCGTTCGACCATAGGCCGGGAATTTTTCCTCGCCTAGCGGTTTCCCTCACGCAGCGCTTCCAACACGCTGTGGGACTATGCATCGCCCAACATCCAGGTCCGCGTTAGGCCCGGCGCCGGCTCCCTAACCGCCGGGCTAGTGCTTGTGTGTCCGGTCCGATCTTTCACAATTCTCCCACCCAAATGCGCGCTATAATAGCATTTGCGCTTGTCTCGATTATCGTGACCGCCAGGCCCGGCCCTCTTCAATTTCCGCATTCTTGAATCCAATGCGCGCCCTCAAACGGCGTTGCGAGATCGGTGTATTGAAACTGGGGGATCTGCAGCATGGAATCAGCAATAGACTTCGGAACTGGCGTCGTAGTAGCGAAGCGGACAGATGCATTCCCCTGGGAGGTCAGCGGTGCCAGGCGCGCCGAAAACAACCGATCTCATAACCGACGGTGAGAACGGATCAGGGGGCACCTTCCATGTACACACATCGAGACAACCGTTTGGAGCAACCATGGAGCCGCCAAGTTTTGACAGCGGAATCCCAGTCCTCCCAGACCCGGTCGGTAGGATAAAAATCACTCCCAGTTCTGGCAGAACGCATCACGTCACATTGGAGTCATTGGTGCCCGGAAACGCCTTTCATTTCACGATCATGGTCGTCGATCCCGGCGGAAACTGGGACGTGCTGACGAAGCAATTTCGCGACGCTCGGGCGGAGGGTGACGGTGCAATTCTCCCAGATGCGCATTCTCAATGATGGCGACCCATCCAGCGTTGGTGGAGGGGAGTTTTGATTTCGTGTTTCCGCAGGCGATGACCACCGTGCAATGAACATATTGCAGGATTTCCACATCCCAACGATGGATATTGACGATTGGTCGGAAACCGGTCGCCCGTATTCAATCGGATTCGCTTATGTCGGGAATACATTTGCATCGATCCCAACGGACCGCCCAAATATTTGGGTGGGATCGTGGGGCGTGGAGCATGATGGCCCCCTGGAGTCGGATGAAGGAGCCGGAAACTTTCTAATGAAACTTTYGCTGCCGACCGGGTTCAGGGAGACCGTCTCGAGCAGAACTGTAAAAGCTGCGATGCCCCACGTATCAAGCGTCATCGTGAACTGGTCCTCTGGCGACACACAAATCTGGTCCGCCAAGGATTGCTAGTTGCTCTCCATGCCGAGTGTCGTTGCGGGCTTCTGTAGGAGTCCACTACGACGTTTCTCTCGCAGTCTATAGCTGTCACCACGGATTGTTATCACGTGGCTATGGTGCAGCAATCGATCGAGGATAGCGGTTGCCACCACGGGATCGCCGAACACTGTTCCCCATTCTCCGACACTGCGGTTGGACGTGATGAGCATTGCACCCCGCTCGTAGCGCCTGGACACGAGCTGGAAGAACAGATGGGCGGCGTTGGGGTCGAACGGAAGATAGCCAAGCTCGTCGATGATAAGCAGCTTGGGCTTGGCAAGAAACGCGAGCCGCTCTTCCAGGCGTCCCTCGCCATGGGCTCTCACGAGCGTTGCAACCAATGCCTGCGCCGTAGCCGACCCGCTCGGCGGAGGAAGCCACGGTGGCAATACCGCTCCCAGAAGCTGAATTGTCACTGGTCAGAGACTTTTGTTTCTGGTTAGACTGCGCCTCCTGCGGAAAGGCGCGAGCGTTTTTGGTCGACATTGGAGCGCATTCGCCTATTTGGTTTTGATGAGCGCTTCAAACGGCCGTTGGGAGTTCGAGTTATTTCGATTGTGAGCAGACTTCCGCACTAGAACATAGACGTTCGCCAGGACGTCTATTCGCGGAGCTGACGAGAGCGGATGGCGGCCCTTTTAGGCAGATGACCTCCTGTCTGGCCGTCATCCGCCTCGTCCTTGCCTGGAAACTGAACATCACTCCGCAGGATGCGGCATCGCCGGACGGGCGTGCTTTTCAAGCGGTCGCTCCCGCCATCCCGTCGAGCGATTGACCAGCCAGAAATAGAGCCCGTAGGGAAGAAGATTGACGAGCTTCATCATGTAGGTGAAGCGCTTCGGGAAGGTAATCTCGAAGCGTTGAGACTTGAGTCCTGCCGAAATCTGTTCGGCGGCCTCCTCGACCGAGACCAGCGAGGGCATCGAGAATTTGTTCTTCTTAATCGCAGGCGTATCGACGAAGCCCGGATTGATGAGCTGAATGCGGATGCCCATCTTGTCGAGATCGAATTTCAAGCTCTCGGCCATGTTGATCAAGGCGGCTTTGGTCGCACCGTAGGCCGCGCTTGTCGGCAGGCCGCCATAGCCTGATACCGATGAAACGACGGCGATCTGCCCCTGCCCTTTGGCCTTCATGTGCCGCACGGCCGGGATGAGGCAATTCACGACACCCTGCAGATTGACCGCGAAGCTCTGCTCGAAATCGCTGAGATTCAGTTCTTCCGCGTGGACCGGGAAATAGACCCCCGCATTGAAAACCGCCAGCGCAAGTGCGCCATGTTCATATTCGATTGACGCAAGCACGTGCTCCATGTCTTCGGCGTTGGTGACATCGCCGTCGAGCACGATGATGCTGCCGGGTAGGTCCGCAGCTTCGGCCTGCAATTCCGCAAGCTTCTCGTGGTCGCGAGCGGTGACGGCGACCTTGTATCCGTCTCCGGCGAGCTTCAATGCCAACGCTCGCCCGATTCCGGAACTCGCGCCCGATATCCAGGCTATTCCATGTTCGGGACGGGCGACGAAATCTGGCATGGCACATCTCCTCCGGGCTGTTTTCCAAACGTCAAAACAGGTCCGGGAGTTCCTCGCCATCTCCCGGTTTCAAGGGAATATCACGCCATTGTGGCTGCTTTCAGCCGATCAGGTCTCGGATGAACTGGGGGAAGGAGCCGGTGAGCTTGATCGGCGCGTCAAAAACCGAAAACGCGATGCAGGGACGATCTTTTTCGGCAACAGGTCGGTGGTCGACGCTCTCGTCCGCTACTGAGATGTCGCCAGGCCCGAAATGGCCGCGACGGTCGTTGAACGCGCCGTCCAGGATCAAGGTGAGCTCCATGCCCTTGTGGGTGTGTGCAGGCAAAGCCCGGCCAGCCTTGATCCACATCAGGCTGACTTCGCATCCATCGATATCGGTCGAGTACTCCTTGAAGCCGGGAAGCTTCGTCTTCCAGGGGACCGTATCCACATCATAGCCGACCAGGTTGCGAATCGCCTTCGGGAAGAACCCCTGTTTTGTCGGCAGATCGGCTGGCCTTTCAGCTGGCAGCGCAGAGGCGAAGACCGCGGCGAGGCGCACGTCGCGATCGCCCATTGCAGCTTCGGGTGTCTCCTCGAGGGCCTCCCCAGCAAGGGATTCCAGATCTCTCACCAGCAAGCGATGATCGGGCTTCATTTCAAGATGCGATTCGACCAGCACGCGTGCCGGCTCAGGAAGGGATCCGGCGACGTAATGCGCCATCAACGCATCGACCGTGTCGATATGCTCATGAACCATGACGGTTTCGGTTGTTTTTGCTTCTGGAGACTGCTTTGTCGTCATCCCTACGCTGAAAGTCAATCTCCGGATCACAAGGCCGGCGAACGGCTCTGGCTCGAGTGCCTGGACGGCGGCGAAGTCTAATTTTGTCGCTGCGCTCAAAGGGATGGAATAGCATTTCTTGCCAACCTAGCCTTGTGAAGGGAAAAGACCGTTCCTAAACTAAGCGTTCAAAAGAGGCAGAGTCCATGACCGTCCATCCCTCCGTTCTAGAGGCAATCGGCAACACCCCGTTGATCAAGCTCAAGGGTGCGTCGGAAGCGACCGGCTGCACTATTCTCGGCAAGGCGGAATTCCTCAATCCCGGCCAGTCGGTCAAGGATCGCGCGGCGCTCTACATCATTCGCGACGCAGAGAAGAAGGGCCTGCTGCGGCCGGGCGGCGTCATTGTCGAGGGGACCGCCGGCAATACCGGCATCGGCCTGACGGTCGTTGCAAAGGCGCTCGGCTACCGGACCGTAATCGTCATCCCGGAGACGCAGAGCCAGGAAAAGAAGGATGCGCTGAAGTTGCTCGGCGCCGAACTCGTCGAGGTGCCCGCCGTTCCCTACAAGAACCCGAACAATTATGTGAAGGTCTCAGGAAGGCTTGCCGAACAGCTGGCGAAGACGGATCCCAACGGCGCGATCTGGGCGAACCAGTTCGACAACGTCGCCAACCGGCAGGCGCACATCGAAACGACGGCCAGCGAGATCTGGAACGATACCAACGGCAAAGTCGACGGCTTTATCTGCTCCGTCGGCTCTGGCGGGACGCTTGCGGGTGTGGCCGCCGGCCTCAAGGCATTCAACAAGGACATCAAGATCGGCCTGGCCGACCCCGACGGAGCCGCGCTCTACGAATTCTACAAGAACCGCGAATTGAAAGCGTCGGGTTCCTCGATCACTGAAGGGATCGGTCAGGGACGGATCACAGCGAACCTGGAAGGCTTCACGCCCGATTTCGCCTGTAGCATTTCGGATGCGGAAGCCCTACCCTACGTCTTCGATCTCGTCGAGCATGAAGGCTTGTGCCTGGGCGGATCGACGGCAATCAACATCGCCGGCGCAGTACGCCTTGCCAAGGAGCTCGGTCCCGGCCATACCATCGTGACAATCCTCGCCGACTACGGCAACCGCTACCAGTCCAAGCTTTTCAACCCCGATTTCCTGACGTCGAAGGGCCTGCCGGTTCCGGCGTGGCTCGCCAAGACGCAAGACATACAGATCCCATACGAACCAGCAGCGTGAGACCCCATGCCCGTCAATGCCCTCTATCGTGACGATTTCTATCTTTCGACATGCGAGGCGGTGGTAACCGCCGTTCACGACGACAGGGGCATTGAGCTGGATCAAACCTGCTTCTATGCGACATCGGGAGGCCAGCCGGGCGATACGGGATTCCTCGAGCGCGCCGATGGCAGCAAGATCACGCTTGGGCAGACGAAGCATGGAGCGACCAAGGACATCGTCGTGCATGTGCCGCTCGAGGGCCAGGAACAGCCGGCCGTCGGCGAGAAGCTGGTACTGCATGTCGACTGGCCGCGCCGCTACAAGCTTATGCGGATGCACACCGCCTGTCACCTGCTCTCCGTCGTCTGCTCCTATCCGATCACGGGTGCAGCTGTCGGCGAGGATGAGAGCCGTGTCGACTTCGATATGACCGAGACGATCGACAAGGACGACGTCACCGAAAAACTCATGGAACTGGTGCGGCAGAACTATCCGGTCTACCTGCAGTGGATCACCGACGAGGAGCTTGCTGCCAACCCTGGTATCGTCAAATCTAAGAACGTCCGTCCGCCGATCGGGCTCGGTCGGGTCAGCCTTGTCTGCATCGGCGAAAACTCTGCGATTGACAGCCAGCCCTGCGGCGGCACACATGTGTCCGAAACTCAGGAAGTCGGTCAGATTCATATTGCCAAGATCGAAAAGAAGGGCAAGGAAAACCGTCGCTTCCGTATTCGCTTCGGCGCTCCCGGCGACGAAGCCTGAAGCCCCAGGGAGAGTAGAATGAGCGAAGAAAAGAGCCGTTTCGTCGTTTCGGCCGATTTGCTGCAGGCGGAATTGGGCAAGCCGGATTTACGCGTCCTGGATGCGTCCTTCTATCTGCCGGCGCAGAAGCGCGATGCCGACGCCGAATACGCCGCCGGCCATATCCCGGGCGCCATCCGCTTCGATCAGGACAAGATCGCGGATCATTCCGTACTGCTGCCGCACACGATCCCCTCGCCAGAGTTTTTCGCAACCGAAGTCGGCAAGCTCGGCATCGGGGAAAACGATCATATTGTCGTCTATGATGGCATCGGGATGTTCGCATCGCCGCGTGTGTGGTGGCTGTTTCGCGTGATGGGCGCACGGAATGTGTACGTACTCGATGGTGGACTGGACGGATGGAAAGCGGAGGGTCGGCCGCTTGAGGCCACCGTTCCGCGCCACGAGCCAAAGGTTTTCAAGCCCACCTATGACGCCTCGCGGGTCGTCAATCTCGACGCCATGCGGGATATCGTTGCAAGCGGCGCGCTGCAGATAGCGGATGCCAGGAGCGCGGGCCGCTTTGCAGCGGTCGAGCCTGAGCCGCGCGCTGGCATGCGCTCCGGTCACATGCCGGGCGCGCGAAACCTGCCATCGGGTGTCTTCGCCACCCAGGGCCGCTTCAAATCCCTGCCGGAACTCAAGCAGACGATCGAGGAGGCGGGCGTAGACCTGTCGAAGCCCGTGGTCACGTCCTGCGGTTCGGGCATCACCGCGGCCATCATCACGCTGGCGCTGGAATCCCTCGGCCATACCGACAACAAGCTCTACGACGGTTCCTGGAGCGAATGGGGTGGCCGGGACGACACGCCTGTTGTCACCGGTCCGCCGGAACCGGTCAAAGCCTGACACGATGGTGAAGCCCCCCTCTTCCCTAAAAGCCCATATTACGCGCCTGGAAATGACGGCACCGCCGAAGGCAAGCCTTCCGGTGCCGATCAACATCCAGACGGCGATCATGCGAGCTCCCGACATTCCGCTGCCATTCTATCGCTATCTCTACCGTCAGGTCGGTGCTAGGTGGCAGTGGGTGGACCGGCTGCGGATGCTTGACGAGGATTTGGCCAGGTCGCTGCACGACAAACGCAACAATATCAGCGTGCTCTACGTCAACGGCGCGCCTGCTGGCTTCTACGAGTACTTCGTCGAGGATGAGGACACGATCGAGCTCAGCCACTTCGGGCTGTTCGAGCATGCGCTTGGCCTGGGGATCGGAAAGTGGTTCCTGCTGCAGGCGCTCTACGCAATCTGGACGCTCAATCCGAAGCGGGTGACGACGACGACCAACGATCTTGATCACCCGCGCGCTTTGCAGCTCTACCAGATGTTCGGCTTTTCACCGGTCTCCACCGGTTCGGGCATCGTCCGGCCGCTCAGCGACAAGGAACTTCTGGAGTTGAGCAAGAAGGACTGGTGAGTCGGCCAGGAGCTGGAGCCCTCGAGGGCTCTGGCAGGAATCGGGTGGTTTCGACCCCGATAAAGGCGCATCTCTTGGCAATCAGCAAGGAGATCCGCCATGACCGACATCCGCTTTTCCGCCATGCCCACCGCCGACGCCGAGAATCTCTGGAACGGCGGTACAGACGCCTACGGTTTCTTGCCCGAGACGATGGTTTCCGACGGGCCTGGCCATCCCTGCCGTCATTGCCTGAAGAATATCGATGCCGGCGAGGAATTGCTGGTCTTCGCCTACCGGCCGTTTCCGGAGCTTCAGCCCTATGCGGAGACCGGTCCGGTCTTTCTTCACAAGGAGCCCTGCGAGCGCTATGCCGCAGAAGAGGTCCTGCCGCCGGTTCTGACCAGCCCGGATTTCATCGTGCGCGGTTACAATGCCGATAACCGGATCGTGTACGGCACAGGCGCGGTAACTCTGACACCCGATATCCGCTCCTATGCCACCCAGCTCCTCGAGCGGCCGGAGATTGCCTACGTGCATGTGCGGTCGGCACGCAACAACTGCTATCAATGCCGTATAGACAGATGATGGAAAAAGGCTGGTCGCAGGAGAATGCGACCAGCCTGCCTCACGTAACGTGATGGGAATTACGCTACGGTTAGTACGCTTTCCGGAGCATAGGCTTCGTAGCCCAGCGCTTCGGCCACCGGCTTATTGGTGACGCGTCCCTTGTGGATATTGAGACCGTTCCTGAGGTGACGATCTTCCGCAATCGCACGCAGGCCGCGATCGGCCAGCGCCAGACCGTAAACCAGCGTTGCATTGTTCAAGGCATGTGCCGAGGTGACCGGCACGGCGCCTGGCATGTTGGCGACGCAGTAGTGCACCACGTCATCGACAACGTAGGTCGGTTCGGAATGGGTCGTTGCATGCGACGTCTCGAAGCAGCCGCCCTGGTCGATGGCAACGTCGACGATGACAGAGCCTCGCTTCATCCCCGACAGCATTTCGCGGGTCACAAGCTTCGGCGCGGCGGCGCCCGGAATGAGCACGGCCCCAATGACGAGGTCCGCCGCGAAAACTTCTTCTTCCAGAGCCTGAATGCTGGAATAGCGCGTATGGACGCGACCGCCGAAGATATCGTCAAGCTGGCGGAGACGGGGCAGTGACTTGTCGAGGATGCTGACATCGGCGCCGAGGCCCGCGGCCATCCTGGCGGCATGCAGGCCGACGACGCCGCCACCAATAATAGCGACCTTCGCCGGCAGCACGCCGGGAACGCCGCCGAGCAAGATACCCAGCCCGCCATTGGCCTTCTGCAGGGCGGTCGCACCAGCCTGTATAGACAGGCGTCCGGCCACCTCGGACATCGGCGCAAGGAGGGGCAGACCGCCCCGATCGTCCGTTACCGTCTCATAGGCAACAGCGGTGACGCCGGACGCAAGGAGACCCTTGGTCTGTTCCGGGTCGGGCGCGAGGTGAAGATAGGTGTAGAGAATCTGGCCATCGCGAAGCTGCGCCCACTCGGAGGGTTGCGGCTCCTTGACCTTGACGATCATATCGCACTTCTCGAAGATTTCCTTGGCCGAGGCGGCAATCTTTGCGCCAGCGGCCGCATAGGCCGCGTCATCAGCACCGATGCCGGCGCCCGCCTTGGTCTCAACCCAGACCTCGTGGCCATGGGCGACATATTCACGAACGGATGCAGGTGTCAGTCCGACACGATATTCATGATTCTTGATTTCCTTCGGGCAACCGACACGCATTGAGCGTTCCTCTCTCATTATGTCCGCTTCGCGGAGTGTTTTTGACCGGGAAATCCAATCACCACACCCGCGAAATGTCCTTGCAAAGAAGGTTTGCGCAGCGGGTGATTTTCGAAGAATATTGCGAATTAGAGCAAACAATCGAAAGTTCTTCGAATGTCAGAACCCGACGCCATCGATCTTGCGATTCTGAAGACGCTTCAGTCCGACGCCCGCATTACCAATGCCGACCTTGCAGCCAAGGTTGGACTGTCGCCATCGGCTTGCTCTCGGCGGCTTGATATACTGGAGAAGCGAGGCGTCATCCGCGGCTACCACGCCCACGTCTCTCACAAGGCGCTCGACTACAAGATGATCGCGATCGTGCACATCTCCCTGTCGGGCCAATTTGCGAAGACGCTCTCCGAATTCGAAGCCGCGGTGAAACGCTGTCCGAACGTCTTGGTTTGTTATCTGATGTCGGGCGAATACGATTACATTCTCCGTGTCGCCGCGCGCGACCTCGAGGACTACGAGCGCATCCATCGCGACTGGCTCTCAGCACTCCCGCATGTCGTAAAGATCAACTCCAGCTTCGCCCTGCGTGAAGTCATCGACAGGCCAAATGTCGGGCTTTGACAGAGAGCTGAAATCGGCAGAATGTCGCAGAATCGGAGCAGCGGCTTCGTCGTCCTCTGCCTGATCCCCCCACAATAAGACCCCGTACGCATGAAATCCAAAACCCAAGGATATATTTTCGTCCTGCTGGCGATCACCATCTTCTCGCTGCAGGACGGCATCTCGAAGCACCTGGCCTCCGCCTATCCGCCCGTCTTCATCACCATGATCCGCTACTGGGCCTTTGCCGCATTCACCATTGCGCTTGCTTGCAAGATGAGGGGTGGCCTCAAGCAGACGGCTAAGACAAAGAGGCCGCTCCTGCAGGTCTTCAGGGGCGTTTTGCTGGCCTCTCAGGTTGTCCTTGTCATCAATTGCTTCGCCCTGATCGGCCTAGCCCACTCGCAGGCAATCTTTTCCGCAACCCCGATTCTGATTGCGCTGCTCTCGATGCCGATCCTTGGCGAACGGGTGGGCTGGCGCCGCTGGACGGCAATTGGTGCGGGTCTGGTCGGGGTGCTGTTGATCCTGAAGCCGGAAGGCGAGTTTTTCGACGTCAAGCTGCTGCTTGCTGTCTTCTCATGCTTCCTGTTTGCATTTTACGTCATCGCTACGCGGCTTGTCAGTCGGGACGACTCGGCGATGACGAGCTTCTTCTACACGGGTGTCGTCGGCGGCATCGCCATGACGCTTGTCGGACCTTTCTATTGGACCTGGATGTCGGGGTGGGACTGGGGCTGGATGACGCTTGTCTGTCTGACCAGCATCTCGAGTCATTATTTTCTCATCCGGGCCTACGATATGCTGGATGCTGCCGCCGTGCAGCCGCTGACATATCTGCAACTCGTCTATGCATCGATCATCGGCGTGGTGATCTACAGCGAGAAGCTGAGCCTCACGATGATCGTTGGCTCCGCCATCGTCGTGGCGGCAGGCATTTTCACCGTGTGGCGCGAACACGTCGTTGCGCGCAGAACACGTTTGCAGCGGGGCTCTCCGCAATTCTAGATCGATCAATTAGAGCATTCTTAATGTTCCTCCAGTAGATTTCACCTACATGTTCTGGTGGAGCGTAACATGCAGCGTAATCTGAATATCATTGCCCGAAAGGCCGAGCGGCGGTCCTGCCGTGTATTCGGCAAGGTCCGCTATCTCACCAAAGAAGTTGATGCTCGCATCCTCGATATGTCGGTTACCGGCGTTGCCGTCGAGATCCGGTCGCCGATCCACGCCGCGGCCGGCAGCCGCGTGCAAATCATCGCCGAAGACCTCGGCACGCTTCACGGCATCATCCGCTGGAGCCATAATGGCCGCCTCGGAATTCAGTTCGACCCGAACTCCAATGCCCGTGCGCAGGTGGCCTCATACTTCCGGTTCTTCCACAAGGAAGTAAAGCCAGTCCTCTCGCGATAATTCCCTGTCATTTTCAGGGTTTACTCCTTCGCAAATCACCCTAGTCTCGCCATGGGCCGGGCGACGCGTGATTTTCGAAGGAGTTTTCATGTCTTCCATTCTGGATCTGCCACCAGTGACCCGCCGCTCGTTGCTTGGCGGCCTGGCCGCCACGTCAGCGCTCATCCTTCTTCATCCCTTCAGCGCGCACGCAGCCGCCAATCAGGCGCATCTTCGCCTGATGGAAACGACCGACATTCACGTCAACGTCTTTCCCTACGACTACTATTCCGACAAGCCGAACGACACGATGGGCCTGGCGCGCACCGCGACGATCATCGATAACATCCGGGCCGAAGCTGCCAACTCGCTGCTGATCGACAATGGCGACGTGCTGCAGGGCAACCCGATGGGCGACTACATGGCCTACCAACGCGGGATGAAGGACGGTGACCTACATCCCGTCATCAAGGCGATGAACACGCTCGGCTACACGGTCGGCACGCTCGGGAACCATGAATTCAACTACGGCCTCGATTTCATGTTCAAGGTGCTGAACGGGGCAAATTTCCCGTTCGTCTGCGCAAACCTGACCAAAGGCCAGCTCGTGTCCGATCCGACCAAGGACGAGCTGTTTTTCAAGCCCTATCTCATCGTCGAGAAGACAATCAAGGACGGCGCCGGCAGCGAGACCCCTATCAAGATCGGCTTCATCGGTTTTGTGCCGCCGCAAATCATGCTGTGGGATATCAAGAACCTCGAAGGCAAGGCGCAGACGCGCGACATCGTCGAGGCGGCCAAGGCCTGGGTGCCGGTCATGAAGCAGGAAGGCGCGGATATCGTGATCGCGCTCTCTCATTCCGGCATCGACGGCGCGGCCCCCTCCGAGAAGATGGAGAACGCATCGCTGCATCTTGCCGCGGTCGATGGAATCGACGCGATCTTTACCGGGCATCAGCACCTCGTCTTCCCCGGTCCCAAGACCTGGGATGGCATCCAGAATGCCGATCCGGTGAAAGGCACGTTGCATGGCAAGCCTGCTGTGATGGCGGGCTTCTGGGGCTCCCATCTCGGCCTCATTGACCTCCTGCTGGAAAAGGACGGCAAAGGTTGGAGAATTGTCGACTTCACCTCGGAAGCGCGGCCGATCTACCACCGCGACGATAAGAAGAAAGTCATCGCCGACGTCGCCGACAAAAAGGACGTCATCGAAGCTGCGAAGGCTGAGCATGAGGCCACCCTTGCCTACGTGCGCACTCCGGTCGGCAGGACATCGGCCCCGCTCTATTCCTATTTCGCGCTCGTTGCCGACGACCCATCCGTCCAGATCGTTAGCCAGGCACAGACCTGGTACATCAAGCAGATGCTTGCCGACACCGAATACAAGGACCTGCCCGTGCTGTCGGCCGCAGCGCCGTTCAAGGCCGGCGGTCGCGGCGGCGCGGACTACTATACCGACGTGCCCGCCGGCGATATCGCGATCAAGAACGTCGCTGATCTCTACCTGTACCCCAACACGGTTCAGGCGGTCGCCATCACTGGCGAACAGGTGAAGAACTGGCTGGAAATGTCAGCCGCCATGTTCAACGAGGTGAAACCGGGATCGAAGGACACGGACCTGCTGAACAGTGCCTTCCCATCCTACAACTTCGATGTGATCGATGGCGTCACCTACCAGATAGACCTGTCGCAACCGCGCAGGTTCGATGATGACGGCAAGTTGATCAATGCCGATGCGAACCGCATCCAGAATCTGCAGTTCGACGGCAAGCCTATTGATCTCAAGCAGAAATTTGTCGTCGTCACCAACAACTACCGCGCCGGCGGCGGCGGCAAGTTCCCGGAAATCGCCGCCGACAAGGTCGTCTTCCAGGCGCCGGACACCAATCGTGACGTTATCGTCCGCTTCGTCCACGAAGAGCGCACGATCAATCCGTCGGCCGACGGCAACTGGACCTTCAAACCGTTGCCGGGAACGACGGCCGTCTTCCAGAGCGGTCCGAAGGCCAAGCAGTTCCTCGCGGACGTGAAAAGCGTGAAGATCGAGGACGCAGGTGAAGGCACCGATGGATTCGCCAAATTCCGTCTGGTTCTCTAGGCGTTCAGCTCCCGGGGAGGCCCTTGCGCCTCGCCTATTCCGCCGCTAGGGAAAGGTCGCGCGCTGCATACTCCGCCACCTCGGCGGTGAAGTCGGCATGGCTTGGGCATTGCGAAAGCCTGGATCGAAAGGCGTCAACCATCCAGGTGGCAGCCGGTCCGGGCGGGGTTGAGATTCGTCGCATCGCATAAATTGGATACTCGCCTTGCTCGTAGGCCTGGAGATCCAGGTGTACAAGCGCTCCGCTTCTCAACTCGTCTCGAATAAGCGACGCCGGAAGACCACCCCAGCCGAGACCCCCGCGAATAAGAGAGTGCTTCGTCGCGATATCGCTAACGCGCCACGTCTTGTAGGAAAGCACATTGAAGTCGCGACCTTTGGTCAATCCGGAAGGGTCGGTGACAACAAGCTGCGTCTCGTCGCGGACATCGGCCAGCGTCAACGGCCGGCCCAACCGCGCCAAAGGATGAGCGCTCGACGCAACCGGCACCATGAAGGAATGGCCGATGCGCTCGGTCACAAGCGAATCATGCTGCTGCAGGATGGCACCGCCGATCCCGATCGTCGCCTTGCCGTTTGAGACGAGATCCATCACCACGCCGAGTTCACCGACCGCCAGATTGAGCCCGACGGACGGGAACTCGTTGCGAAACTCGCGCAGGACCTCAACCATCGCCTTTGACGGCACCATGACACTGATCGCGACGGAGACCTCGGCCTCCAACCCTTCCTTCAGCCCCTTTACGCGGGCGCGCATCACCTCGAGATCCGAGACGAGTCGCCGTGCGTCTTCGAGGAGTGCCCTGCCCGCCTCCGTCAGCTTCGGTTGCCTCGCACCCGAACGCTCGAAAAGGGGCACCTCCAGCTGCGCCTCGAGGTTGGCGATCGTGTAGCTTATGACCGATTGAGCGCGATTTAGCGTGCGCGAAGCAGCCGAAAAGCTGCCCATTTCCGCAACGGTAAGGAACACTTGCAACTGGTCGAGTGTGGGGTTCGGAAGCATCTTCCATCCAATCTATCGATGATTTTGATCGACATTATCACAGTTTTTTCGATAGTCGGCCAGTCCTATTTTCTGCTTCGAAACAGCGGCTCGAAGCTCCCAAGAACGGCCGCGAACGCAAATTCGAGAGGAAATTCAATCATGTCTTCCATTCTGCTTTTGACTTCCAGCCCGCGTGTAGACTCTCTTTCGACCACGATCGCCGCTGACCTTGCCGAAAAGATCAAGGCTCAGCAGCCGGGCAGCGCCGTCGTTCGTCGCGACCTAGGTGTAAATCCGCTGCCGCACATCGATGATCTCTTCACCGCAGCCATCCGCAAGCCTGCCGATGATCGCACCGTTGAGGAAGCCGCCGCCGTGAAGACGTCGGACGAACTCGTCGCCGAACTGCTCGCAGCCGATACGGTTGTCATCGGTACGGGTCTCATCAACTTCAACATCTACTCGTCGCTGAAGACTTGGATCGACAACGTCGCCCGCGCCGGCCTTACCTTCAAGTACACCGAAAGCGGCCCGGTTGGCCTTGCCACCGGCAAGAAGGTCTACGTCGTTCTTGCTTCCGGTGGCGTCTATTCGCAGGGCCCGGCGGCAGGCATGAACCACGCTGTACCGTACCTGAAGTCGGTCCTCGGCTTCCTCGGTATCACCGACGTCGAAACGATCTACGTCGAAGGCCTCGCCTTTGGCCCGGAAGCTGCCGAGAAGGCAATTGGCGCTGCCAAGGCCCGCGCTGAGGAAATCGCCCTCGCCGCCTAATCGGTGTCGAAATCGATGTTGAAACGGCCGGTTCTCACCGGCCGTTTTCATTTTGTGCCGAACTCGTTCACGAAGGCCTTCACAGTGTCGAGGATCTCGCCGCCAAAGGCTTCATCGTTGGATATCCGTGCAAGGCCAAGCGCTCCACTCATGAGACAGGACATGATGATCGCCTTGCGGCGAGCCTCTGCCTCATCGGTGGCGTCAATGCGCGCCTGCATGCTGTTTACGCTCGTCTTCAGCTGATCAGTCGCAAGCGATCGGCACCTCTCGCCACTGCGGGCCAGATCGGCCGTCAGGGCCGCAAACGGACACCCGCCGGCTGTATCGTCCCGGTGTTTTCCGCTCAGGTAGATCGCCGCATACTCCTGCAACGGAATGTCCTCTGGAGTCCGCCCCTCCGACCGAACCTTCGCCGACCAGGCGCCGAAGGCCGATTGCATTGCCTCTGCCACCAGTTCGTCTCGGGACGCAAAATGCTTGTAGAAGCCACCGACGGTCAGCCCCGCCTCCTTCATCAGATCCGCGACGCCGACGCCATCCAGCCCCTTCTCACGCAGACGCTTCGATGCAATTTCGACGATCCGCTCGTGTGTCTTGCGCTTGTCCTGCTGTGAGTGGCCCATAAAAATCTCTCCCCACACCGGTTGACAGATTTAGATTACGATCATAATCCTTCTGGATGTATATCCTAATCCAGATGGCGCAATTTTCCAAGAGGAGTCATGCAATGCGTCTGCAGAACAAGGTCGCCCTCATCACGGGCGGAAATAGCGGCATCGGTCTTGCAACTGCCAAGGTCTTCCTCGACGAAGGGGCGAAGGTGATCATCACCGGCCGGAATACCRAGACCCTCGCCGCCGCCGAGAAGGCGTTCGGCAGCAACGTGCTTGCGCTGAGACTTGATGTAACGGACGTCGCGGCCACGGAGCGGGCCTTTGCGGAAGCCGCCGCCAAGTTCGGCAAATTTGACGTGCTCTTTGCAAATGCCGGGATTGGCGGTGCGACTCCCCTTGGTGGAACGTCGCTGGAGCAATTTAACACGATCATCAGCACGAACCTGACCTCCGTCTTCTTTACGGTCCAGTCGGCATTGCCGCATCTGAACGACGGCAGCTCGGTCATCCTAAACGGCTCGGTTCATGCGGTGCTTGGTGCGCCCGGCTATTCAGCCTATGCAGCGACGAAGGGTGCGGTACGTGCCATGACCCGCAATATGGCTTCCGAGCTTGCGCCGCGCGGCATCCGCGTCAACCAGGTCACGCCAGGCGGCACCAAGACACCGATCTGGCAACCGGTGGCGTCGACGGCGGATGCAATGTCGGCGCTTGAAGCCCGGCTGGGCGCAATGAGCCCGCTCGGCCGAATGAGCGAAGCGGAGGAAATTGCCAAGGCCGCGCTCTATTTCGCGTCAAGCGATTCGACCAACGTCACAGGGATTGAAATTGTGGTCGATGGCGGCGCGACGAGCGCCCCGTCCGGCGCCAAAATATTCCGCGCATCGTGATCGGCTAATCGATCTTCTCGAGCCCGGGCTTGCCGACCACGCAATTGCGACCGCTTTTCTTCGCCTGGTAGAGCCTCTGGTCGGCGGCCGAAAGAACCGTTGTGAAGCTCACGCCGTCGGTATCGGCTGTCGCCACGCCGATACTGATGGTCACGGGCTCGCCATCCGGCGTCTTGACGCTATTCGCGATCGTCCAGCGCAAGCGTTCGGCCAGCCCCATTCCCTCGGCATGGTCGGTTGCCGGGCAGACCGCGACGAATTCCTCGCCGCCAAAACGGAAGACACGGTCGGCCGATCGCAAAATGCTGCCGAGGCGAAGCGTGATCGCCTTCAACACCTCATCTCCCTGCAGATGCCCGAAGCGGTCGTTGACCTCCTTGAAATGGTCCGCGTCCAGAATGATGACCGTGGCGGAGTGTCCCTGCCGCAGTGCTTCGCGAACCATGACCGGCGCTTCCATCTCCATTCGCGCGCGATCGTAGACCCCCGTCAGCACGTCCCTGCCGGTACGATCAAGCAGATCGTTGTAACGCTCCCGGAAGGTCAGGTCACTGAAGACATCACTGATCGGCCGCACGCTCGCGGGAATGCCTTCGCGCCGTATCCAAACTTCGTAGACGGCGAAGAGCAACGCATAGATGCAGACGGCAAACATCTTGGCCTTCCATCCGTCCCAGAAGGCAGAGGCAGGAATCTCGAGGAAGTAGTGGAGCGCACCGAAGAACCCGATCTGATCGAATGTGAGGATGACGAAGCCGCAGATCATAAAGCGCACGATGATCCAGTGCTTCAGGAAGCGGCCGAGGCGCTCGTACAGCAGGATAATGCCGATGGAATCGAGATAGAGGAGCGTCGTCCCCCAAACCATGAGCCATCCCATTTCCTTGAGGAAATCGAAGTTCGCGCCATCGCCCCGAGGGAGCTCGATCGGCGTATGCAGTTGCAGCAGCCATGCTACGGCGACCGTCAGGATATTGCCGACAAACAGGCCGTAGATCGGTTGGCGAACGGTAGCAGCGTCCTCTTGCCGATAAAGCATGAGAATCATCATCAGCTTGCCAGTGAAGAATACCGACGAACCAGGCGACGCAATGCCGAACGGTAGCGCGACATAAAAGACTGCCGCCAGGTAGGTTTCCATGAAGTGCATGACACCGAGGGCAGTGAGAAACATGCCCAGGCCGAGGCGCTGGCGGAAGTGCAGTAACGTCACCATGAGCGTGAAATAGCCAACGGCGGCAATGGCAAACAGCAGCAGGTTAAAGGCTTCCATCAGCTGCCCCTCTCACCAGCCAGCGCGCATCCAGAGGCAGTCCACCACACCTTAATGGCGGCGAACATGAGCGATGGTCTGTGTTTGTCGTAAGGCACGTGGCTGTCCTGCAAGGCTGCGGACACCAAGATTCCTCGTAATGCTTTAAGATTGCGTGAGTATCAGTATCGTCCTACCGATTCCGAGGAAAGCGGATCAGACCTGGCGAACTTTCGCGCCGTCGTTGAACAATGACGGCCCGTTCTGGTCGATGATCTGCTGCGCCTTGCGCACCGTGCACTCGATCGCATCATCCCAAGATCCGAACATGTCGGCGCGAATGAAATTGCGTACGAGGACCTCGCCCCCGACAGTTTTCTCGATCCGGCCGGCAAGGCGGTACTGGCCGCCTTCCTTTTGCGGCTCGGCATAGATCGAGCAGTCCCCATAGAGCTGCGGCTCGGAAGAGACGCCAGCCGGCGCTTCAGGCGATTTGCCGCCGCCTGAAAACATTGAGAAAATACTGGAGAAGATCGAAGCCATATTTCGCCTTATCATGGCAGCGCGTGCCGGAAAAGTTAAATGATGAGGTTTGCGAGGATCTCGTTTTCGGTGATGTCCTCGAAGCCGATGGCCGCATTCTCGAAGTTCGCGATGAGCTGCGCGAAATTCTCGGGCGCCTTGGTCTCAATACCGATCAACACCGAGCCGAAATTGCGAGCCGTCTTCTTGAGATACTCGAAACGGGCGATGTCGTCGTCGGGGCCAAGCAGGTTCAGAAAGTCGCGCAAGGCGCCGGGTCGCTGAGGCATCCGCAGGATGAAGTACTTCTTCAATCCGGCATAGCGCATTGCGCGCTCCTTGACATCGGGAAGGCGTTCGAAATCGAAGTTGCCCCCGGAGACAACGGCGATGACGGTCTTGCCTCTCAGCACTTCCGGATCCATCGCGGCAATTGCGGTCAGCGATAGTGCTCCCGCCGGTTCGAGGACGACTCCCTCGACGTTCAGCATCTCGCCGATGGTCACGCAAATGGCGTTTTCCGGCATCAGCATGACCTGCTCGGTGGGAAAGCCTTCCAGGGCGGCGAAGTTCAGATCCCCGATCCGCGCAACGGCCGCACCGTCGACGAAATTGTCAACCTTGGCGAGCGTCACCACCTGCCTTGCTTCGATGCTTCGCTTCAGGCTCGGCGCGCCGGCCGGCTCCGTGAAGATGAAGCCGGATTTTGGCACAAAATCATCGAGATAACTAGTGATGCCAGCCGCCAGTCCGCCGCCACCGACCGGCATGACGACCATATCAGGTGTGGTCCCTTCGGGCAGTTGCTGCAGGATTTCCGCGGCAACCGTCGCCTGGCCTTCGATGATATCCGGATGGTCGAACGGCGGCACCATGACGCCGTCGATCGCCTCGACGTGATCGCGGGCGGCCTTGTAGCATTGATCGAAGAAGTCGCCCGTCAGCTTGATGGTGATGAACTCCGCGCCAAAGATGCGCGTCTTGTCGATCTTCTGCTGCGGCGTTGTCACCGGCATGAAGACAACGCCATGCACGCCGAAATAGCGGCAGACGAAGGCAAAGCCCTGGGCATGATTGCCGGCCGAGGCGCAGACGAAGGTCTTGCCGCCAGCACCCTCGGCGATCGCCTTGCGGAAGAAATTGAAGGCGCCGCGAATCTTGTAGGAACGCACGGGTGAAAGGTCTTCGCGCTTCAGCCAGATGTCGGCGCCATAGCGCGCCGACAGGTGCTCGTTCAGCTGCAGTGGCGTTGCTGGAAATAGGCTGCGCATGGCCGCTTCGGCGCTCTCGACATCCTGCCTGGTCACAATCGTTCGTCCATTGCTGTTACCGACCACCGCTATGGCATAAGCGCGCAACGGGAAAAAGCCCATATCCGCCAATATTGTCCACTTGCGAAGTCATCTTTTGTATCGGCTGCCGCCGTTCGCGCAATAACGCGATTGTGCGCTATCAATTCGCTCGCAATGCGGCTACATCGCCCGGATGATCTCAAGCAAATTTGCAAGACCGATTGCCTGGCTGCTTTTCGCGGCCATTATTTTCGTCACCCTGTCGCCGATCGGGTTGCGCCCGCATACGGTCACGTCAGTCAATCTCGACCGCGCTCTGGCTTATTCGTTGGCCGGCTTCATGTTCGCGCTCGCCTATCCGCGGCATTGGATCGCGGTCGCGCTTCTCCTGGCCGCCGGCGCCTTGGCAGTTGAGTATCTGCAATGCCTGTCGCCGACGCGCCATGCGCGCTTCCACGACGCCGCGGTCAAGATTGTCGGCGCATCCGTCGGCGTGGTTGCCGGTTGCCTTTTGAATCCGGTCCGTATTGCAGCGCGTCCAGCGCAAACATGAGGAGCCGTCTCGCTCTTGACTGAATCGCCTCAGTCGTTGAAGGAGAATGCCTGCGCGAGCGTGGCGAAACTGGTAGACGCAAGGGACTTAAAATCCCTCACCGCAAGGTATACGGGTTCGATCCCCGTCGCTCGCACCAAATCGAAATCGCTATCTCAAATATATCCAGAAATCCGCCCGGAGTGGACGAACTTTATGTAGGGCGCTGCACATGGCCTGAGGGTGTGGATTAAACCGGCAGGCGCCCGGCGATCGATTGATAACAATGATCTACGGTCATGAGTATAGCAGCGTCCATTGGTCCTCCGGACGAAACGTGAGAACTGTTCCCGGATGTCCTATCTCACCTTCTAACATAGGTCATCCGTTGATGCGCCACCTTTGAGCACGGCCTGAGCTTCCTGAATGAGGAATACAACCATTGTCATTCCGGACGCCGGTAAATCCTAAATGTACACACGCCGTAGACAACAGGCTGCTGACGCCCCGGTGTCCTTGGCGAGTCCAGGTGCGGCCTACTGGACAGGCACAGCCTTTGGCTGCTCGTCCGGGCAACGGCACGACGTTGTGATCCGCTTTTTACATCGCGGTAGCCAGTGAAAGCCTTCTGTAACGGGCCTTGAGTCAATCCCTTGTGAGCTTAGTCCCTCGCCGAGTGCTTGCTTCTGTTCGCAGTCGGGGCTTGGCCGCTGCTTCTGTAACGGGCCTTGAGTCAATCCCTTGTGAGCTTAGTCCCTCGCCGAGTGCTTGCTTCTGTTCGCAGTCGGGGCTTGGCCGCTGCTTTATGGGGTCTGCTGAGGACCGGCTGGCCAATCTAGGAACGCGCAGTCACCTGAGTGCAGTGCT
>NZ_JBFTIN010000023.1:0-91528 GCF_056394785.1 Rhizobium sp. 10N414 | reverse complement strand
TGCGACCACCGGGCACAAACGGCTTCAGCCGCTCCCACTGGTCATCTCGAAGAACCTCACCATCCATCGCCGACCTCCAAAAGTCAGCGTTGAATCTGATTTGCGACTCGAATGGAATCCCGGATCGTTAAATTGTCACCACAGCCTAGTCCATAGGCGAGGCGGGGACGGTCGAGACTGCGCGCTGGGGACGGCCTTTTTCGGCGATGGCAATGCCGCCCAAAGCGAGCGCAAGCGCGATCACATGGAACGGCTGAAGATGCTCGCCAAGCAGCGCCACGGACAACAGCGTTCCGAAGACCGGCACGAGGTTGATGAAGAGCCCGGCGCGATTTGCGCCGATCGCCTCGACGCCCTTGATATAGAGGATCTGGGCAAGCAGGGACGCGAAGATGGCAGTGTAGAAGGCAATCAGCCAGCCCTTGTTGTCTGGCAATTGCACAGCACCTTGCGTGCCCTCCCAGATGAGAAGTGGCACTGCTGTCAGCGTTGCGCCGAGGGCGGGGATCGCCATCAGCGTGCGCCAATCAAGGGGCGGTTTCCAGCGTAGAAAAATCGTGTAGACAGAATAGGCGGCTACGGCGATCAGCATGAGGCCGTCGCCACGGTTGAGACCGAGCTGCAGCAGGGTCGTCAGGTCACCATGCGCGGCGGTCAATGCGACGCCGCCGAGCGTCATGGCGAAGCCGACTATCTGTGCTGTAGAAACGCCTGTGCGGAAGAAGACGAAGTTCAGCAGGAAGATCAGCATCGGGATCCCGGCCTGCTCGATCGCAACATTGATCACGGTTGTGTACTGGACGGCCGAGTAAAGCATCGCGTTGAAAAGCGTATAGCCGATGATGCCGTAGAAGAAGAGCAGCGGCAGGTTCTTGCGGACGATCGGCCAGTCGCGCTTCAATTGCGGTACGGAAACGGCGGCAATGAGTGCCGTCGCAAGGAACCAGCGCAGAAACGTCAGCGTCATCGGGCTGACGTGCCCGAGCGCGAGCTTGCCCGCCACCGCGTTTCCGCCCCAGCATAGTGCCGCGACGACGAGAGAAATATAAGCGGCGACCTGCACAGGCGATTCTTCCAGATGACGGCGATGTGGTTCTCAACCTTGGGACATGATCGGCCAATAGCCCGATGATGGCTGATTTGTCACGTAAAAAGCCGATTTCGGCGGCATAACAGGGTCGATTTCCCGGTGACAAAGCTTTATAGATGCGCGGGTTTGAGAAGGGTGCGGTTAAATCCGCCTTTAACAGGAAGACGTGAATGACGAACGTAGTTGTAGTCGGTTCGCAATGGGGTGACGAAGGCAAAGGCAAGATTGTCGATTGGCTTTCGGAACGCGCCGATGTGATCGTGCGCTATCAGGGCGGACACAATGCGGGCCACACGCTGGTCATCGACGGTGTCAGCTACAAGCTTGCCCTTCTGCCATCCGGCCTCGTGCGCGGCAAACTCAGTGTCATCGGCAATGGCGTCGTCGTCGATCCGCATCATTTCGTCGCCGAAGTCGCGAAGCTGCGCGCGCAGGGTGTCAATGTAACGCCCGAGGTGCTGCGCATCGCGGACAACGCACCGCTGATCCTGTCGCTGCACCGCGACCTCGATGGCTTCCGCGAAGACGCGGCTTCCAACAGCGGAACCAAGATCGGTACCACTCGCCGCGGAATCGGCCCGGCTTATGAAGACAAGGTCGGTCGCCGCGCGATCCGCGCCATCGACCTGGCCGACAAGGAAGCGCTGCCGGCCAAGATCGACCGTCTGCTGACGCACCACAATGCGCTGCGCCGCGGCCTCGGACTGCCGGAGATTTCGGTGGAATCGCTCGAGAAGGAACTGAACGAGGTCGCCGACCAGGTTCTGCCTTATGTCGACCAGGTCTGGCGTATCCTCGACGACCAGCGCAAGGCCGGTGCCCGCATCCTGTTCGAAGGTGCGCAGGGTGCGCTGCTCGACAACGACCACGGCACCTATCCCTTCGTCACCTCGTCGAACACGGTTGCCGGTCAGGCCGCCGCCGGCTCGGGTCTCGGCCCGACGGCAATCGGCTATGTTCTCGGCATCACCAAGGCTTACACGACGCGCGTGGGCGAAGGTCCGTTCCCGTGCGAACTGAACGATGAGATCGGCAAGCATCTTTCGACAGTTGGTCGCGAAGTCGGCGTCAATACCGGTCGTCCGCGCCGCTGCGGCTGGTTCGATTCGGTTCTGGTCCGCCAGACGGTGAAGACATCGGGCATCACGGGCATCGCGCTAACCAAGCTCGACGTTCTCGACGGTCTCGACGAACTGAAGATCTGCGTCGCCTACAAGCTTGACGGCAAAGAGATCGACTATCTTCCGGCTAGCCAGGCTGCCCAGGCCCGCGTAGAGCCGATCTACATCACGCTGGAAGGCTGGAAGGAATCGACTGTCGGCGCACGCAGCTGGGCTGATCTGCCGGCCCAGGCAATCAAGTATGTTCGCCAGGTCGAAGAACTGATCGGGGCGCCCGTCGCTCTCTTGTCTACAAGTCCTGAGCGCGACGACACGATACTTGTGACCGATCCGTTTGAGGACTAAGGTCGCGGGTCATTATTTGTGCGGTTCGCAGGGCGGACCGCACTCTTAGAGAAAGTACGAATGGCGGATTTTATCGCAGTTATCCGGCGGGCGGTTGACGGCCTGTCTGAAAATACTCCCGAGATGCGGGTGAAAGTCTACGAGCGTGCTCGCGGTGCTGTTCAGCGGCAGCTCGAGAATATGAAGCCGCGCCCACCGGAAGCGATGCTGCAACGGCAGCTTGAAAAACTCGAAGCTGCAATCCGCGAAGTCGAAGCCGAACACGCAGAAGCCGTTCTGGTCGACGATGCAGCGCTAGCCGCCGAGCCTGAGGTTGAGGCAAGCGCCGAAGCGGCCAACGAGCCGGAAGCGGCCGTTCCCGAACCGGTTGCCAGCGAAGCTGTGGTCGAGGAGCCGGCGCATGAAACGCCGGTTCACGAAGAGCAGATGGCAGCCGAAGAACCTGCGCCTGCCTACGAAGAGCCGGTCGAAGAGCCTGCGCCCTATCACGAAGAACCTACGCCTCATTATGAGGAGCCTGTCGCTGCCGAACAGGAACACACCGCGCAGCAGGACGCACATTGGGAGCATGAAGAGCCGCGCGCTCCTGTCGGGGAAGCCGAGCCTGTCCAGCATTGGCAGGCCGCTCATGAAGACGACGTCGCTCGCGAGGAGCAGTACGGTCACGAGGAGTATGTTGGCGCAGTCGAGGAGCCTGTTGTCGAGCCGCCCGAGCCGCCCGACGAAGAGCCGGTTCTGCAGCCAATTGCTCGCGACTACGACCTGACCAATCGCCTTGTCGAGCCCGTCTATGGGCTGGATCGTCCGCCGGAAGAATTCGTGGATCGCAGCCAGGAGGAGCCGCTCCAAGCGGATGCCGCTGCGCATTTCGATCCGGTGTGGGCAGAGCCAGTAGAGGAAACGCCTGCACCTCCGGCCAAGGATGCGCAGACGGATTGGGCGCTCGAAGAACTCAGGCAGTTTTCGGAATCTGCGCCGGTTGCTCCGGCCAACGAAGCGGCGCGCGCGTTTGAAGACGTCATCACGGGATTCGACCATACGCCGGGCGGCGTGAAGATGCCCGCCGCGAATGAGGGCTTCTCCTGGGAGGCCGCAGCCTTCGACGATCTGCCACCGATCGAAAACGGCAAGAAAGTTCCGATCAACGCTCATTTCGATGACGGCGATCTCTTCTCCGAAATTCATGGGACGCCGGCAAAAGCTGTACCGGAAACCAATTGGCAGGAGGCAAAGCCGCTTCGCGGATACGACAACCGCGGCGTGGTTGCCGAAGATGATGATGGCATTCCGGCCGCCGATCTCGACAGTGCTGTTGCTGCTAAGTTCCAGGGTAAGAACCTGCGCATGGAGCCGAAGCGCCGTCGCTTCGGCATTGGCTCCATCGTGACGATCCTCATTGCGCTTGGCGTGGTCGGTGGTGGCGGATACGCTGCCTGGATCAATCGGGACGCGCTGTCGTCAATGGTGAAAAACCTCGTCAGCGCTGCTCCCTCGCAGAGCGCGAAGAACGAGCAGACGCCTGCCAAGCCGGATGCGGCGCCCCAGAGGAGCGATGCGAAGCCAGCTGAGGCAAACAAGGAAGTTGCGTCCTTGAATGACGGGGCTTCCGTCAACAACAAGTTCAACCAGCGGCTTCTTGCCGATGGCACCGAAGTCGACAACGGTCCGGCCTCCGTTCCGGGAACGCCTACGGCGGAAGGAAAGTCGGTAGCCGAGCAGAACGTTGCTGCAGCGGATCCGACGCCGCCCGCGACCTCGACGACACCTGCCGTCCCGGCTGCCACCGCACCCGCGACGACGCCGCCGGCGGCTGGAGCCACGCAAGCTGCGCCGGTCGGCTCCTCCGAGAAGATGTTCCTGTACGAAGAGCGGATCGGTCAGAGTTCACCGACCGCCATCCAGGGCTCGGTCGTCTGGAGTCTTCAGCACGAGACAGGCCCGGATGGCAGGCAGGAAGCGACCGTACAGGGGACCGTGACTGTTCCAGAACGCAATCTGTCGGCGCAGCTTACCTTCAAGCGCAATTCCGATGCGTCGCTGCCGGCCAGCCACATCGTCGAGGTGGTTTTCTCGCTGCCGCCGAACTTTGAAGGTGGCGCTATCGAGAGCGTTCAGCGTATCTCGATGAAGCGAACCGAACAGGATCGGGGCGACGCCCTGATTGCCGTTCCGGCAAAGATCACCGACGATTTCCACATGATCGCGCTGAACGACTATCCGGATGCGCGCAAGGCGAACCTCGATCTCCTTTCAAGCCGCGACTGGATCGATATGCCGATCACCTACCGCAATGGTCGCCGCGCGCTTCTGACGATGCAGAAGGGTACTACGGGCGGCGAGGCGTTCAACGCCGCGATCAAGGAATGGGCTGCTTTTGGCGATGTATCGACCAGCCAATAAGCGCCTGTCGAATGGATAAAAGAAAGGGCGGGACCATCGGTCCCGCCCTTTTTGATTTGAAATTGCAATGGCGTTACGCGGTCGCTTCGACCACGCGAACGGCCTTGGCGCGTTCGAGAGCGTCCTTGCGGACGGCATCCTGGACCTTTTCGAAGGCGCGGACCTCGATCTGACGAACGCGTTCGCGGCTAATGTCGAATTCGGACGAGAGGTCTTCCAGGGTCACCGGATCTTCCGCGAGGCGACGTGCCTCGAAGATACGGCGCTCGCGGTCGTTCAGAACGCTCATCGCCTTCGCCAGCATGCGGCGGCGCGTGTCGAGCTCATCCTGTTCGATAAGAACCTCTTCCTGGCTGTCATGGTCGTCGACGAGCCAATCCTGCCATTGACCGGATTCGCCTTCCGAGGCCTTGATCGGTGCGTTCAACGAGGCATCGCCGGAAAGGCGACGGTTCATCGAAACGACCTCCTCCTCGGAGACGTTCAGCTTGGTGGCGATCTCAGCAACGTGTTCCGGCTTCAGGTCGCCATCGTCAATGGCCTGGATACGGCCCTTGAGGCGACGCAGATTGAAGAACAGCCGCTTCTGGTTGGCGGTCGTACCCATCTTCACCAGAGACCACGAACGCAGGATGTATTCCTGGATTGAGGCCTTGATCCACCACATGGCATAGGTGGCAAGACGGAAGCCGCGCTCCGGATCGAACTTCTTGACGGCCTGCATCAGGCCGACATTGCCTTCAGAGACGACTTCGCCGATTGGTAGGCCATAGCCGCGGTAGCCCATTGCGATCTTCGCAACGAGGCGCAGGTGGCTGGTGACGAGTTTGTGTGCCGCTTCGCGATCGCCGTGTTCCGCATAGCGCTTCGCCAGCATGTATTCCTGCTGCGGCTCCAGCATCGGAAATTTGCGGATTTCGTCGAGATAGCGATTGAGACCGTTTTCGCCGGCGGTAATGGACGGCAAGTTATTTCGGGCCATAAAGCACCCTCCTATCTGAATTCCGGTTCCCAATGGAACGCGCCCCTGCGTCGAAAGGCAAACCGGGACATGCGGCTTTATCCAAGCCCGCACTAAGTCAATATACAGATAAGTATGGCGGAACAGGGGTTCAAGACCATACACCGCTTCACGAAGGCGTTACTCTCGCTCCGCACGCAGGGCGTCTGCCAACTCTTCCATGTCCTCGGGCAGAGGCACCTCGAAGTGCATGACCTCGCCGGTGCGAGGGTGCTCGAATTGCAGCATGTAGGCGTGGAGCGCCTGTCTTCCGAAGGCATTCACGGTCTTCCTGGCGGCAACCGGAAGCAGGTTTGCCTTTGTTTTGAAACCTGCTCCGTAGACGGTGTCGCCGAGTAGCGGATGGCCGATATGTGCCATGTGGACGCGGATCTGATGGGTGCGGCCGGTTTCGAGATGGCACTCGACCAGCGAGGCTAGCGACGTGGCATCAGGATTCTCATGGAAGCGTTCGAGCACTTCGTAGTGGGTGATCGCCTCGTCGGCATCCTGCGTCTCGGATCGCTTGACGGCGCGACGCGTGCGGTCGCCGACGGCGCGGCCGAGCGGTGCATCGATCGTTCCAGTCAGCGTGCGAGGGCGGCCCCAGACAATCGCTTGGTAAGCCCGCTCCAGCGGCATGGTCCGCCCATGGTCGGCGAATTGCAGCGACAGATGGCGATGGGAGATGTCGTTCTTGGCGACGACCATGACACCTGTGGTGTCCTTGTCCAGCCTGTGGACGATGCCCGGACGGCGCACACCGCCGATACCGGAAAGACTGTCGCCGCAATGATAGATCAACGCGTTGACGAGCGTGCCCGTCCAATTGCCAGCCGCGGGGTGCACCACGAGACCGGCCGGCTTGGAAATGACGATGAGGTCATCGTCTTCATAAAGAATATCGAGCGGGATATTCTCGCCCTTGGGCGTCGGATCCTCCGGCTCGGGCAGCAGGATCTCGAAGGTGTCGCCTGGACGAACCTTTTTCTGCGGATCGGCGAGGATCTTGCCGCCCACGGAGACCTGGCCCTCCTTGATTAGCGCCTTCACGCGGCTGCGCGAAAACTCCTCGCCGAGCTGTCCGGTCATCCACGCGTCAAGACGGCCTTCGGCGTTCTCGTCGGCGGTGAGGACTTTTCTAATGCCGGCAGCTTGTTTAAAGGGGTCGCTCAAGACGCTTCTTCTCCGAATTACTTAAAGAACGGAACGCCACATATGACGAATATCCAGCCAGAAGACGATCAGGACGAAAAGCCCCTGGATCCGGCGATGGAACGTGTCCGGCGCAAGATGATCCGCCTGCAGATCGTCTCAGGCGTCATCATGTTCGTGAGCCTTATGGCTGTCTTCGGCGCGGTTGTCTACAAAGCGATGCGCGCGCCCGCGAAGGAACCGACAGCCGTAACTTCTGCCGGTGTACCATCCGATGCGCCGGTATCGGTCACGGCAACTTTGCCGTCGGGCTTCGTCATCCAGTCGTCGTCGCTCTCGGGAGGCCAGATCATGTTCTTTGGCGCGACAGCCGATGGAATCAAGAAGTCGCTCATCTTCGATATCAAGTCGGGGCGCATTGTTGCCGATGTGACGGTCAGCGGCGGCTAGGACAATGGCCTCTCGCCTCGTTGCCATCGAGAGCGCGGACGATCCTCGTATCGCTGACTTTCGCGACATCCGCGAGCGCGATCTGACCGGCCGGCAGAACCGCTTCATCGCGGAGGGCACGGTAGTCCTTCGCGTGCTTGTGGAAGCGAGCCACGGCGGTCGCTTTGCGACCGAAAAAGTGCTGCTTCTCAGGAACCGTGTCGACGGCGTCGCTCCAATCCTCGAGAGACTGCCTGATGACGTGCCGGTCTATGTCGCAGAGGCGGACGTCCTAGATCGGATCGTCGGGTTTCATCTCCATCGAGGCGTGTTGGCCCTTGGCAGGCGAGAGGTGGTCGGAACCGAGCTTGTCGACCGATTGCCCGATCGTTCGCTTGTCCTTGTCGGCTGCGGTATTTCCAACCATGACAATGCCGGGTCGATGTTCCGCAATGCGGCCGCCTTCAAGGCGGATGCCATCTTTCTC
The DNA here is from genome assembly GCF_056394785.1 of Rhizobium sp. 10N414. NCBI lineage: Bacteria > Pseudomonadati > Pseudomonadota > Alphaproteobacteria > Hyphomicrobiales > Rhizobiaceae > Rhizobium > Rhizobium sp. 10N414. The sequence continues at coordinate 83,501 of NZ_JBFTIN010000023.1, read as the reverse complement.
GATGAGACTTCGTGTGACCCGCTTTATCGCAAGGCGCTACGTGTTTCTGTCGGCTCCGTACTCAGTGTTCCCTATGAGCGGAAGGGCACGGCGCTCGACGTTCTAACACGGCTTGCTGCGAGTGGCTTTGCAATCTGGACGCTCTCGCCGCGCGGGGAGACCGACATTCGAGCCATACCGCCAACCGATCGCATGGCGCTGGTCGTGGGTACGGAAGGCGAGGGGCTGCCGCCTGCACTCCTGGAACGTTTTCAAAGCGCGCGGATCCCGCAGTCGGAGGGACTGGACAGCCTCAATGTGGCGACGGCGACCGGCATCGCCCTCTTTGCCATGTCATCGGCAGCGAAGCTGATCTGAGTTCAGCCCGGTTCGGACAGGATTGTCGCGGCGCGTTGCGCGAGGTTGATACGCTCTCCGTCCTGATTGTCGGTGCCATCCGGCAGAAGGTCGCGGATCGGTGAGGAGGGTCCTTCGTTGATAGCGGTCAATGCAACCATGCTTGCAGCAATGCCGGCGATCTCTTCACGTATCGCACCGTCGTGGCTGGTGTCGGATTTCGCTTTCAGAAGTTGTTCCGAGACCGCGGCGCTGCGCTTGCGCACTTCGTCGCTCAGGCGCGCTGCAATCGCTGCTGTGTCGAGCTCAGTCGGCATTGTTTCCTCGGTTGCCCGCTCCTCTGAAACCGCATCTGCGACCACGGGCTGAAGTCCAGCGTTGCGCAATGCACGGTTTGCCTTGCGCAGCTCGGCATTCGCCGCCTTGATCTGTTCCTTCAGCTTGGTAATTTCCTGCTGGCGGCGTCCGAGAAGCGTATCCTTGTCGGCCGTTGACGCCGCATCGCGCCCCGCTTTGTCCTCGAGCCGGATGACTGCGTGCTCATGCTGGGCGAGCGCCTGCTCCGCATCCTTGGCGCGCTTCTGCAGCAGGTTCACGTCCTGGCGAAGATTGTCGCGCTCGATGCGGACTGCGTTCGCCTTGAACGTCAGGCTCTCGATTTCGGTATCGCGCGCTGCGAGATCGATCTTGAGATTGTCGGTCTGCTCCGCAAGCTTGTTAAGGCGCGTGCGAAGAGCGTCGAGCTCGCCTTCCTTGGCGGCGCTTGCTTGCTCGGCGATGTGGAGGCTCGTCTTAAGCTGGCTGATGTAGTTCTCGTCCTTGCGCAGGTGCGAGCGCTGTTCCGCGGCCTCGACACTCATGTCGCTGATTTGCGCCTGTAGCCCCTCGATCTCGGCGGCAAACCGTCCTGCGTCGAGCGCCAGCGAGTCATGCTTCAGTTGCAGCGCCAGCGACTTTTCGCGCTCGCGCACGAGGTCCTGTGTCGTCTTGGCGTTCTCGGCAGCATAGAGGGCCCGGACCATATCCTTCTGCGCGCGCACTTCCTGCGGGCTGAGTGGCATGGTCGCGCGCATACGGTTTTCCGTATGCCAGACGATGCGGCGGTGGACGGCAGGCGACACGAGAAAGACGAGAAACGCTGCCGCCAGGAAGCCCAATCCGAACAAGAGAGCATATTCGATCACGGCGCGGCCACGGCTTCCAGAAGTTGAGTTGCGTCAGGACCAATGATTAAGCGGACCTGACGCGTAGAGCAAGTGGCGGATAGGTCACGGCGAGCGAGAGTTCGCTGCGCCGATGGGAATCAGAAGGGATTCCAGGTCGGATTAGGGGTGACCTTGAGGTAGCCGACATTCAATCCGAGGCGAGCACCGACGCCTGTGCGGATCGGCACCACCAGTACGTTGTCGTTCTTGAGAAGCGTCATGCCGAAGCCGGCGATAACGAAGGCTTGACCACTGACGCCACCGAAGCGCGCGTAGATGGCGTCGGTCGAGGGCAGGTCGTAGACGAGCATCATGACGCGCGTGCCCTGACCGCCATAGTCGATCCCGAGCGACGGACCCTGCCAGTAGAGCGGATGCTCACCGGCATTCTTTGTATTCAACTGGCCTTCGCCGTAGGTGAGACCGGCGATGAAAGCTCCGGAACCTTCCTGGCCGAGGACATAGCCGTTGGGAAGGCCGTATTTCTGAAAGGCGGCTTCGATCACCTTGGCCAGCCCGCCGCTGGTCGAGCCGAAGAACGAGTGCCCAGCGTCGACGATTTCCTGCATCGAATACTGGCCGCCGTTAGACTGCTGCGCCGATGCCTGCATTGGGACAAGCGCGAGGGGCGAAAATGTCAGCGCAACGAGAAGCCGCCAGATGGCGGAGAGTCTTCCGAAAAAATGGGCGCGCATGGTGTTATCCGTTCATCATGGTCGGTACGATGAGCCGTTTCCGGCGTTTCGTTCATTTTGCGCGTATGGTCTTAACAATCGGTTTACCAAATATGGTGTCATTATGGCGCTGAGTACGGCCGCAAACTTCGCGCAATTTAAATGACGCAAAAGAGGCGGCGGAATGACCCTGCCGCCCTCCTGGAGACTATGATGTCGAAGAATCCAAACCTCACCCTTGCTGGCCCCGACCTGGCCGCGCTTCTGTGCAGCCGCGTCTGCCATGACGTCATCTCGCCGGTTGGCGCAATCAACAATGGTCTGGAGCTTCTGGACGAGGGCGGCGCCGATGCCGACGCGATGGATCTTATCAGGACAAGCGCGCTCAACGCCTCTGTCCGTCTGAAGTTCGCCCGGCTTGCCTTCGGGGCCTCGGGATCGGTCGGGGCTTCGATCGATACCGGCGAAGCCGAACGTGCGGCGAAGGATTTTGCTGCCGCGGAGAAGAAGACCGAGGTTGTCTGGACTGGTCCGCGCGCGATTATCGCCAAGAACCGCGTCAAGTTGCTGCTCAATCTCTTCCTGGTAGCCTATTCGTCAATTCCACGTGGCGGTGTCATCGAAGTCACGCTTGAGAACCCCGAACTGGACGCAAAATTCAAGATCGTTGCGAAGGGCAAGCTGATGCGCCTGCCGCCGAAATTCGTGGAGATCTCTACGGGGGAAATCGAGGAAGCCATCGACGCCCACTCGATCCAGCCCTACTACACCGTGCTGCTTGCCGATGAATGCGGTATGGCGCTCGGGCATAGCGCGACCGCCGAAGAACTTACGTTTACCGCTGACGTCATCGCAGCTTGATGCAGGGACCTCGACGGCGATCCGACCGTCGAGGTAATAAATCCTTAGCCTAATGTTTCTATTCTTGGCCGATAACACGCCAGCCGCATTAGAAGCTGGGGCAAGGAGCAGCCATGCAGAGGTTTATGATCGCCGACTCATCTGACGTCGTTCGGAAGGTGGGGAAGCGCATCCTTTCCGAACTCGACTTCATGGTCATCGAAGCCTCCAACGTTGTCGAAGCTCTCTCCAGTTGCCAGGTGGAACTTCCAGAATACCTGATCGTCGATTCTGGCATGGACCGCGCGCTCGAGTTGATTTCGGCGATCCGCGGCATGGAAGGCGGCAAGGACGTCAAAATCTACTATTGCGTGGTTGAGGCCGACCTCAAGAAGCTGATGATGGGCAAGCGGGCAGGGGCGACTGATTTCCTCCTCAAACCCTTCGATCGCAAGATTCTGACGGCCGTATTCGGCCACCGCGCTATCGCAGCATAATTGCGACTACCCGCCAACGATCGAAGCCGCCACGGGCGGCTTTTTCTATGTCACAACGAAAAAATCCCGCCACAGAGGACGGGATTTTCTCAGTCTTGGCAAAGGGGCTGACGTATCAGGCGGTCTCGGCGTACTCGGCGCCGTCCGGCTCGCGCAGAACATAGCCGCGGCCCCAGACGGTTTCGATGTAGTTTGCGCCACCGGCAGCATTTGCGAGCTTCTTGCGCAGTTTGCAGATGAAGACGTCGATGATCTTCAGTTCCGGCTCGTCCATGCCGCCATAGAGATGGTTCAGGAACATTTCCTTGGTGAGCGTGGTGCCCTTGCGGAGCGAAAGAAGCTCCAGCATCTGGTATTCCTTGCCCGTCAGGTGCACGCGCTGGCCACCAACTTCGACCGTCTTGGCGTCGAGGTTGACGATCAGTTCGCCGGTCATGATGACCGACTGGGCATGACCCTTGGAACGACGAACGATTGCATGTATGCGCGCAACCAGTTCGTCCTTGTGGAACGGCTTGGTCATGTAGTCGTCGGCGCCAAAGCCGAGACCGCGAACCTTGTCCTCGATACCGGCCATGCCCGAGAGAATCAGGATGGGTGTCTTGACCTTGGACAGGCGGAGAGTGCGGAGCACTTCATATCCGGACATGTCGGGAAGGTTCAAATCGAGAAGGATGATGTCGTAATCATACAACTTCCCTAGGTCCACGCCTTCTTCACCCAGATCGGTGGTGTAGACGTTAAAACTTTCTGATTTGAGCATCAATTCGATGCTCTGCGCTGTCGCGCTGTCGTCTTCAATGAGTAGTACCCGCATTATTATCCCCTTTACCGCCGCCGAAAGGTGGTCTGGCCCCTACGCGATACCGAATACATCATTGCGTGATTTGGAAGCTGCCACGAAATGGTTAACAAATTCTGATTCACTCTGGCAAGAGGTAACGAATTTATTAAATATTTTGTCCATTCCGCTGTTTTCCAACGAGAATTCGCAAAGCCATATCTTAACTTTTACATTAAGAACGGCCGGTAAGCGATTCATTCGACTCACCAATGAAACAGTATCGGAAATCGCGTAGTTGTGTTTACCGACCCTTAAATCATCGGCACTATCATTAACGATGCCCGTAAACGAAAGGTTACCAGCGGTAGGTTTTTGTTAATACCGACGGAAATTTTTTAGCAGGCCGCGTCAAAGCGGCCGGCAAGGGCGATTTAAAGTGGAGCAGGGGTCTCGCATCACTGGAGTAATGCGTATGAAGTCGCGTGAGAGCCTAGTTCGCCTGAAGGAGTTTCAGGTGAACGAAAAACGTCGCCAACTGCAGCAATTGCAGATGATGATGTCCGAATTTGATAGGATGACGAAGGATCTGGAGAGCCAGATCGTCGTCGAGGAAAAGAAGTCCGGCATTTCCGACCCGAATCACTTCGCCTATCCGACCTTCGCAAAGGCAGCTCGCCAGCGCGCGGACAATCTTCAGGTCTCGATCAAGGAACTGAAGATGCAGGAAGAGGCGCTTGAACAGGCGCTGGAAGAGATACAGGCGGAATATGCACGTGCAGCCGCGCTCGAAGAGCGCGACGGCGCAGTCCGGGCAAGAGCCTAAGGCGGGAAACGGGTGCTGTCGGCACCTTGGGATCGCCTCGAAAAAAGCCATGCATGATGGGCCGTCACGTCCGTCATACATGGCTTTTGGCGTTATTGGGCTAACCGTTAATGACGTCGCGCCACTCCTCGTGGCGTTGCGCTTGCGCTTTGAAGAAGGGACATAACGGGAAGATCTTCCATCCCCCTTTGCGTGCCTCCTCGACGGCATGAAGAGCAAGTGCCTGGCCAACGCCCTTGCCGCGCAGCGCATCGGGTACGCCGGTGTGGTCAATAATGACAAGCGCCGGCGATGCGCGGGAATAGGTCATTTCGGCCTGATGGCCCTCGACCTCTGCAACGTAGCGGCCGCCGGAGGGATTCTCTTCATTCCTGATGTTCATTGCCATTCCTCGTCAACATTCAGCTGTCGGTCGGAAATTGGCATGTCATCCCGGCCGCGCCAAGGCGGGCGATGTGGACACAGTGTTCGATGAGAAGAGGCGGGGACAATTGCTGCCGGTACGAGGCCGGCAGCAATTCCGGCTCACCGACCGATTTTCCTGCCGAGTGGTCTATGGAGCAGGGAACTCGTGGTGAGGCTTGTCGCAGCATAAAAGCAGGGCGTCTGCAGGCTGCGTTAATGATTGCGGGCCGTCTGTATATCCCCCTCAGGACATGCAAGCGGCCCGAATCTGAAAATCGTTGCCCAGGATGGGCGTGTCAGTGGCGATACTGCTGAATACGCGTGGTGCGCAAACCGGCAAGGCCATGGCTGTTAATGGAAGACTGCCAGGACAAGAACTCTTCGACAGTCAGCGTGTAACGCTCGCACGCTTCTTCCAAGCTCAACAGGCCACCGCGAACCGCCGCTACAACCTCTGCTTTGCGACGGATAACCCAGCGCCTGGTATTCGGCGGTGGCAAATCCGCAATCGTCAGCGGGCTGCCATCGGGGCCGATGACATATTTTACTCGGGGACGTATCATTTCGGTCATTGGACTCTCTACACAACTCAAGACCACGGCCGTCACTCTAGCTTGTCACATTTAAGAATTGCCTAAGCGCATAGTAACACTTTGATAAGAAGTTTAGGCGTCGACTTCCTGGAAGCAATTTGCGCGCCCTCGTAGCCTTCCCCTGCGTAAATTTGTGATGAGCGCATAGGAGCCATGCGCAATGGCTAGTGGGCAATTGACGAACGTCAATTTATAAGCGCCGCAACGTAGTTGTTAGTGCAAGACCGCGTCTCCGTTCTTTTCGTGGTGCCCGGAATAACTAAGGTTTGCTTCGTGTCCTTTTGATACGTGCCTTTGCTTTTCCTCTGCGGCGCGTGGCCATTCTGGTCGACGAAATGAAGAAGCTGAGGCGAAGCTAGCCGCCGAGGGGCAGGAAAATGAAGAAGCAAGAACGCGCCGTCCGCGACGGCGTGGGGGATGCTGTTTTTTCGCGGATCGCGTCCGCGCAGAAAATGTCCTCGGAACGATTCAACGATTGCGTGGCTGAGATGGCAGTCGAGGCGGGATTCAACCACTACTTGTTTGCGGAGTTTCCGCGCGGGGACCGCAGTGGCTTCGCCAGCAACTATCTCGCTAGCAACTGGCCGCAAGAGCTCATTGATCTCTATGAGGAGGTTGACCTCTTCTATTGCAGCAAGCTGGTCTCGGCTCTCAAGACGACAGCGATGCCTGTCTTCTGTGACAAGGCGCCATTCGAAAGCGCGGCTGCAAACCAGGGAAACGACCGGCTGACGGCGCACTTCAGGGGCCATGGCCTCAAGGACACATTTGCCTTTGCCTTGCATGACATGTATTTGCGGCACTTCATATTCGCATTCTCGGGTGAGCGCGTGCGTCTCGCTCGCGAAGAGGCAATGCAGCAGGTTTTCCGGGCGATGGAGTTTCTGGAGCTGTTTGCGCAGCAGAACCCTGTTGAGCAACCGATGGAGAACCTCAGCAGCCGGGAAATCGAGTGCCTGCGTTGGTCGGCCGCCGGAAAGAGCAGTGAAGAGATCGCGATTATTCTCGATCTCTCCGCACATACGGTCATCGGCTACCTGAAGAGCGCGATGCGAAAGCTCGACTCTGTTAACCGCATGCAGGCAATCGCTCGCGCACTTCGCTATCGGCTGCTCTAGGCGTTTATCGAACCGATCTAGAGCATTATTGCCGAAAGCCCGGTCTCTGCGGCTCCAAACTCATATTGTGCGCTTCCGTGATGCAGGAGCGCCAGCCAGTCTCCCTCGTTCAATGCGGCCACGGTGCAGGCAATATCGCGTGCTGCGCTGGTCGACGCGGAACCGACGAGAGAGGCGAGTTCCGTCGTACCATTTACCTCGATCGCAGTTTCGTGCCCGGAGGAGGAGAGGGTGCTTGCCGTCAATTGCAGGAGATAAAAGCCGGTCTCCGGGATAAGCAAGCGATTGCCAGCGCCTGTGGGCAGAGCCGAGCCAAGAGAAAAGCCGCCCTATGAGACGTGGACAGCGAAAGCCGCATCCCGCTGATTTTGCGTGTTTTTCCGACGAGGTTATGCCCGCTCCAAAGCGGATCTGGCGCCGCCCCAGGAAATGAAGTTCGGGTTGGCGAAGTCGCTGTCATGCATTTGAGACGTCTTGCCGTAGGTCAGCGGCAACCCGTCCAGCGTTACGGTGGAGCCGCCCGCAGCGCGCAGCACGGCATCCCCCGCGGCTGTATCCCACTCCATTGTCCGCGTGAAGCGCGGATAAACGTCGGCCAGGCCTTCAGCCAGCATGCAGAATTTCAGCGAGGAGCCGATGTTGGTGCAGTGGGAGATCGCGTTTGCGGCGAGAAAAACATCTGTCTGGGGGCTGTTGTGGGATCGGCTTGCCAAAGCCGTCCGGTCGGCCGGTTGCGGACGCACCTGGATGGGCGTCCGCCGTGTCACCTGAAAACGGTCGTCGACAAGGAGTTTCTCGGCCTTGCTGTCCTCGCCAGCGAAGGCGACGCCGAGGGCGGGGGCATAAACGATCCCTGCGAGAGGGCGTCCCCCGCTGATATAGGCAATGTTCACGGTGAACTCGCGTCGTCGCTCGACGAATTCCCGTGTGCCGTCGAGCGGATCCACAAGGAAGAAGGATCTGCCGATCGCAGGCACGTTTCCTGCTGCCACTGATTCTTCCGCGATAATCGGCGTATCGGGGAACGCGGCTTTAAGCTGTGCAATGATAATGCGCTCGGCGCGCTCGTCGGCGATGGTGACCGGGCTGTTGTCTGCTTTCCTGGCGGTCGGGCATCCCTCCCGATAGACCTTCATAATCGCTTTGCCCGCTTCGAGAGCGGCGCGCTCAAATGTTTCGAGCATTGCTCGCCTTCCGGATCTTTTTGTTGCGCTCACCTGAAGCGTTTCACCTTTATATAAGCAATTCCCTCGGCCAAGTGAAACTTGCCAAATTCAAGCGACAGTTTCTGGGACAGAATCCAGCCTGCCCCGTGCCGCGGCATTGTCCGAAAGCGGGATGGTGTTGCAGTTTGCACCATTCTAAAGTCAAAAAGCGCTTTCTGGGGCTTCACATGTTAAAAAAAGCGAATTGTTAGTCGCAAAAAAGTCATTTTCACCAAAACGGCAAAGAACTTTGGAGCTTTGCGATTTTGCGCTTCCCTTTTGGTTTGAAAGCGGTATGAAATCCTTAATCAAGGGCGCATCAAAAGCTCTAATAACAAGAGATGTTGGCTAAACCGGCTTGCATCCAGGGGAAATGGTATATGGAATATTTTGTCCAGCAGCTCGTTAATGGGCTGACTCTTGGATCCATCTATGGCCTTGTGGCTATTGGCTATACGATGGTTTACGGCATTATCGGCATGATCAACTTCGCCCATGGCGATATTTTCATGCTTGGCGGTTTCGCCGGCCTCATCGTTTTTCTCGTCCTCACCTCCATGTTTGCGGGTCTTCCGGTTGCAGTTTTGCTGCTGGTTATGCTCCTTATCGCAATGTTGATGACGAGCTTGTGGAACTGGACGATCGAGCGTGTTGCTTATCGTCCGCTACGCGGATCGTTCCGCCTGGCGCCGCTGATCACTGCGATCGGCATGTCGATCACGCTGTCGAACTTCATCCAGGTGACCCAGGGGCCGCGCAACAAGCCGATCCCGCCGCTGGTCAGCACTGTATACAACGTCGCCGGCATCTCCATCTCGCTGAAGCAGATCGTCATCATCCTTATCACGGTGGTGCTGCTGACGGTGTTCTGGTACCTCGTCAATCATACGTCGCTTGGGCGCGCTCAGCGTGCAACTGAGCAGGACCGCAAGATGGCGGCGCTGCTGGGCGTCAATGTCGATCAGACGATTTCCATCACCTTCATCATGGGCGCGGCGCTGGCTGCTGTCGCAGGTACCATGTATCTGATGTATTATGGTGTCGTGAACTTCAACGACGGCTTCGTACCGGGTGTGAAGGCGTTCACCGCGGCCGTTCTCGGCGGCATCGGTTCGCTTCCAGGCGCTGTCCTGGGTGGGCTGATGATCGGTTTGATCGAGTCGTTGTGGTCGGCTTACTTCACCATCGCGTACAAGGATGTGGCGACATTCGCCATCCTCGCTTTCGTGCTGATCTTCAAGCCGACAGGTATCCTGGGCCGGCCGGAAGTCGAGAAGGTTTAACGTCATGGAAAATGTTGTACGTTCCGCTGACAAGCCCGCCAAAGCCGGACTTGTTCAGACGGGTATTAAAGAAGCTCTGTTTGCTGCCCTGATCGCGTTCGGCATGTTCGTGCTGTACGTTGGCCTGAAGACCGATCAGAATATCAGCAACGAACTCATCATTGTTCAGCGCTGGGGCCTCCTGGCTATATTCGTAGCGATTGCAGCCGTCGGTCGCTTCCTGACCGTCGTCTTCCTGCGGCCGCACCTTGATGCACGCAAGTTGGCGAAGGCGCGTAGTGGCGAGCTGGATATCTCGGCCGAAAAGGGCTTTTTCCACACACATTTCTTGAAGATCGCGCTCGTCGCACTGCTGCTCTATCCGGTGTTCATCTACGCCGTCGCGGGTCCGCAGGGTTCGCTGAAGTGGGTGGATAACTTCGGTATCCAGATTCTGATCTACGTGATGCTGGCCTGGGGGCTGAACATCGTCGTTGGCCTCGCTGGCTTGCTCGATCTTGGCTACGTGGCGTTCTACGCGATCGGCGCCTACTCTTACGCGCTCCTGTCCAGCTATTTCGGCCTGTCGTTCTGGGTGCTCCTGCCTCTGTCCGGTATTCTGGCAGCGCTGTGGGGTGTGATTCTGGGCTTCCCGGTCCTGCGACTGCGCGGCGACTACCTCGCGATTGTCACGCTGGCCTTCGGTGAAATCATTCGCCTGGTCATCATCAACTGGACGGATCTCACCAAAGGCACGTTCGGTATCTCGGGCATTCCGAAGGCGACGCTTTTCGGCATCCCGTTCGATGCGAGCGCCGGTGGCTTTGCGAAGCTGTTCCACCTGCCGATGTCGTCGGCGTACTACAAGATCTTCCTTTTCTACCTGATCCTTGCCCTCTGCATGTTGACCGCCTATGTGACGATCCGCCTGCGCCGGATGCCGATCGGCCGTGCATGGGAGGCCATGCGCGAAGACGAAATTGCCTGCCGCTCGCTCGGGATCAATACGGTGACGACGAAACTCACGGCCTTTGCGACGGGCGCTATGTTCGGTGGTTTCGCAGGCTCCTTCTTTGCCGCTCGTCAGGGCTTCGTTTCCCCGGAATCGTTCGTCTTCCTGGAATCGGCTGTTATCCTCGCCATCGTCGTTCTCGGCGGCATGGGCTCGCTGACCGGTATCGCGATCGCTGCGATCGTCATGGTTGGCGGCACGGAAATGCTGCGTGAGATGGCCTTCCTGAAGATGATTTTCGGACCGGACTTCACGCCTGAGCTTTACCGCATGCTGCTGTTCGGCCTGGCGATGGTCGTCGTGATGCTGATCAAGCCGCGCGGCTTCGTGGGGTCGCGTGAACCGACAGCCTTCCTCAAGGAGCGCAAGGCAGTTTCCGGCAGCTTTACCAAGGAGGGCCACGGTTGATGAGCCCTCAGGAAACAAACATGACCAGCGATACTTTGCTGAAGGTCGAGCATCTGTCGATGAAGTTCGGTGGCCTGATGGCGATCAACGACTTCTCATTTGAAGCCAAGCGTGGCGACATTACCGCACTCATCGGCCCGAACGGCGCCGGCAAGACGACGGTCTTCAACTGCATCACCGGCTTCTATAAGCCGACGATGGGCATGATCACGCTGAAGCAGAAGGACGGCAAGGAGTTCTTGCTGGAGCGCCTTCCGGACTTCCGGATCACCAAGGAAGCCAAGGTTGCCCGCACGTTCCAGAACATCCGGCTGTTTTCCGGCCTGACGGTTCTCGAAAACCTGCTCGTCGCCCAGCACAACAAGCTGATGAAGGCGTCCGGGTTCACCGTGATGGGTCTCGTGGGCATCGGGCCGTATCGGGCAGAGGCGAAGAATGCCGTTGAACTGGCACGCCACTGGCTAGAGAAGGCTGATCTGATTGATCGCGCCGATGACCCGGCTGGTGATCTGCCTTATGGCGCACAGCGCCGGCTTGAGATCGCGCGCGCCATGTGTACGGAGCCGGAACTTCTGTGCCTGGACGAGCCTGCTGCTGGCCTCAATCCCCGCGAGTCGGCCGCGCTGAACGCGCTGCTGCGCAGCATTCGCAGCGAAAGCGGCACGTCGATCCTGCTGATTGAGCACGATATGTCGGTGGTCATGGAAATTTCCGACCATGTCGTCGTGCTGGAATATGGTCAGAAGATTTCCGATGGCACGCCTGATGAAGTGAAGCAGGACCCGCGGGTTATCGCGGCCTATCTCGGTGTCGAGGACGAGGAAGTGGAAGAAGTGATTGCAGCCGTAGAGAACCTCGAAGGAGGCTCGCACTAATGACTGGCCAGCCACTTCTGAACGTTCAGGGCGTTGAAACCTACTATGGCAACATCCGGGCCCTGGCCGGAATCGATATCGAGGTCCATCGCGGCGAGATCGTCAGCCTGATCGGTGCCAACGGCGCCGGCAAGTCGACGCTGATGATGACGATTTGCGGAAGTCCGCAGGCGCGCAAGGGCTCGGTGGTTTTCGATGGCCAAGATATCACGCGTCTGCCGACGCATGAGATCGCCCGCCTTCGCATCGCGCAGTCGCCTGAAGGACRCCGTATCTTCCCGCGCATGACCGTCATGGAAAATCTCCAGATGGGCGCGGGCCTCGACAACCTGAAATATTTCAACGAGGACGTCGAGAAGGTCTTTGCGATGTTCCCGCGCCTCAAGGAGCGCCAGGGTCAACGCGGCGGTACGCTCTCGGGCGGCGAACAGCAGATGCTGTCGATCGGTCGCGCGCTTATGGCGCGTCCGAAGCTGCTGCTACTCGACGAGCCCTCGCTTGGTCTGGCACCGCTGATCGTTAAGGGCATTTTCGAGGCGATCAAGAAACTCAACAAGGAAGAAGGGCTGACCGTCTTCCTCGTAGAGCAGAACGCCTTCGCAGCTCTGCGCTTGTCGGACCGTGCCTATGTCATGGTCAACGGCAAGGTCACCATGAGCGGTTCCGGTATGGAACTTCTCGCGAATCCGGAAGTGCGTGCCGCTTATCTTGAAGGCGGACGTCATTGAGCATGACGAAGGGGAGACTTTGATATGCAGGGACTTTTCTTTGAGAGCGATACGGGCGTGCGCAGCGCCATTCGCTTGGTTGTCGTGCTGATTGGATTCTGGACGGCATGGAGGGCCGGCAGAGCCGCGGCCGAGAGCTGGAGCAACTATCCTCTGGTAATCGCCTATACGGTTCTGCTTGCTGGTGCGATGCAATTCCTGCATCACGCACTGTTCGATGGACCGGTTCTCAGCCTCTTTTACTATGTAATCGACCTGGTCTTGCTTCTGATCTTCTCGACGGCCGGCTATCGCTATCGCCGGACCAATCAGATGGTCAACAACTACTACTGGCTATACGAAAAGACGTCCCCCTTCTCTTGGAAGGCAAAACATTGACAGCCGGTTGAATCTAGGGACAGATGCCCCTCGGAGTGGAACAAGTTTCCTGGCGCAGTAAAGTGGGTAATGCGCTGGGTAGTGGAACGGAACCCGCTAAAAAATTGGGAGTAACAGAATGAAAAAGTCTCTCCTGTCGGCTGTGGCACTGACGGCGATGGTCGCCTTCAGCGGCAACGCATGGGCCGACATCATCGTTGGCGTTGCTGGTCCGCTGACTGGCCCGAACGCTGCGTTCGGCGCTCAGCTCCAGAAGGGCGCAGAGCAGGCGGCCGCTGACATCAACGCCGCTGGTGGCATCAACGGCGAGCAGGTCAAGATCGTGCTCGGCGACGACGTTTCCGACCCGAAGCAGGGCATCTCGGTTGCGAATAAGTTCGCTGCTGACGGCGTCAAGTTCGTAATCGGCCACTTCAACTCGGGCGTTTCGATCCCGGCTTCCGAAGTCTACGCTGAAAACGGCATGCTCGAAATCACCCCGGCCGCTACGAACCCGAAGTTCACCGAGCGCGGCCTCTGGAACACATTCCGTACTTGCGGCCGTGACGACCAGCAGGGTGCAATCGCCGGCAAGTATCTTGCTGACCACTTCAAGGACGCCAAGATCGCTGTCGTTCACGACAAGACGCCTTACGGCCAGGGTCTCGCTGACGAAACCAAGAAGGCTCTGAACGCTGCTGGCACGACGGAAGCCCTCTACGAAGGCATCAACGTTGGCGACAAGGACTTCTCGGCTCTCATCGCCAAGATGAAGGAAGCCGGCGTCACGATCATCTACTGGGGTGGCCTCCACACCGAAGCTGGTCTGATCATCCGTCAGGCTGCCGACCAGGGCCTCAAAGCTACGCTGGTTTCCGGTGACGGTATCGTTTCGAACGAACTGGCATCGATCGCTGGCGACGCAGTTGCCGGTACGCTGAACACCTTCGGCCCCGATCCGACGCTGAACCCGGCCAACAAGGACCTCGTTGCGAAGTTCAAGGCTGCCGGCTTCAACCCGGAAGCTTACACGCTCTACTCCTACGCTGCGCTGCAGTCGATCGCTGGCGGTGCAAAGGCTGCCGGTTCCAACGACGCTGAAGCCGTTGCTGCTGCAATGAAGGCAAAGGGCCCGTTCCCGACCGTTCTCGGCGACATGTCATTCGACGAAAAGGGCGACCCGAAGCTTCCCGGCTACATCATGTACGAGTGGAAGAAGGGTCCAGACGGCAAGTACAGCTACTTCCCGCAGGAAGCCAAGTAAGGGTTCATCCCCCGCTTGTGCGAAATTTGGAAGCCCGGTCGCAAGACCGGGCTTCTTCTGTTTGGCCCATCGGGCTTTTTGGGCTACTGGCTAGAAAGCCAACCAGCATTCGGAACAGGTCACCATGTCCAAACCACGCATTCTCGTTACGCGCCGCTGGCCGTCAGCCGTCGAACGCATCCTTTCGGAACGGTTCGATGTAACATTGAACCTGCGCGATGAAGCGATGAGCGTGGAGGCATTGCGCCAAGCGATGGATGAGTACGATGCCATCTTGCCGACGGTCTCCGACAAGTTGCCCGCAGCCGTTTTCGATGTCGTGACGCCGCGCACGCGCATACTCGGCAATTTCGGGGTCGGCTACAATCATATCGACACCAATGCCGCCAAGGGCCGCGGGATCGTCGTGACGAATACGCCCGACGTGCTGACCGATTGCACGGCTGACATCGCCATGCTGCTGCTACTGACAGTGGCCCGGCGCGGCGGCGAGGGCGAGCGTCAGGTCCGCTCCGGCGAGTGGGCCGGGTGGTGCCCGACGCACATGATCGGGACGAAGGTCACCGGCAAAACCGTCGGCATCATCGGCTTCGGGCGCATCGGCAGGGCGTTCGCACAACGTTGCCATTTCGGTTTTGGCATGGACGTGGTTTTCTACAACAGATCACCGGTCGATCCGTCGGAAGCGGCGCGCTACGGGGCACGGCAATTGCCGACGATTGAGGAGGTATTGGCGCTATCCGACTTCGTGTCCCTGCATTGCCCAGGTGGTGCGGTAAACCGACACCTGATGAATGTGGGTCGACTTGCGGCAATGAAGCCCGGCGCCTTCCTGATCAATACTGCACGCGGCGATGTCGTTGACGAGGTGGCTTTGATCGCCGCCCTGAAGGACGGCGTCATTCGTGGTGCCGGGCTCGACGTATATGCGGCCGAGCCGCACGTACCGGATGCGCTGAAAGTCATGGAGAATGTTGTTCTGCTGCCGCATCTCGGCAGCGCGACCGAGGAAACCCGCACGGCCATGGGGATAAAGGTGGTGGACAACGTCACTGCCTTCTTCGAGGGGCGGTCGCCGCCCGACCGCGTTGTTTGATCTGCCTCTTCCTCCGCGAGAGTTTTGCTAGAGGCTGAGTTCGAAGAGTAGCTCGCCGTCTCGATGGCCGATCAGGCGCCAGCCGGCGCGTCGGTAAAGCCTTTCGGCTCTCGTCGCGGGATCCGTCGTCAAGCGAATCCGCTCGAAGCCGGCGGATTTCAACGTTTGACACGCGCGTTCAAGCAGGGCACGCCCGATCCCGCGACCGCTGTACTGCTCGTCCACGAACAATGCCCAGATGAAGCCGTCGCGGGTGTCCGCCGCCGAGAAGCCGGCGACTTTGCCATTTTCTCCCCCGACAAAGATGCCGGGATTGGCAATGAACCAATTGATATCGTCCAGGGTAACCTTGGAGGGATCGGACAGGATGTTCTCCGATACCCCGGCGCGGATTTCGACGATCCGGGCAATATTCTGATTTGTCGCCCTACGGATCAATGCTGCGCTCTCCGACTCTAGATCGTTCACGTCTCATGCAAGACATGAGCGGCCTTGACCGCCGCCGAGGCACGGTTTTCGACGCCGAGCTTCACATAGATCTGTTCGAGATGCTTGTTCACGGTGCGCGCCGACAGGCCGAGAATCTCGCCGATATCGCGGTTGGCCTTGCCTTTCGCAATCCATAACAACACTTCGGATTCCCTCTGTGTCAGCGAGAAATGCCGGCGCAGCACCTCGTCGTCGGCCCGCGCGTTGTTTGCCGTCAGGCGAAACAGATATTCATCCGGACCGATCGCGCCCAGGAAGGCCAGCTGAAGCACGTCCTTGCCGGCATGCGAAAGCGAGATCGCGCCCTCGCGCGCCGAGGCCGGGCGGGTCTTCATCCACTCTGCAATCCTGCCGACCACCGTGTCCATGGCATCATCTCGGTTCATCGCAGCGTTGGCGAGGCGTGTTGCCTGTGGCGTTGACCAATGAATATCGCCGTCGCCCTTGACGGCGAGCAAATGTCGGCCGGCAGCGTCCAGCGCAACGCGCGCGCTCTGTGTGGAACGGGCGTTGCGCAGATGGACGCCGATCCGCGCTCGCAGCTCGTCGATATTGATCGGTTTCGTCAGGTAGTCGACGCCTCCGGATTCGAGTGCACGAACGACATGCTCGGTTTCTGTCAGGCCGGTCATGAAGATGACCGGTATCTGGCTGATTGCCGGGTTGGCTTTGAGTCTCCTACAAGTCTCAAAGCCGTCCATGGAGGGCATGACCGCATCCAGCAGAATGAGATCGGGCGTAATGCGCTCCACAATATTCAGGGCAGCCGAGCCTGACGTGGCGATCAGGACCGAGAATCCGGACTGCTCCAGAGCATCGGTCAGGAACCCCAAAGCCTCCGGCGAGTCATCCACCAGCAGAACAATGTCGCGCGGGAGCTCAGCCAAGGGTTTCTACCTTCTCGTCAAAACGGTGCAGGAAATTCATGAGGCCGTTCAGATCGAAGGAGGCCGCATAGGAGCGAAGTTCTTCTGTAAATGGCTGATTTGCTTCTACCTTGGCAAGGTCGCCGAGCTTTGCCTCGATGCCTCTGATGTAGCCGATTTCGGCGAGCCGCAACAATTCCTGAACATGGGAGTGTCCTGGACTGACCAGCGGCCGGTCGTGCTTGGCGGGGGCGGGCGGGATCGCCTCCGCATAGATCCACCTCAAACCCAGATGGAGCGCAAGCTTGTCACGCAGTTGCTTGATGTCGACAGGCTTGCCGATGGCATCATTGTGGCTGTCATCGCTATCGCGGTGTGCGGCGGCGTCGCCGATATTGGCGGACAGCATGACGATCGGGGCAGTCTGGCCGTTCGCGCGCAGGCGCGAAACGAGTTGCCAGCCATTCATGCCCGGCATCGAGATATCGACCAGGAAGAGATCGGGCTGGATGCCTTCGATCAAAGTCAGGCAATCGGCTCCGCTTGCCGCCGTCAGCACGACGAAATCAAGTGGGGCGAGCACCTCGCGCATCATCTCGCGGTGGTCCTCATTGTCGTCCACGACGACGATCGTGCGCCGAGGACCGTCGTAGCTGACGATCTTCTTCTCCTGTGGCGGGACCGTCATTTCGCGAGGCACGGCGGAAAGCATGAGGCGAACGCGGAAGACCGTTCCGCGATCCTTCTCGCTGCTCACCGAGATTTCGCCGCCCAGCGTGTTGGTCAAAAGCTGCGTGATCGTCAGACCGAGGCCAAGGCCCGGCATCGGCCGGACGCTGTCGGCTTCGCCACGCTGGAACGGCTCGTAGATACGGCTCAAGTCCTTCTCGGCAATGCCGCGACCGGTGTCGCTGACCGTGAAGGTGGCGACCTGGCTGCGATAGCCAACGTCGAAGGTGACCCTGCCTTCGTCAGTGAACTTGATGGCGTTGGAGAGCAGATTGACGAGGATCTGGCGCAACCGCTTCTCGTCGGTGCGTACGAAGTGGGGCAGGGCGGGTGAGCGGTCGTGATGGAACGTCAATCCCTTGGCCTGGGCCTGAGGGCGGAACATGTCGACGATTTGATCCAGGAAATCCTGAATGTTGATCTCGTTGGAATAGACCTGCAGGCGCCCGGCTTCGATCTTGGAGATATCGAGGAGACCGTCGATAAGACCGGAGAGATGCTCGGCGCTGCGGCGGATGACCTTGATCGACGACTGTCGTGGAGTGGGAATGGTTTCGTCGCGTTCGAGAATCTGCGCGTAGCCGAGCACGGCGTTCAGCGGCGTGCGCAATTCGTGACTAAGGCCGACGACATAACGGCTCTTCGCACGGTTGGCGGCTTCAGCTGTTTCCTTGGCGGTCTGAAGGGCGGCGTCGGTCTTCTTGTGCGCGGCGATTTCCTTCAGCAGCAGCGTATTCTGGCGAGAGGATTCTTCCTCGGCAACGACCCGGCTGTCATGCGCGAGCACGTAAAACCAGCAGACGACTCCCGCAATCACCGCGAAGACGAAGAAGACTACCAGGATCGTTCCGTTGACGACGTCGGCGGTTTCGGGTGACGCCGAGGAAACCTGATGGGCGATCATCGCGAGGATGGTTCCGACGGCCGTCAGGGCGAGCACGACGGCGATGCCATAGCGACCGAGGCGTGTGGTCAGCTTCTCAACGACGCTCCCCGGCAGTACTGCCTTGGCGACCGTGCCAACCTGTGCGTTGAAGCGCGCCTTCGGCTTGCACATGTCGTGGCAGCGGCTGTCGAGCGAACAGCAGAGCGAGCAGATCGGTGCCGCATAGGCCGGGCACCAGGCCATATCTTCAGGCTCGAATGGATGCTCGCAGACGGAACAGGTGATGTTGGTAAGGTTCTTCCAGCTGTGGCGCGGCTTGCGAGCGAGATAGAACCTGCCCTTCGTACTCCAGGCGATCAGCGGCGAGGCGATCAGCGCGACAACAAGCGTGATGTAAGGCGCGAGGGAGGCTGCGATGGAGCCGAAGACGCCGAAATGCGCGACCAGCGCGATGCCGGCCGATAGCGTCATGGCGCCGAGGCCGACGGGGTTGATGTCGTAGAGGTGAGCGCGCTTGAACTCAATGCCGGGAGGCGCAAGGCCGAGCGGCTTGTTGATGAAGAGGTCCGCCGAGATCGTGCAGAGCCAGGCCATGGCGATGATCGAGAAGATGCCGAGCGTTTCCTCGAGCAGCCTATAGATGCCAAGTTCCATCAGCAGAAGGGCGATCGCCACGTTGAAGACGAGCCAGATGACGCGGCCGGGATGGCTATGAGTGAGGCGGGAGAAGAAGTTCGACCAGGCGAGCGAGCCTGCATAGGCGTTCATCACATTGATCTTCAACTGCGATACGACCACGAAGGCAGCCATCAGCAGCAGGGCGGCGTTGTGCCAGGGGATCATGTATCCAAAGGCGGTCAGATACATCTGGGCGGGATCGGCGGCACGATCAACCGGCACGCCGGACGCGAACGTCAGCACGACGAGGAAGGAGCCGGCTAGCAGCTTCGGCGCCCCGATGATCACCCAGCCTGGGCCGGCGAGGAAGACCGCGAGGCGGTGGCGCCATTTCGTCTGCTTCTCCGGGGGTAGAAAGCGCAGAAAGTCGGCCTGTTCGCCGATCTGCGACATCAGCGCCAATATGACGGCTGAGGCGGCGCCGAATTCGACGAGATCGAAAGGTGCGACCGTGCCCGGCGGCCCCGAAGCATGGCGAATGCCGGCAAAGGCGCGCCACAGATCGAATTTCTCCCAGTCCATCACGGCGATGAAGAGGAAGGGCAGGACATTGAGGACGATCCAGAAAGGCTGGGTCAGCAACTGGAATCGGCTGATCAGCCGGACGCCGTGCGTCACCAGCGGAATGACCATGACGGCGCTGATGATGTAGCCGATCCACAGAGGGATGCCGAGCGTCAGCTCCAGCGCGCCGGACATGATCGAGGCTTCGATCGCAAACAGCATGAAGGTGAAACTGGCATAGATCAGGGACGTGACCGTGGAGCCGATATAGCCGAAGCTCGCACCGCGGGTCAGCAGGTCGATATCGACGCCGTGGCGGATCGCGTAGCGGCTGATCGGCAGGCCGATGGCGAGCATGGCGATCGAGGCGACGATGATGGCGTAGAAGGCGTTGGTCGTGCCGTAGGAGAGCGTGATGGCGCCACCGATCGCTTCCAGCGCCAGGAAGGAGATGGCACCGATTGCCGTCTGCGAGATGCGCTGCGAGGAGAACTGCCGGGCGCTCTTGGCGGTGAACCGCAGCGCATAGTCCTCCAGCGTCTGGTTCGCCACCCAGCGATTGTATTCGCGCCTGACCGGAATGATGCGTTGCCGCGCTGCCATGCGTTAGTGCCAGCCCCTTTGTTCCCCTTGTCATGCGTTCGTAACATGGAACCACGCGAGGCTTAAGAGTGCGGCGCAGCACAGAACTGCACATTTCGCCCCGTCACCTACGTCATATCACGTATACGCTTTCGCAGTGCAGCACCGGATAGTCCTTTAAGCAACAGTTAACTTCCGTTTTCGGCCTGTTGTCTAACAAGAAGAGGGGATCAACCAGATGAATCTCAAGTCCTATATCACGGGCGCCGCACTCGGCGCCGTCATGTCGGCCACGGCCGCATTCCACGGAGCCGTTGCGGCTGACGACACCATCAAGGTCGGCGTTCTGCACTCGCTGTCCGGCACGATGGCGATCTCCGAAACGACGCTGAAAGACGCCATGCTGATGCTCATCGACGAGCAGAACAAGAAGGGCGGCCTTCTCGGCAAGAAGCTCGAAGCTGTCGTCGTCGACCCGGCCTCCGACTGGCCGCTGTTTGCCGAAAAGGCACGCGAGCTGATCGAAAAGGACAAGGTCGCCGCCGTCTTCGGTTGCTGGACGTCCTCGTCGCGCAAGTCGGTCCTGCCGGTCTTCGAAGAGCTCAACTCGATCCTCTTCTACCCGGTTCAGTATGAAGGCGAAGAGTCCTCGCGCAACATCTTCTACACGGGTGCCGCTCCGAACCAGCAGGCGATTCCGGCCGTCGACTACCTGATGGAAAAGGAAGGCGTTAAGCGCTTCGTTCTCGAAGGCACCGACTACGTCTATCCGCGCACCACCAACAAGATCCTGGAAGCCTATCTCGTCTCGAAGGGCATTCCGAAGGAAGACATCATCATCAACTACACGCCGTTCGGCTTCTCCGACTGGCAGACGGAAGTGAAGAAGATCAAGGAATTCGGCGCGGCCGGCAAGAAGACGGCGGTGGTCTCGACCATCAACGGTGACGCCAACGTTCCGTTCTACAAGGAACTCGGCAACCAGGGCGTCAAGGCAACCGACATTCCCGTCGTCGCCTTCTCGGTCGGTGAAGAAGAGCTTGCCGGTCTCGACACCAAGCCGCTCGTCGGTCACCTCGCTGCCTGGAACTACTTCGAGTCGGTCGAAAGCCCGGCGAACAAGAAGTTCATCAAGCAGTGGCACGAGTTCACCAAGAACGACAAGCGCGTGACCAACGACCCGATGGAAGCTGCCTATATCGGCTTCAACGCATGGGTTAAGGCTGTTCAGGCTGCCGGCACGACCGACACGGACAAGGTTCTCGACACGATCATCGGCACCACGGTTCCGAACCTGTCGGGCGGCTATGCGACCGTCATGCCGAACCACCACATCACCAAGCCGGTTCTGATCGGTGAAATCCAGGCGAACGGCCAGTTCGAAATCGTTCAGCAGACCCCGGCGGTCGTTGGCGACGAATGGTCCGACTTCCTGCCGGACTCCAAGGACCTGATCTCCGATTGGCGCAAGCCCATGAACTGCGGCAACTTCAACGTTGCCTCGGGCAAGTGCGGCGGCAAGGGCTCCTGAGTGCGAACCACCCCGTCACTCTGACGCCTGAAGACTTCCGCCCGGTCTCTCCTGTCCGGGCGGAAGGTCCATCTCCGGAGCGCAGCCTTGATGCTTCGGACGGCGGCGGTTCCATGGTGGATCGATGCCGATTTAAGGGCTTATTTTTCCCGATTGCGCCGGAAGGCCAACGATAACCGAGGCAAGAGAGCCGATGTATCGCGCCATCAAGATTTTGCTTTTGACCCTATGCCTGGCCATGCCGGCTTTTGCGACCGCGCTCAAGGCACAGCAAGACATTCACCCCCTTATCGATGCGCTTGGCGTCGGCGATTTCCCTGAGCGCGAAGCCGCGATCAAGGCACTGGTCGCCTCCAAGGACCCGCGTGTCGGCGAGATCCTGCAGTTGCTGAGCGATGGTCAGCTTTACGTGAATTCCGAGACCGGCGGTCCTGTGCTGGTGCAGGGCGGCACCGAGGATGAGCCGACCTATGCCGACCCGATATCAGGCGCGGTCGTTTCCGACGTCGATCCGGACTATATGTCCAAGGTCAAGATCAACAACTCGCTGCGTACGGTGATTGCCACCGCCACCAGCCAGCTGACGCTCCTGAGCGCGGATCGGGGCGCGCGGCTTGCGGCAGCCCAAGGACTGCTCAAGGACGCCGATCCGGCAAATCTTGACCTCCTCACGTCGGCGCTGGCTGAAGAAAACGACGCCGAGGTCAAAAATGCGATGGAAGCGGCGCGCGCTGTCATGGTGCTGAAGAGCGATGTCAGCGCCGAAGAGAAGAAGGCCGCGATCGATACGGTCGCTGCGCGCGGCGGGCGCGATGCGCTGACCATCCTGAATTCCGCGATGGCGACCGCGCCTGAGGAACTGAAGGGTGCTATCCAGACCCATGTCAACGCGATCAACCGCAGCCTGGCGCTTTGGGATGTCGGGCAGAACATCTGGTACGGGCTGTCGCTTGGCTCGGTGCTGCTGCTGGCCGCGATCGGCCTTGCCATTACCTTCGGCGTCATGGGCGTCATCAACATGGCGCATGGCGAAATGGTGATGATCGGCGCTTACACGACGTACGTCGTGCAGGAGTACATCAGCTCCGCATTTCCCGAACTCGGAAACTATTCGCTGGCCTTCTCCGTGCCGGTGGCTTTCGTCTTCACCGGCTTTGTCGGTCTTGTCATCGAGCGGGTCGTCATCCGTTATCTCTATGGCCGGCCGCTCGAAACGCTGCTCGCCACCTGGGGCGCGTCGCTGATCCTGCAGCAGGCGGTTCGCACGATCTTCGGCCCGACGAATCGCGAGGTGCGCAATCCAAGCTGGATGTCCGGCGCATTTGAACTGGGCGGGCTCTCGATCACCTGGAACCGCCTCTGGATCATCGTTTTCTCGATGGCTGTGTTCTTCGCGCTGCTCGTTCTCCTGAAGCGCTCGGCCTTCGGCCTGCAGATGCGCGCGGTTACGCAGAACCGCCGCATGGCCTCGTCGATGGGCATCCGCACCGGCTGGGTCGATGCATTCACCTTCGCGCTCGGCTCCGGCATTGCCGGCATAGCGGGCGTCGCGCTCAGCCAGATCGACAACGTGTCGCCTAACCTCGGGCAGAGCTACATCATCGACAGCTTCATGGTCGTGGTCTTCGGTGGCGTGGGCAATCTCTGGGGCACGCTCGTCGGTGCGCTGTCGCTCGGTGTCCTCAACAAGTTCCTCGAGCCCTTCGCCGGCGCCGTGCTCGGCAAGATCCTGGTGCTCGTCCTCATCATTCTGTTCATCCAGAAGCGTCCGCGTGGGCTCTTCGCACTCAAAGGAAGGGCGGTGGAAGCATGATTACGGCCTTCCTGCTTCGGTCTCTCGACCATAAGATCGTCGCTGCGATCGTCATTCTGCTTGCAGTCGCCGTGCTGGTGCCGGTTCTCAACCTGATGACCGCGCCGACCAATCCGCTGCATATCCCGACCTATATCATGGCGCTATTCGGCAAGTATCTCACCTACGCCCTGCTGGCGCTGGCGCTCGACCTTGTCTGGGGCTTCTGCGGCATTCTCTCACTTGGCCACGGCGCCTTTTTCGCGCTCGGCGGCTATGCGATGGGCATGTATCTGATGCGACAGATCGGCTCGCGCGGCGTCTATGGAGACCCGATCCTTCCGGATTTCATGGTGTTCCTGAACTGGAAGGAATTGCCGTGGTTCTGGTACGGCTTTGACAAGTTCTGGTTCGCGGCGCTGATGGTTCTGCTGGTGCCGGGACTGCTGGCCTTCGTGTTCGGCTGGTTCGCCTTCCGCTCACGCGTCAACGGCGTCTACCTGTCGATCATCACGCAGGCGATGACCTACGCGCTGCTGCTAGCCTTCTTCAGAAACGACATGGGCTTCGGCGGCAACAACGGCATGACCGACTTCAAGGAAATTCTCGGCTTCAACGTTCAGGCTGATGGCACGCGTGCTGCGCTGTTTGCAGCGACCGCCATCTTCCTTGCACTGTCGCTCATGATTGCCTCGGCCATCGTCCGCTCGAAGTTCGGCAAGGTGCTGGTCGGCGTGCGTGATGCGGAAAGCCGCACGCGCTTCCTCGGCTACCGCGTCGAGCACTTCAAGCTCTTCACCTTTGTCGTCTCCGCGATGATGGCGGGCATTGCCGGTGCGCTTTACGTGCCGCAGGTCGGCATCATCAACCCCGGCGAATTCGCGCCGGCCAACTCGATCGAAGTGGTCATCTGGACGGCAGTCGGCGGACGCTCGACGCTGATCGGGCCGATCATCGGCGCCATTCTGGTCAACGGCGGCAAGACGATCTTCACGGGCCTTTTCCCCGAGTTCTGGCTGTTCGCGCTTGGCGGTCTCTTCGTGCTCGTCACGCTGTTCCTGCCAAAGGGGATCGTCGGGACCATCGGCCAGTACTTCACGCGCCGCAAGCCGAAGACGGAGGCGATCCCGCCCGCGCTTCAGGAAGAGGGTGTCGATGCAAAAATCCAGCCGGCGGAGTAAGCGATCATGATCCCTGACGTCAAACCAAACAGCGTTCTCTATCTCAACAACGTCTCGGTTTCCTTCGACGGCTTCAAGGCACTGAACTCGCTCTCGATCGTCATCGAGCCCGGCGAACTTCGGGCCATCATCGGCCCGAATGGTGCCGGCAAGACAACGATGATGGACATCATCACCGGCAAGACGCGACCGGATGAAGGCGAGGTGTTCTTCAACGGGCAGACCGATCTCACCAAACTCGACGAGGCAGACATCGCGCAGCTCGGGATTGGTCGCAAGTTCCAGAAACCGACGGTCTTCGAAAGTCACACGGTGTGGGACAACCTCGAACTCGCCTTGAACCGCAAGCGCGATGTCTTCTCGACGCTGTTCTACCGGCTCTCCGCGGAAGACAGGGCGCGCATCGAGGAGATCCTTGAGACCGTGCGGCTGACGCATCGGCGCGACGAACTCGCCGCCAACCTCTCGCACGGCCAGAAGCAGTGGCTGGAGATCGGCATGCTTCTGGCGCAGGAACCGAAGCTTTTGTTGATCGATGAGCCGGTCGCCGGCATGACGGACGCCGAAACCGCGGAAACGGCGATCCTCCTCAAGGAGATCGCCAAGACCCGCTCGGTCGTCGTCGTGGAGCATGACATGGGCTTCATCCGCGATCTCGGCGTCAAGGTGACCTGCCTTGCCGAAGGTTCGGTGCTGGCCGAAGGATCGATCGATTTTGTGAGCTCCGATCCGAAGGTGATCGAGAATTATCTGGGGCGCTGAGATGCTGACAGTCGAAAATGCAAACCTTCACTATGGCGCCGCTCAGGCGCTGCGCGGCATTTCCATCAAGGCGGAAATGGGCAAGATCACTTGCGTGCTGGGGCGTAACGGCGTGGGCAAGAGTTCTCTTCTCCGCGCCGTTACCGGCCAGCATCCGCTGTCGGCGGGAACGGTGACGTTCAACGACACCAGGCTCAACGGCCTGCCGCCCTATGCGCGCGCCAAGCAGGGCATCGGCTATGTGCCGCAGGGGCGTGAGATCTTTCCGTTGCTGACGGTAAAAGAAAATCTCGAGACCGGCTTTGCGCCGCTTTCACGGGGCAGCAAGAATATTCCCGACGATATCTTCAGCCTGTTTCCTGTGCTGCAGACCATGCTTGGACGTCGCGGCGGCGACCTTTCCGGCGGACAGCAGCAGCAGCTGGCGATCGGCCGGGCGATGGTAACGCGGCCGAAGATCCTCGTGCTCGACGAGCCGACCGAGGGCATCCAGCCGTCGATCATCAAGGATATCGGCCGGGCAATCCGGTATCTGCGCGACAGTGCCGGGATGGCGATCCTGCTGGTGGAACAGTATCTCGATTTCTGCCGCGAACTTGCCGACTACGTCTACATCATGGATCGCGGCGAGATCGTTCACGAGGGGCTTGCGGAAACGCTCGATACGCCGGAAGCGCGTCGTCATTTGACTGTATGATCCAGTGGTAATCTGTTGGGCAGATGCTGTTTTCCTCGGCAGTTTCTGAGGGATCTCGTTGCCGCCGGTCCGATCGTGGTGAGTGTGTCGGAGCGGCACGGGAATTGCTTGCTTTCTGCAAGTTAGTGACTTCAATGAAAACGGCCGGGGTCAACCGGCGGTCCATTGGGAAGGGACGGAATGACGAACGCGGGGGCAGCTACGAGACCGCAGAGAGCCGAGGGGCGCGGGCATCTGGCTGCGAGGATGCTCGACGGGCGTACGCGCCTGCAGGAACTCTACCAGGAAGGAGCGGGCAAGATCCGGCTTCCGGATACGTTCGATTCCTCCATGGAAGCCGTCATCATCAATACCGCGGGCGGCCTCACCGGCGGCGACCGAATGAACTGGAGCGTTGCGGCTGGTCCCGGCGCCCGCATCGACGTCACCACGCAGGCCTGCGAGAAGATCTACAAGGCATCGGCAGGAACGGCTGAGGTCAACACCAGCATTACCGTGGGCGCAAACGCCCGGGTGGACTGGTTGCCGCAGGAAACCATCCTGTTCGATCGTTCATCGCTGTTTCGAAAGCTCGACGTTGATCTCGATGATGATGCCGAATTCCTGGCCGTCGAGGCCATCCTGCTTGGCCGGAAGGCGATGGGGGAGGCGGTGGAGAGCGGCCTCTTTCGCGACCGCTGGCGTATTCGCAAGGCAGGCCGGCTCTGCCACGCCGAGGACCTGGCGCTGCAGGGAAATGTTGCAATGTTCGCCGGTGCCGATGCCGTGCTGTCAGGCAAGGTCGCGTTTGCAACGCTGCTGTATGTCGGGCCGCGCGCCGAAGCCTACCTCGGTGCAGTGCGCCCGCTGCTTGAGGGCCATATGGGCGGCGCCAGCAGCTGGGCCGGCAAGCTTGTCGTGCGCCTTTCAGCGCCCGATGGTTTTGCCTTGAGAAAAATTCTCATCCCGATCATTTCGGCCTTGCGCGATGGAGCGCCGGTGCCGAAAGTCTGGAATCTCTAGTTGAAGCAGATGGATGCATGATGAACCTCACACCGAGAGAAAAAGACAAGCTGTTGATTTCGATGGCGGCGATGGTCGCGCGGCGGCGGCTGGAACGGGGCGTCAAGCTCAACCATCCCGAAGCGATCGCGTTGATCACCGATTTCGTCGTCGAAGGCGCGCGTGACGGGCGTCCGGTCGCCGAACTGATGGAGGCGGGGGCTCATGTCGTCGGCCGTGACCAAGTGATGGAAGGCATCGCGGAGATGATCCATGACGTCCAGGTCGAGGCAACCTTTCCTGATGGCACCAAGCTCGTCACCGTCCACGAACCGATCCGCTGAGGTTCCCATGCTGGAGCTGCGCCCCAATTGCGAATGCTGCGACAAGGATCTTCCGCCCGACAGTTCTGAGGCAATGATCTGCACATTCGAATGCACGTTCTGCGCCGATTGCGTTGCCGATGTTCTCGGCGGCATCTGCCCGAATTGCGGCGGCGAACTTGTGCGCCGCCCGGCGCGCCCCGCTGCCAAGCTTGCCAAGTACCCGGCGTCGACAAAGCGCGTTCTGAAAGCCGAGGGCTGCGGGCCCATCAAGGCTGCGTGAGGAGAAGATCATGATCCCAGGAGAAATCATTGCCGCAAGCGGCGACATCGAGCTGAACGTCGGCGCGCCGACAGTGACGCTTGAGGTCTCGAACACCGGCGATCGCCCCGTGCAGGTCGGCAGCCACTATCATTTCGCGGAAACGAATGCCGGTCTCTCTTTCGATCGGGAGAAGGCACACGGCATGCGGCTCGATATCCCGGCCGGCACGGCCGTACGTTTCGAGCCCGGTCAGACGCGCTCGGTGACGCTCATCCCTCTCTCCGGCAAGCGCGAAGTCTACGGTTTCCGCCAGCTGGTCATGGGCAAGCTCTAGAGTGGGCCGGGAGCAGATGATGCGTGCGAGCCTGCACCTTCTGGCCGCCGGTGCTGCGACGGTCTTTGCCTTCGGCGCCAACGCCGAGGATCTTGATTGCAAAAATCCGGTCACGCAAGCTGACATGACGGCTTGTGAACAGGCGCGCCAGCAGACCGCCGACAAGGCACTGAACGCACAATACAAGATCACGCGCGCGGCTCTCGCAGCACTCGACAAGGATCTCGATGCGGATATGCGGGGTGCCGAAGAGGCACTGGTGAAGGCGCAGCGCGCATGGGTGAATTTCCGTGATGCGGAGTGTGAGGCGGCAGGCTTTCAGGCGCGTGGCGGCACGATGGAGCCGATGCTCGTAGCAGGCTGCATTGCAGAGTTGACGGACGCGCGCACCAAGCAGCTCAAGGAATTCGCAGAGACGATGGGCAACTGACATGGTTGGCAGGATCATGGTCGTCGGCAACGGAGAGATCGGCGCACAGGCGGCGGCCGCAGTGGCGGATGCTGCGTTCGTTATCCGCTTTAACGAATGCCGCTCCTACGAAGCGAGCCCGGGGCGCACCGACGTCGTCGCCGTCTGCAATACCGGGCGGCCGGGCAAGGCAATGCTTGCTTCCGAGGCGTGGCGGGAGCATCCAGCCGTGCGTGAGGCGGCGGCGATCTGGAGCGTGCGCGATCCGCAAAAGTTCGCGGAACTGCGAGCGCCGCTGGCCGTATCGCATCCCGAGCTCGACGATTTCTGCGACGACTACACGAGTCAATTCAATGCGTTCTGTGCTGATGTTGGCAAGATGCATGTGGTCGTTGACAAAGTGATTCATGAAGCGGTGGACGAGGCGCTGGCTGCCTACCACCCGGCGCCCTACGTCGTGCCGAGCAGCGGCATGATCGTGATATCAGAAGTGATGAACAGATTTCCCGAGGCGACCATCGATCTCGCAGGCTTCGGCCACGCGGGATGGGAATGGCATCCTTTTGCTGCCGAGCGGCAGCTTGTCGATAGTTATGTCGCCGCTGGCCGCGTCACGCGGCTGCCGGCAAGCGCATCCCTTTCTTCCTCCCAAGGAGCCTGACATATGCCCTACAAGATTTCCCGCGCCGCCTATGCCGGCATGTTCGGCCCGACCACCGGCGACAAGGTGCGCCTTGCCGATACCGAGCTCTTCATCGAGATCGAGAAGGATTTCACCACATATGGCGAAGAGGTGAAATTTGGCGGCGGCAAGGTCATTCGCGACGGCATGGGCCAGAGCCAGGCGACGCGGGCGCAGGGTGCTGTCGATACCGTCATCACCAATGTCGTCATCATCGACCATACGGGCGTCGTCAAGGCCGATATAGGCCTAAAGAACGGCCGCATCGCGGCGATCGGCAAAGCCGGCAATCCGGACACGCAACCCGGCGTCAACATCATCGTCGGCCCCTCGACCGAGGCGATCGCTGGCGAAGGCAAGATCATCACTGCCGGCGGTATGGATGCGCATATTCACTACATCTGCCCGCAGCAGATCGAGGAAGCGCTGATGTCGGGCGTAACCTGCATGCTGGGCGGCGGCACCGGCCCGGCGCATGGCACGCTCGCCACGACCTGCACCGGTGCCTGGCACATCGAGCGGATGATCGAGAGCTTCGACGGCTTCCCGATGAACCTTGCGCTTGCCGGCAAGGGAAACGCCTCGCTGCCCGCCGCACTCGAAGAGATGGTGCTTGCGGGCGCATCGTCGCTGAAGCTCCACGAGGACTGGGGCACGACGCCGGCTGCGGTCGACTGCTGCCTTTCGGTCGCCGACGACTATGACATCCAGGTGATGATCCACACCGACACGCTGAATGAAAGCGGCTTTGTCGAGGATACGATCGGCGCCATTAAGGGCCGCACCATCCACGCCTTCCACACGGAAGGAGCGGGCGGTGGCCACGCTCCTGACATTATCAAGATCTGCGGTCAGTCGAACGTCATCCCGTCGTCGACCAACCCGACGCGGCCCTACACGGTCAATACCGTCGCCGAGCATCTCGACATGCTGATGGTCTGCCACCATCTGTCACCGTCTATCCCCGAGGACATCGCATTTGCCGAAAGCCGCATCCGCAAGGAGACGATCGCGGCGGAAGACATCCTGCATGACATCGGCGCCTTCTCGATCATTTCGTCCGACAGCCAGGCCATGGGTCGTGTCGGGGAGGTAGCAATCCGTACTTGGCAGACTGCCGACAAGATGAAGCGTCAGCGCGGCCGCCTGAAGGAAGAGAAGGGCGAGAACGACAACTTCCGCGTCCGCCGCTATATTGCGAAATACACGATCAACCCGGCGATCGCGCAAGGTCTTTCACACGAAATCGGCTCGATCGAAGTCGGCAAGCGCGCCGATCTGGTTCTGTGGAACCCTGCCTTCTTCGGCGTCAAGCCTGAGATGGTATTGCTCGGCGGTTCGATTGCTGCGGCTCCCATGGGAGATCCGAATGCTTCGATCCCGACGCCGCAGCCGATGCATTACCGGCCGATGTTTGCCGCCCACGGCAAGCTGCGAACCAGTTCGTCTGTCACCTTCGTCTCGCAAGCGTCGCTCGATGCGGGTCTGAAGAGCCGTCTCGGCGTCGCTAAAAATCTTGTCGCTGTGAAGAACACCCGCGGCGGCCTTTCCAAGGCGTCGATGATTCACAACAGCCTGACGCCGCACATCGAGGTCGATCCGGAGACCTATGAGGTGCGGGCTGATGGCGAGTTGCTGACCTGCGAGCCGGCCACCGTCCTGCCGATGGCGCAACGCTATTTCTTGTTTTGAGTGTTTGGGGCGGCCGCATGCGAGGTGGCGGCTCCTAAAGCCGCGCGTTAAGACTGAGTCTCCTGTGGGTTGTTTTTTATTTTTGTATGTTCCACCTTGAGGCGTTCCTTCCGTAATAGGACATTCTCCTTGTTGGTGGTTATAAAACACAAGTAAAAACAAATTGTTACGCTTCAAACCTCGCTGGATGATTGATCGCGGAAAGCGTCACGTTTTTGGGCAGCTTTCAACCGCCGCTCAATTCACCAAACTCGTTCGAACTTTAACAGTTCACTTAAGAACTCAGCAGGAGGTGACCTCTAAGCAATGTGCCTAGCGGCGGGCAAGAAGGTCGATTCGCATGAGAATTTCACTCCAGGCGGAGCTTGGCGATTTTCGTGATCGCCGCGCAATTTATGTGTTTGCTCTCAAGATGAGCTTCCTTGCGGTGACGCTCTCGTCGATCGTCATTGTCCTGCTATTGCCGCCGCTCGACTGGGCGGGACTGATGCCTGTTCCGCTCGCTCATGGTGTTGTCTACGGCGTGTTACTGTCGTGGCTTATTGGCGGGGCGGTCTCAAGCGTGCTGTCGCTGATAGCCGGTCACGCGATGCACCAGCTCAGCGTCTCGCGCGCGGAGTTCGAGCAGTTGAGCCGCACCGATGTGCTTTCAGGTCTTCTCAACCGACGTGCCTTTACAGAGGCATTGGAGCAGGTCGATGGAAATGCCTGTCTCGCGATCTTCGACGTCGACCGGTTCAAGGCCATAAACGATCGCTTCGGCCATGCCTGCGGCGATTCCGTCATCGTGGCGGTCTCCGCCATCCTCGCGGCTGCCTTCGGCGGGCACTCCGTCGCGGCGAGGCTGGGCGGTGAAGAGTTCGGCGCGATCGTTGTCGGTGGCTCACAAGAGCAGCGGATCGAGAGAGTGCAGTCGGTCTGCGCCCGCCTGGCCGGGCATCCGGTCGTTGCCGACGATTGCGTGGTCGCACTGACTGTGTCGGCCGGTATTGCGGAGTTCGAGCCCGCACGGAGCAACGAGGCTGTTTATTCGGCGGCCGACAAGGCGCTCTACCTGGCAAAGGCGCTCGGTCGAAATCGCGTGGTGCATGAGAATGACGGGCTGCATCCTGGTTGGCGCAGACGTTTGCCGGAGGAGGCCGTGGCCGCGCACGCAATGAACATGGATTGCGATGAGGCGCGGCTGGCCTGACGAATTCGCGGAATTACACAGCGAATGCCTGCAACGACAAGTTGGAGCCGGCGGATAAGCGCCACGCGGCCTCGTTGATCCCACGCGACGGCGGAAATCATGCTTCGCCGCGTCGTTCTGTGTTACGCTTGTCATTGTCACTCATGCGATCGCTGGTTACTTGGAGAGCTTATGGCAAGGACGCCCCTCAAGCGACGGCTGGCAGCAATCATGGCCACCGACGTAGTCGGCTATTCTCGTCTCATGGAGGCTGACGAGGAGGCGACGCTAGCTTCAGTCAAAGCGATGCAGGAAGAGCTGATAAGGCCGAATGTCGAGCGCGAAGGCGGCAGGGTTTTCAAACTCATGGGCGACGGCACCTTGGCCGTATTTGATTCCGTGAACGGTGCAGTGGAGTGCGCGATTGCAATCCAGGGCGAACTTATGCGCCAGCCGGAAGGGTCGCGCCTAATTCTTCGCATTGGAATCAATCTGGCCGATGTTTTGGTCGATGGTACCGACTTATTCGGCGACGGAGTGAACGTTGCCTCTCGCATTGAAGCAAGCGCATTCCCCGGCGGCATAAGCATCACCGATGGCGTCTATCACCAGATCGCCAAGAGGACTGGGACGGATTTTGTGGATGGCGGCGAAAGGGTTCTAAAGAATATCGATCGACCCGTGCGCGTTTGGCACTGGCAGCCACGTTACAACGGTTTCGTGGAAGAGGAGCGACCGCGCCCTGCTGACGGAGCAATCGCAAAGACCGCAGTTAGAATCACCGCCACGCCGTCAACGGCCCCGCAGCAGCTGGACTTGGCGGAACTGGTTGTATCCTCCCTTGAAGACCTTCTTACCGAGCAGCGTTGGCTCGATGTCTCGCGTGTTGGATCCGCTTCCGCCGCACTGGATGGACATGCCACTCGCCCGTATGACTACACGGTCAAGATTGGTATTCATGGCGCAGGCCCGTTCCGGGTAAACGCCAAATTCCTGCATACGAACGTCACGCCTGTGATGTGGTCGCGAGCTTTCGATCTTCCGGAAAGTTACCATTTCGATGTCGTTGAACTGGTGGCGGCGGAGATAGGCTCGCTGGTTCAGGACAAGGTGCTGCTTGCAGCATCCGAGATGATCGCCAAGAAACCACAGTCGTCCTGGTCGGCCGACGAAAACTTCCTCTATGGCAGGATGCTTGATAGCAAGCATATGCTTCCCGAGGCAGAGGTTTTCTTCTTGAGGGCAACGGAACTGGATCCGGGGATGATTTATGCCCAGGCCAGCTATGCCATTGCCCGACTTACAGTTTTGCCCAAACAGGCGACTTCGAGCACCTGCGCCGCGCCGACGAGATCGTACGGATCGCCTTGCGTATCGACAACAATGACGCCCTTTCCCACTATGCGGCAGCGCTGGTCCATCTGCTTTCACGCGACTACGACGGGGCCAGATCGCATTATGGCAAGGCGCGCGACCTTGCGCCCAGCGATCTGCAGATTCGCGCCGATCACGCGGAAATGCTCCACTACCTCGGCGACCTGGAACAAGCGGACGCCGAAATCGGTGAATGCTTCAGGTTGGCAAAATATCCCCCGGTGTGGTTCTGGGTGATCAGGGGAATTATCCGACTCCACCAGGGCCGCTTTGGTTCTGCAATTGAGGATTTTGAGAACATTCCATGGAGGTCGTGGCGAACGCTTATCTTGCTTGCTGCGGCCTATGCCCTGCACGGTGACGAAGTTCGACGTCGGCAGTACCAGACTGAGGCCTTGAGCCTTCAGCCCGCACTCGGACCTGAGCTTGTGCGAAACACTTTTCCCTATCGCGACCAGGACGCGCTTTCAAAACTTCTCTGTGCCTTTGTAGGAACTGCATAGGAATTCCGGGCGCAAACATCTGCTGCATATGCCTTTCCGGCAGGTTCCTTCTTGCATCGCATCAGGCTATTTTGCATGGTCGCAGTCTCAAGCGAATTGGACACGTCATGCAACGCGTTACTTCCTACCTGCCTGCGGGCACGCCTTCCTCGAACCCCATCGGAAAAGTGGTTTTGCCGCACGACCTGAGGCATTTGCGGCGAAAGCTGCTTCACCTCGACAACGGCGAGATGGTCATGCTCGACCTCAAGGAGCCGGTGCTTTTTGCCAGTGGTGATATGTTGGTTCTCGAGGATGGCGAGCTCATCGAAATTGTAGCCGCAGACGAGAAGCTCTTCGAGGTGAGGGGCAGGGATCGCGTGCACCTGATCGAGCTCGCGTGGCATCTCGGCAATCGGCATCTCGGCGCCCAGATCGAGGAAGACCGCATCCTTATCCTTCGTGATCATGTGATCCGCTCCATGCTCGAAGGGCTCGGTGCGACGATCCGCGAAGTTGCAGAGCCGTTCCAGCCGGCACGCGGTGCGTATCATTCACATGGCCATGCGCACGGTCATGACCAAGCGCATCATCATCACTCGCACGACTGATCCGATATGACTGATGATGCCGACCTGCAGGCGTTGTTGAGGATGATGACCTGGCTGTCGCCAGCTTTCCCCGTCGGGTCCTTCGCCTATTCAGGCGGTCTGGAGCGCGCCGTTCATGATCGGCTGGTCCCCGATGCTCATTCGCTTACTGCGTGGGCGTCGAACCTGATGGAGCGTGGGCCTGTATGGAACGACGTGGTTCTCCTTGCCGAGAGCCACCGCTGTCACCGACAGTCGGAGCGGCTCGGCGAACTGGCGGAGCTCGCCGAAGCGCTTGCCGGCTCGCGCGAGCGTCATCAGGAGACGATGCTGCTCGGCGATGCGTTCCTGTCCGCCGCCGGTGCGTGGCCAGACGAGGTTTTCGATCGATTGCCGCGACATGTGGCCTACCCGGTGGCGATCGGTGCCGTGGCGGGTGCCCATGGGGTGGCGTTGGAGAAGGCGATTGCGGCATTCCTGCATGCCTATCTCTCGCAGGCAGTTTCCGCAGGTATCCGTCTCGGCGTGGCCGGGCAGAAGGATGGCGTTGCCATTCTGTCGCGGCTTGAAGGCGACATAACCTCGGTTGTGAAACGGGCGGCAGCTTCAACACTCGACGATCTCGGATCGGCGACCATCCAGGCCGACATCATGTCGCTGCGCCATGAAACGCAGTCGACCAGGCTCTTTCGATCGTGACTTGTCCGCAGACGCGCGGCCAGCCGTCGCGACCTGCGTCATTTGCCGGTGGTCGCCCTTCAGGCGGCACGCTATCATCGGCCGTTATTGGAGTTCAGAATATGAAATCAGGAAACGGACCCTTGCGCGTGGGCATCGGTGGGCCGGTCGGCTCCGGCAAGACGGCGCTGACCGAGAAGCTCTGCAAGGCCATGCGCGACGACTATTCGGTGGCTGTCGTCACGAACGACATCTACACGACCGAGGATGCCGAGGCGCTCATGCGCATGCAAGCTTTGCCATCGGATCGGATCGTTGGCGTGGAGACCGGCGGTTGCCCGCACACGGCGATCCGTGAGGACGCGACGATCAATCTGCAGGCCATCGCGGGCCTGAATGAGCGGATTCCCGATCTCGATGTAGTTTTCATCGAGTCGGGCGGTGACAATCTGGCCGCCACCTTCTCCCCTGATCTGGCTGATATCACGATCTACGTCATCTCGGTTTGCCAGGGCGAGGAAATCCCGCGCAAGGGTGGCCCAGGCATTACCAAATCGGACCTTCTCGTCATCAACAAGAAGGATCTGGCTCCCTATGTCGGCGCGGACCTCGAGGTCATGGACCGCGACGCGACACGGATGCGCCAGGCACGCCCCTTCGTATTCTCCGACATGAAGCGTGGCGATGGCGTTAGCTCCATCGTCAGCTTCCTGAAGGAACATGGCGGCCTGTAGTCAAACCTGCCTCAGCGCGTTGACATCCTCGATCGCGATGGCGCGGCCGCTGACGCGTACGCCTGATGTGCGCAAGGCGGAGAAGGCACGTGACAGCGCTTCCGGCGCAAGGCCGAGCTTTCGTGCCAGCAGGCGCTTTTGGAACGGCAGGCGCAGGGAAGCCCGCGCACCCTCACTCGTACAATGCGTCAGCAGATAGTGGGCGACGCGCTGCTGGCTGGTCTGCATGCGATCGCGCGCCAGACACTCCATGGTCGACAGCAAATGCCGCGAGAGGCTGCGCGCGATCGCGCTGCCAATCCGCGGGTGTTGAGCGAGCAACGCCTTGACCTCAGCGAGATCAAAGCGGGCGAGGATGACGTGCTCCATCGCCTGTGCGCTATAATTGTATGCGTCGCCGGCAAGCACCAGGCATTCACCGAAGCTGTCGCCCGGCTCGCAGATGCTGACATCCGCTTCGCGTTCCTCAGAGCCGCGATAGAGCCTGACGTAGCCACTTAGCACGCAATAGAAGTAGTGCGCCTTCTCGTGTTCACGGAAGAGAACATCCTGTGGACCGTAGCGCACCGCCACCGCGCAGGACAGCAGAGCGTCTCGCTCGTGTCGGTCAAGGTTGGAGGTGATCAACGCACCGCCAAGCATCGCCTGCTGCGCGCTGCTCAGTTTAAAAGCTCCGGACATCTGTTTCTCCCTGTGGCGCGGCGGGTGCCGTTCCCTACCTGATACTTGGAAGGATAACCGGGAGACGCGGTTCAGAACTTGAGCTTGATCAAATGTCAGCTAATAAAAAGCCGGGGTGTTGCCCCGGCTCTTGGCTCGAGCAGCTACTCTGCCGCGAACGGCGGCAGGCGTACGACATTGCCAGATTTGCCGCGCTTGCTTTCCGGGGTCTCGATTGCCGTTACCCGGCCCTCGAGCGCACCCAGCGCTTGTGTGAGTTCTTCGCGGGACATGGCCAGATCTTCCTTGTCCTTCTTGCCCACGAGACGACCGAACATCCAGGCAAGCAAGCGGGACAGATCGTCCATGATCAGGAAGAACGAAGGCACGACGACCAGCGAAAGCACGGTCGACACGATAATGCCGCCGATCACCGCAATCGCCATCGGCGCACGGAACGAACCGCCTTCGCCGACGCCGAGCGCTGATGGCAGCATACCTGCTGACATGGCAATAGACGTCATGATGATCGGCCGGGCGCGCTTGCGACCTGCCTCGACCATGGCTTCGACACGCTCCATGCCGCGATGACGCATCTCGATGGCGAAGTCGACGAGCAGGATCGCGTTCTTCGTCACGATGCCCATCAGCATCAGGATGCCGATCATCACGGGCATCGAGAGCGGATTCTGGGTGACCAGCAGCCCGACTGCCACGCCGCCGATCGCAAGCGGCAGCGAGAACAGGATGGTGAAGGGCTGGATCACGTCCTTGAAGAGGAGGATCAGCACCGTCAGCACCAGCATCAGGCCCATCAACATGGCGTTGACGAAGCTCTGCTGCATTTCGGTCTGCACCTTCGTGTCGCCACTTTCGGCAAGCTGTACCGTCGGCGGAATGTTGGCTTCCTTGACGATCTGGCGGAACCGTGCCGAGGCAGTGTCGAGCGCCACGCCCTGCGGCAGGTCCGAGCC
The DNA here is from genome assembly GCF_056394785.1 of Rhizobium sp. 10N414. Lineage (NCBI taxonomy): Bacteria > Pseudomonadati > Pseudomonadota > Alphaproteobacteria > Hyphomicrobiales > Rhizobiaceae > Rhizobium > Rhizobium sp. 10N414. Next base: position 45,973 of record NZ_JBFTIN010000023.1, on the reverse strand, counting down.
GATCGATACGACGCGGTAGCGGTTGTTGCGCTTGATCGAGCTGACGCCTTCCGAATAGTCGATATCGGCGACAGTGGAGAGCGGTACGGTACTGCCGCTTGCCGTCTGGATCTTCATTGCCCGCAAGGCGGCAAGATCGCGACGCATGTCGAGCGAGGCCTGCACGCGGATCGGGATCTGGCGATCGTCAAGGTTGATCTTGGCGAGCGCCGCATCAATATCGCCGATGGTGGCAACGCGGATGGTTTCGGAGATCTGCTGCGGCGTGATGCCGAGGCGAGCCGCCTGATCCTTGCGCGGACGGATCTGGAGTTCCGGACGGGGCAGGGCGCCTTCGGCGCTGACGTTCGCGAGCAGCGGATCGGCTCGCAGTTTCGCTTCCAGGATACCGACAGCATCGTTCAGATCCTTCTCGTTCTTGGAGAGGAAGTTGAACGACAGGTCACGTTCGCCGCGATCGTTGAGCTTCAGGATGCGAACGTCTGGGATATCATGGAGTTTGGCAAAGACCTCCTTTTCGATATCCCACTGCGGACGAACGCGTCCCTTCGGTTCCACCTCGGGCAGATAGGATCCAATGACCGGGACCTTAACGAGCATGTCGTCCAGCTTCTTTAAAAGCCTCTGGTCAAGCTTGTGGAGCGTGAGCGTTACCGTCGCACGGCGCAGTTCGAGGTCGCCCTTCGGAGACGCGCCACCAAGCACGAAGACGCTTTCGACGCCGTCGATATCCTTCACGTCCTTGTAGATCGCGTTCGTGGTCGCTTCCGTGTCGTCGAGCGTCGCATTCGGCGGTAGCTCGACGGACAGGACGATGCGCGATGCGTCCTCCGGCGGCAGGAAGCTGCCGGGCACCTGCGCAAGCAACATCACGGAGCCGACAAGGAAGGCGATCGCCGCAATCAGTGTCGCATAGCGGGTCCACCACCGGCGGGTCGTAGCGCGCACGAGGCGCGTATATCCGCGGAAGAAGAGGCCGTCGTTGTCGTGATTGTCTTCGATGCCGTCTTCCGCGCGCATCAGATATGCGGCCATCATCGGCGTGATGAGGCGCGCCACCATGAGCGAGAAGAACACCGAGAAGGCAACTGTCAGGCCGAACTGAATGAAGTACTGACCGGGGATGCCAGGCATGAACGACACCGGCACGAACACGGCGATGATCGTGAAGGTCGTCGCGATAACCGCGAGGCCAATTTCGTCTGCCGCCTCGATCGCCGCTCGGTAGGGCGTCTTGCCCATCTTGATATGTCGGGCGATGTTCTCGATCTCGACGATCGCGTCATCGACGAGAATACCGGTCGCGAGCGTCAGGGCAAGGAAGCTGACAAGGTTCAGCGAGAAACCCATCAGGTCCATGATCCAGAAAGTCGGGATCGCCGACAACGGCAGCGCGATGGCCGAGATAAGCGTTGCACGCCAGTTCCGGAGGAAGAGGAAGACAACGATGATCGCAAGCAGCGCGCCCTCGATCAGCGTATCGATGGCCGCTTCATAGTTGCCATAGGTGAAATAAACGGAGTCGCTGATCAGCTCGATGCCGACGTTCGGGTTTTCCGCACGCACCTTGTCGAGGCTCTTTGCCACGGTTTCGGCGACGCTGACCTCACTGGCACCCTTCGAGCGGAAGACGCCGAAGGTCACGACAGGGGTGTCATCGAAGCGCGAGAAGGATTTCGGCTCCTGATAGGTGTCCTTGATGACGCCGAGATCGGAAACCTTGACGAAGCGGCCGTTTGGCAATGCGATCGTGGTGTTGGCAAGTTCGGCGACATTGCGGGCGTCGCCGAGCACACGGATCGCCTGTTCGCTGCCTGCCACCTGGCCACGGCCGGAGCCGAGGTCGACGTTGGTGCCGCGCAGTTGTTGGTTCACGCTTGCCGCGGTAATGCCGTGGGCGTTCAGCTTGTCGGGATTGAGCTCGATACGCACTTCGCGGTCTGCACCGCCGTAACGGTCGACACGGCCGATGCCGGCCTGCCCCTGCAAGGCGCGCTTGACCGTATCATCGACGAACCAGGAGAGCTCTTCGAGCGTCATGTCGGGGGAGGAGACGGCAAAGGTCTGGATCGCCTGACCCTCGACGTCGATCTTCGAGACGATCGGTTCTTCGACGTTGGCAGGCAGGTCGCTGCGGATGCGGTCGATCGCGTCCTTGGTGTCCTGAACGGCCTGCTCGGTCGGCACTTCCATGCGGAACATGACGACCGTCTGCGACTGGCCGTCCGTCACCGTCGATTGGATTTCATCGATGCCGTTGATACTGGCGACGGCATCCTCGATCTCCTTCGTCACCTGCATCTCGAGCTCGGCCGGCGAAGCGCCGCTCTGCGTTACGACGATGGAGACGAGCGGAACGTCAATGTTCGGAAACCGCGTGATCGGCAGCCTATTGAAGGACTGGATGCCGACGAAAAGAAGAAGTGCGAACGCCAGAAGCGAGGCGACGGGATTTCGGATAGACCAGGCTGAAAAGTTCATCGGCCGTCTCTCAGTTGGAAACCGGTGGCTGTTCACGAACCGGCGTGATGCGGTCGCCGTCACGGACATAGGCGCCCGCTTTGGCTACGACCTCATCGCCAGCTTTCAATCCATTGACGATCTCGACATAGGCTCCGTCCTGGATGCCGGTTTCGACCTTGGCAAACTTGACGACGTTATTCTCGACCTTACGGGCCGAGGATCCTTCATTGCCCGACAGCACGGCCGAGACGGGGAGCGCCACGTTTTCCGTTGTGCGCACGACGATGTCGGCGCTGCCGTACATACCCGAACGCGCCTTGCTGGAATCGTCGATCAAAATGTGGACCAAACCGAGGCGCGTGAGCGGATCGACTGTCGGCGAGACCAGACGCACGGAGCCGCTAATCTTTTCGCGACTACCAGAGAGCAAGATGGTCGCCTTCTGGCCGGGTTGAACCTTCACAATCTCGCTCTCGCCCACTTCCGCCACAAGCTCGATCTCGTCATCGCGAATGACCGTGAAAAGCGGATCGCCGGTGGCGAGCGCAATCGCTCCGATCCTGGCGTTCTTGGCTGCGACAGTACCGGCGACCGGCGTCTTGACGTCGGTGCGTGCGAGCTTCAGATCAGCGTCCGCGATCTGGCTCTCCGTGACCTTGATCTCCGCGACGGCTACCTGGATTGCCTGCTTTGCCGAGTCAACACGGGCGTTGGCGGAAGCTGCAGCGGCATCCGCCTGTTCGACCGTTGCCGTCGAGACAGTGCCCTTCTTGCCCATTTCCTGGGCGCGGACCTGCTGCTGTCGTGCCTGCTCCGCATTAGCCTCTGCTTCAATCAGTTGTGCGCGAAGCTGGGCAAGGCTCGCCTCGTTCTTGGCTTTCGTGGCCTGCATCTGGCTTTTCTGCAGGATGATTGCGTCGTCGTTCAGGGTCGCCAGCGTGCTATCGGCCTGGACCCTGTCGCCGATATCCGCGTTGAGCGCACGGATCGACAAGCCTTCGACCTGCGGCTGGATATAGACTTCCTCGACTGGCTTAACCGTACCGGTCGCGACAACACGATCGACGAGCGTGCGGGTGGAGGCTTTCGTCACGACGATGGCCGGCAGGTTTTGTTGCGGCTTTGCGACCGGCTGTTCCTGGGCAAATGTCGTTGACGCTACAACCGCCGCGATCAGCAGAGTTGAGGCGCGAAGTATCTTAACAGGCGTACGTGCCATGCGTCGTCATCCAGTTTTGCTCGGCCTAGCTTGCGCGTTGTCATCAGCGCGCCCATGACCGGTTCCCGTATTGGTATTCTCAGAAGTATTTTCGTTCATTTGCCGACTCTTACTTAAGAAGTCCCTCATCCGGCAAACTCGGCTTGTACGTGGTAGCTATTTGCCCATCGCGCAAGTCCGGCAGAAAATAATTCCTCGTTCGAACACAATAATTACCAATGTGATGCAGATCAATCACTGTGCGGTTATGCAAGCATTCCGTTAGTTGATCCTGCGTCGTTGTTATGACGTGCGAGCACCGCTCGATGCGACATCGATCGCGAAATTTCTTCGATAAAAACAGCAAAAAAATGAAAAAACGCGCGGAGGGTCCGCGCGTTTCGTGTCTTGTCGTTACCGAATTACTTGGAAGCAGCGTCCGTTACGTCGTGCGTCCAGGCTCCGGTCGGTTCCTTGTTGATGATCTTTTGGTCAAGGAGTGCCTTGGCCGTGCGATCATAGAGGGTCGTGTCGAGCTTGCCGGTGCCATCGCCGATCAACTTGGCAACTTCGCCCATCATACGCTTCTGGTGGTTTTCGTCCTGGCCGCCGGCGTCAACGACGATTCCGGCAGCTTCATCCGGGTTCTCGGTTGCGTACTTCCAGCCCTTCATCGAAGCCTTGACGAACTTGACCATCTTTTCCTTGAAGGCCGGGTCCTTGAGCTTGTCTTCCATGGCATAGAGGCCGTCTTCGAGAAGGTCGTTGCCCATGGCGGTATAGTTGAAGACGATCAGGTCTTCGGGCTTGAAGCCGGCATCGATCGCCTGCCAGTATTCGTTATAGGTCATGACGGAGATGCAGTCGGCCTGCTTCTGCAGCAGCGGCTGCACGTCGAAGCTCTGCTTCAACACGGTCACGCCATCGGCACCGCCTTCGGTCTTCAGGCCAAGCTTGTTCATCCAGGCGAAGAACGGATATTCGTTGCCGAAGAACCAGACGCCGAGCGTATGGCCCTTGAAATCGGCTTCGGTCTTGATCGGGCCGTCCTTGCGGCAGACCATTTCCATGCCTGATTTCTGGTAGGGCTGGGCGATGTTGACGAGCGGAACGCCCTTCTCACGAGCAACAAGCGCGCCGCCCATCCAGTCGACGATGACGTCAGCGCCGCCGCCGGCGATCACCTGTTCCGGCGCAATGTCAGGGCCGCCCGGCTTGATGGTGACGTCGAGGCCTTCTTCCTCGTAGTAGCCCTTTTCTTTGGCGACGTAATAACCGGCGAACTGCGACTGCGTCACCCACTTGAGCTGCAGCGTCACCTTGTCGGCAGCCATCGCTTGGGTTGCCGCGAGCGACATCGCGCTCGCCATCATCGCAATAATCAGTTTTTTCATTTTCTTTTTTCCCTCTGAAGTTATGCCTAATCCCATTCGCGGGAATAAAGCGACGCCTAGCCACCACGGATAGACGGATGCCAGAAAGTCACCGCCCTTTCGGCGAGGGCGACGACGCCATAGAAGACCGAGCCTACCAGCGCCGCAATGGCGATTTCGGCCCAGACCATGTCGACATTCATGCGCCCGATCTCGGTGGAGATACGGAAGCCCATGCCGACGATCGGCGTACCAAAGAACTCCGCAACGATGGCACCGATCAGCGCCAGCGTCGAGTTGATCTTCAATGCATTGAAAATGAAGGGCATCGCCGCCGGAAGCCGGAGCTTCAGCAGCGTCTGCCAATAGTTGGAGGCATACGTCTGCATCAGGTCGCGCTCCATCGCGCCGGATGCGGTGAGGCCGGCGACGGTGTTCACCAACATCGGGAAGAACGTCATGATGATGACGACGGCTGCCTTCGACTGCCAGTCGAAGCCGAACCACATCACCATGATCGGCGCGACGCCGATAATCGGGAGCGCCGACACCATATTGCCGATCGGCAGAAGGCCCCGGCGCAGGAAACCGACGCGATCGGCGAGGATCGCGACGGCAAAGCCTGCGCTACAGCCGATGATGTAACCGGCGAATACTGCCTTGAAGATCGTCTGACGTACGTCGTCGGCCAGGATCGGCAGCGAGCCGGCGATCCTGGCTCCAATGGCGCTAGGTGGCGGCAGCAGGACGAAGGGAATGCCGGCGCCGCGCGTCAGCGCCTCCCAGAGTATCAGGATCCAGGCACCGAAGATTGCCGGGATCAGCAGCCGCAGGCACGAGCGGCCCAAATTCGAGGCCGGCGTCATGGCCGAAAGCTCGGTGACGCATCGCCAGGCAAGCAGCCAGCAGGCGGCCATCAGTAGGAAGAAGGATTTCGTCGCCAGGCCTTCGTTGCCGGTCACACCAGCGAGCAGGACCCATGCCGCCCAGTGCGCGCCGATCAGCAGAACGGCGGCGACATACAGCTTCGGCAACGGCGAGAAGGAAACGAGGGCGACCGCGACGATCAACGCGATCGTAAGGCCCGCGGTTATCGACGACACCGGGTCCGGTGCGCCCTCGGCCATGATCGGCAAGGTGATCATCGCAATCGCGGTCAGCACCAGGGCAAGAATACCCTGCCAGGAAAAGGCCATCTGCTTCATGCTGGCCTCCCGCCCATCGAACGGTCGACGAACTTTGCGACAAGGCCGACGATGGCGACCAGGCTTGCGGCCAACACCGAGCCCGCGACAAGCGCTGCCCAGATGTCGATCGTCTGGCTGTAATAGGAGCCGGCGAGCAGTTTCGAGCCGATGCCGGCGACGGCGCCGGTCGGAAGCTCGCCGACAATGGCGCCGACAAGGCTTGCGGCGATCGCGACCTTCATCGAGGTGAAGAGGAACGGCAYGGATGCCGGAACACGCAGCTTCCAGAATGTCTGGGCGGGTGTCGCGTTATAGGTTCGCATCAGGTCGAGGAACATGACCTCGGGCGACCGCAGGCCCTTCACCATGCCAACAGTGACCGGGAAGAAGGAGAGGTAGGTCGAGATCAGCGCCTTCGGGATCAGCCCGGTGATGTTGATGGCGCCGAGGACGACGATCACCATCGGTGCGATTGCCAGGATCGGTACGGTCTGCGAAGCAATGACCCACGGCATGAGGCTGCGGTCGAGCGCCTTGATATGAACGATCCCGACGGCGATCAGGATCCCGAGCAGCGTGCCGAAGCCGAAGCCAAGCAGCGTCGAGGAAAGCGTGACCCAGCTGTGGTAGACGAGGCTGCGGTTGCTCGAGAGCTTCCGCAGAAACGTGTTTTCGAAGACGTTTTGCACTACCTGATGGGGCGCGGGCAGCAACGGCTTCGGTTGCGAGAGCGTTTTCTCGATGAATTCGATGGTGTCAGGCGTCTGGTTGGCGCGCTGATCCATGTCCCGCTGGAAGGAGGCGTTCATCAGGACCGCCGCAACGTACCAGATCGCGATCAGGACCACGAGGATCGTGACGACGGGGACGATCCTGTCTTTGAGAGTGTCGGGCTTCATGAGCGCCCCCGCGCAACGGTTCCAACGCTAAGTGCCTTAGTGCTCATAGCTGTGCCCCGCTCTCAGGCCTTCGCGCACGCGGTGGGCGATTTCGAGGAACTCGGGCGCCTCGCGGATGTCCAGCGGTCGCTCCCTGGGAAGCGGCGAGTCGATGACATCAGTCACGCGGCCGGGGCGAGGCGACATCACGACAATCTTGGTGGAGAGGTAGACCGCCTCGGGGATCGAGTGGGTGACGAAGCAGATCGTCTTGTTGGTGCGCGCCCAGAGCTTCAGAAGCTCCTCGTTCAGGTGGTCGCGGACGATTTCGTCAAGCGCGCCGAAGGGTTCGTCCATCAGGAGCAAGTCGGCATCGAAGGCGAGCGCGCGGGCGATGGAGGCACGCTGCTGCATGCCGCCGGAAAGCTGCCAGGGGAACTTCTTCTCGAAGCCGGTAAGATTGACGAGATCGAGCGCATCGGCGATGCGCTTCTTCTGATCGGCCGACGCATAGCCCATGATCTCGAGCGGCAGGGCGATATTCTTCTCGATGGTCCGCCAGGGATAGAGCGCCGGCGCCTGGAAGACATAGCCGTAGGCGCGGGCCTTGCGGGCCTCCTCAGGCGTCATGCCGTTGACGGTGATTTCGCCCGATGTTTTCTTTTCCAGATCGGCAATAACGCGCAGAAATGTCGTCTTTCCGCAGCCGGAAGGGCCAATGAACGAGACGAAGTCGCCCTTGCGCACGTCGAGATTGACGTTGGTCAGCGCATGCACAGGAGCGTCACTGGCATCGTAGGTCAGACAGAGGTCCTTGGCGGATACGACTGAGGTAGCTTGCGTCAACGCTTGTGTATCCTGTTTTCCCCGCGCTTCCGCGGTTTGCGTGATAGTATGAGTAGCTGTTTTCATTGTTCCGGCAAGGTCCATGGAGGATGACGATGGACGCGACATCAAAGCCCACCTGTCACATTGTGCACCCCAGTCATGCCTATGATGGCAAGCAGGGGCTCAGTTACTTCGAAGGCATCGCGGCCGAGACGGTCGGCGCCAAGGGTATCTGCATGCATTTGCTGACGATTCCGCCCGGCGTTCGCGCCAAGGCGCATCTGCACGAGTCGCATGAAACGGCGATCTACATGCTCTCCGGCGAGGCTCACACCTGGTACGGCGACGAGCTGGAGCATCATGTCGTCGTCCACGCCGGCGAGTTGTTCTACATCCCCGCCGGAGTGCCGCATCTGCCTGCCAACCTCAGCAGCACCCCTTGCACCGCGATCATCGCCCGCACGGACCCGAACGAGCAGGAAAGCGTCGTTTTGCTTCCGGAGCTTGATCGGCTGGTGAAGGAGTGATGCCAAGGATCAGACCCCCGTCGCCGGGATGCCTGACCGTTCGACCTTGCGCGGCGCCACGAGCTCCTTCCATGTCGACAGCGCCTTGTTAACCGCCTGGAACGGCTCGCGCTTCACGAACTGGCCGTGTCCTTCCTTCGTCTTGACGGTGCTTTCCTCGATCGCGACTTCGCCGCGCGTCAGCGTGTAGCGCGGCAGGCCGGTGACCTGCTTGCCTTCGAAGACGTTGTAGTCGATCGATGATTGCTGGGTCTTGGCCGAGATCGTCTTCGAGCGCTTGGGATCCCAGACGACGATATCGGCATCGGCGCCGACGAGGATCGCGCCCTTCTTCGGATAGACGTTGAGGATCTTGGCAATGTTGGTCGAGGTGACCGCAACGAACTCGTTCATCGTCAGGCGGCCGGTGTTGACGCCCTGGGTCCACAACATCGGCAGTCGGTCTTCGAGGCCGCCAGTGCCATTCGGGATCTTGGAGAAATCACCAACGCCGAAGCGCTTCTGATCGGTGGTGAAGGCGCAATGGTCCGTCGCCACGACCGAGAGCGATCCGGATTGCAGGCCGGCCCAGAGGCTGTCCTGATGCTGTTTGTTGCGGAAGGGCGGGGACATGACACGGCGGGCAGCATGGTCCCAGTCCTTGTTGAAATATTCGCTTTCATCGAGCGTCAGATGCTGGATCAGTGGTTCACCGTAGACGCGCATGCCCTTCTGGCGGGCGCGACGGATCGCTTCATGCGCCTGTTCGCAGGAGGTATGCACGACGTAGAGCGGCACACCCGCCATGTCGGCCAGCATGATGGCGCGATTGGTTGCCTCGCCTTCGACCTCGGGCGGACGGGAGTAGGCGTGCGCCTCCGGACCGTTGTTGCCTTCGGCAAGAAGCTTTGCGGTCATCGAGGCAACGACGTCGCCGTTTTCGGCATGCACCAGCGGCAGCGCGCCGAGTTCGGCACAGCGCTGGAAGGAGGCGAACATTTCGTCGTCGTTCACCATCAGCGCGCCCTTGTAGGCCATGAAGTGCTTAAAGGTGTTGATGCCCTTTTCCTTGACCACTATCTCCATCTCGTTGAAGACGCGCTCGTTCCAGCCGGTGATCGCCATGTGGAACGAGTAGTCGGCGTTGGCGCGGCTCGTCTTGTTGTCCCACATCTGCAGCGCTTCGAGCAGCGATTGCTCCGGCCCCGGCAGGCAGAAATCGACGACCATGGTCGTGCCGCCGGCGAGACCGGCGCGCGTGCCGCTTTCGAAGTCGTCGGAGGAATAGGTGCCCATGAACGGCATTTCGAGGTGAACGTGCGGGTCGATGCCACCCGGCATCACGTAGCAGCCCGTCGCATCGAGCGTTTCGGTGCCGGAGAGGTTCGGGCCGATCTCGACGATCTTGCTGCCCTCGATCTTCACGTCCGCCTTGTAGGTCAGGTCGGCGGTGACGATGGTTCCGCCCTTGATGACTTTGCTCATGATCAGTTCCCTTGCATTGATTGCTCGCGGCTCTTCGTCCGCTGGTAAAAGAAAAGGCGGGAATGACCCCGCCCTTGATTATGCAACGATTTCAGCGGTCTCGACGACGGCGTGGAAGAGGACGTCAGCGCCGGCCGTCGCCCATTCCTTGGAGATGTCCTCCGCCTCGTTGTGCGAGAGGCCCCCGACGCAGGGGCACATGACCATCGTTGTAGGGGCCACCTTCGCGGCCCAGCAGGCGTCGTGGCCCGCACCCGAGATGAGGTTCATGTGGCTATAGCCGAGCCGTTCGGCAGCACCGCGCACGCGGGAAACAAGCGTGGGATCGAAGGTGACGGGCGCGAAGTGGCCGATCGCCTCGATCGCGCAGCCGACGCCCAGCGCCTCGCAAATCTTGGGTGCTTCCGCCTCGATCCTGGTACGCATGCCGTCGAGTTTCGCCTGATCCGGCGAGCGGATGTCGACGGTGAAGACGACCTTGCCCGGCAGGACGTTGCGGGAGTTCGGCGTGAAAAACACCTGGCCGACGCCGCCGACGGCGCCCGGCTGGTTTTCCATCGCCACGGTCTGCACCATTTCCATGATGCGCGACATCGCAAGGCCGGCGTTGACGCGCATGTTCATCGGGGTCGAACCGGTATGGGCCTCCCTGCCGGTCAGCGTGAACTCCAGCCACCACAGGCCCTGACAGTGCGTGACCACGCCGATCTGCTTGTTCTCGACCTCAAGGATCGGACCCTGCTCGATGTGATACTCGAAATAGGCGTGCATCTTGCGCGCGCCGACCTCTTCGTCGCCAACCCAGCCGATGCGCTTCAGTTCCTCGCCGAACGTCTTGCCTTCGGGATCCTTGCGGTCATAGGCATATTCCAGCGTATGGGCGCCGGCGAAAACGCCGGAGGCGAGCATGGCGGGCGCAAAGCGGGCGCCTTCCTCGTTGGTCCAGTTGGTGACGACAACAGGGTGCTTGGTCTTGATGCCGAGGTCGTTCATGGTGCGGACGGCCTCGAGTGCGCCAAGCACGCCGAGTACGCCGTCATACTTACCGCCGGTCGGCTGCGTGTCGAGGTGCGAGCCGACATAAACAGGCAGCGCGTCCGGATCGGTGCCCGGCCGGGTCGCGAACATCGTGCCCATCTTGTCGACGCCCAGCGTCATGCCTGCGTCTTCGCACCATGTCCGGAAGAGGCTGCGCCCTTCGGCATCGGAATCCGTTAAGGTCTGGCGATTGTTACCGCCAGCAATTCCCGGGCCGATCTTTGCCATCTCCATGAGGCTGTCCCAAAGACGGTCCCCGTTGACGCGCATGTTCTCGCCTGGCGCTGCCACCATGTCTAAAGTCCTCACCTGTTTTCTGCGGTCATGCAATGCACATGGCCGCCTGTTCCCGTGGTCAGTATCCGAGCGCCCTTGTTTGTTTTGTTAGCGCCGGAAAATCGCCAGTTGCCTTTGTTTAGCATCTGATCGATAATTTGACCGATTGGTAAACATTACAACTTCCGGCGCTGGGCTCAAGACGAAAATCAGGAAAAATACAGACAAAATTACCGGCATCTGCTCATTTTTGTAGCACGGTGCCGCGCCGGTTCAATCTTGAGTGAAACGGTTGAATTTGAAGGGAAAACAAGATCGACATGGCAATCCCGAGAGCAGCCAAGACCCAGCGCCGCACGCGCATTCAAGAAGAGAAGGAAGAGCAAATTCTTGAAGCCGCGCTCGATGTGTTTTCGGTCAACGGCTTTCGTGGCTCCACTATTGATCAGATTGCCGAAGTTGCCGGCATGTCGAAGCCGAACTTGCTTTATTACTTTCGCACCAAGGAAGCGATCCACCGGGCGCTGATCGACCGCGTGCTCTTTACCTGGCTGGAGCCGTTGAGAGCCTTTGACGCCGATGGCAATCCGGAAAGCGAGATCCGCAGCTACATCAGACGCAAACTCGAAATGGCCCGCGATTTCCCGCGCGAGAGCCGGCTTTTCGCCAACGAGATGCTGCAGGGTGCACCCCATGTCGAAGACGAACTGAAGGGTCCGCTGAAGGAACTCGTCGACGAGAAGGCCGAGGTCATCCGAGCCTGGGCGAAAGCCGGGAAGATCGCCAGGTGTGATCCATACCACCTGATCTTCTCGATCTGGTCGACAACGCAGCACTATGCCGACTTCGATGTTCAGGTGCGGGCGGTGCTCGGGCAGGAGCATGCAGGTGCCGGCCGCTTCGAGGATGCCGCGCGCTTTCTCGAACAGCTGTTCATCGACGGACTGAAGGTTAAGCCGGTGCCAGGCGCCTCCTGACGTCGCGCCATCATTCGTCGAAATCCAAGAGCGTGCCGATAGCGGCGCGTGCCTTGGCATGGCGGGTTCTATAGGCTTGCCGGATCGCCTTCCGTCTTGCTTCCAGGGCGGGCTCTGGCGACATCGCCGCCAACCACGCCAATGCGGTCGGTACAAACTCGCCGCCCGAGTGGATCAGCAGATCGTTTTCGTCGAGCTGTTTCCTGATGCAGCCGCGGTCGCTGGAGATGACCGCGTTTCCGGCGGCCTTTGCTTCGAAGATCACCAGCGGCTGGGCCTCGTTGTCATAGGCTGTGGGAAAAACGAAGACGTCAAGTTCGCTATAGAAGGCAGCCTTCGCGTCGTCATAGAGGGCGCCCCGATAATCCAGGGTATCGCCAAGTTCCGCGACGGCGGCATCGATGGCCACGCGCTCGCTAGCGCCAGCCGGCCCCGCAAGGATCGCCCTAATCGGCACGTTCTCGCTTCGCGCTTGCCTTGCGAGATGAAGAAACGTTTCGAGACCTTTCTCGGTGGTGAGATTGCTAAGCATGCCGATCACGAGATGCGCGCGGTCCTTCGGCTCGTCCCCTTCGTCTTGCGGGGTCACGTAGGCCGCATTGGAGATCAGGCTGCTACGGACGCGTCGGCCGTAAGTCTCGGTGAATCGCTCGAGCATGATGTCGCATAGGAAGATGTGTTGCAGTTGTCGGCCGCCGAGCGTCAGGATGGCCTGCATTAGTAAACTTGGCCTGTCGATGTAGCTGAAACTGTGATGGTGCAGGTAGATGGAGTAGGCGACCAGTCTCGCGACTAGAACAAGCAGCAAGGTGTAGACTAAACCCAGCCCTCCTTCGCAGGCGAGATAGCAGATCCTGTCGTGATGTTTGCGGCCGCGAAACAGCGGGAGGCAGGCACGGAGGACACGGCTGAAGTTGATCGGATGCCTCAGCAGCGAGGGACTGCCTGCCGCTGGAGCGATGTTGCACACGGTGACGCTCATTGCTTCCGAAAGAAGCGCGATCATGCTCTTGGTCGCGAACGAGAAGCCGTTGAGCGGCGGAGGCAACTGACCGATCGCAACGATATGACGTGTCATGCGGGAGGCTACCTCTTTGCGCCTCCCGACTATCGCACCGGCGTTAGAAAATTCAATCTCCCGTGCAGGCCATGCAGCGAACGTTTCGTCAGGCCGCGGCTGTCGCCGGGCTGCTCTCGAAGGAAAACCCTTCGTCTGCCCAGCCGGTCATTCCGCCGATCATGACCTTCACTTGTAGCCCTAGCCGGGCAAGGCGCAGGGCTGCCTTGTCGGTCCCGTTGCAATGCGGGCCGGCGCAATAGACGACGAAGAGCGTATCTGCCGGCCATTTCGACATGTGATGGGCCGTCATTTTGCCGTGCGGGAGGTTGATCGCGCCCGGAATGTGGGCGGCGGCGTAATGGGTCGGAGAGCGGACATCCAACAGCACGAAGTCGCCGTGGCCGGCGGTGAGCGATGCGTGGACGTCCCAGCAATCGGTCTCGAAGGAGAGCTTGCGGGCATAGTAGGCGGCAGTGGCTTCGGGAGAGGCGGCAGGGACTTCGGCGACGAAGCTCGGCATGACGTTTCCTTTCGGTTCGAGTTGCCGCCAACCATCGCCGATGTTATGGCTTTGCGAAATTGGCCATAATGACGGTTAGCGTAAAGATCATGCCAAATGCGTTGAGAGGACCCCATGTTGTTGTGCTCGCCTATGACGGGCTCTGCACCTTCGAATTCGGCATCGCTTACGAGGTTTTCGGCCTGCCGCGTCCGGAAATGGGCGAGGGCTGGTATCGCTATTCGGTCTGCGGGGTCGAGCCTGGGCCGCTTCGCGCTGCTGGCGGCTTGACCGTCTCCGTCGATCATGGACTGGACGTGCTGGAGAAGGCGGATCTGATCGTCGTGCCCGGCTGGCGCTCGATCGATGCGGAGGTTCCGGGTGCCCTGATCGATGCGCTGTGCGCGGCCCACCAGCGCGGTGCGCGGATCATGTCTCTCTGCTCGGGTGTCGCGGTGCTTGCCGCAACAGGGCTTCTTCGCCATCGCCGCGCCACCACGCATTGGCGATATGTCGCCTCGATCTCGAAACGCTATCCCGACATCAACTTCGATGCTGATGTGCTTTACATGGATGAGGGCCCCATCCTGACGGCAGCCGGGAGTGCTGCCGGTATTGATCTCTGCCTGCATGTGGTCCGTGGTGACTTCGGCGCCGAGGCCGCCAACAGTGTTGCGCGTCGCCTGGTTTTGCCGCCGCATCGCGAGGGCGGGCAGGCGCAGTTCATCCATGCGCCGGTGCCGCTGGAGCGTGAAGGCATCCGGCTAAGCCCGCTCATGGACTGGATGCGGCAGCGGCTGGACGAGGAGCAGCCGATCAGCCTGCTTGCCGCGAAAGCTGGGATGAGCCACCGGACCTTTCAGCGCCGGTTCGAAAGCACGACCGGGCTCAGCGTCGGCGAATGGCTGCTCAAGGAGAGGCTTCGCCATGCACGCGAATTGCTGGAAAAGGAGATCAGCGGGTCTCTCGACGATATCGCGGTCGCCAGCGGCTTTGGAACGCTGGCGACGATGCGGCACCATTTTCGCAAACGGTTGGGCACGAGCCCCAGGGCATACCGGAAGACTTTTGCGGGGTAAAAGAGGTAGGTCGGGTGCCTCACCCGCCACCCTCATTCCTGTGCTTGTCACAGGAATCCAGCAGCCTTGCGTCGGCACGGCAGAAGACTCATAGGCTGTGCAGAAAAGATGAAATATCCTCCCGTTCGGGGTTCGTCGCTTCGATCAGGTTGAGTTTCCACTGCCCCGCGGCCATTTTTAATGGTCTTCTCCCGCGTGATCGCCGTCGTCAGCAGATCATGCTCCTCGAACCACACCAGCATCTTCACGCCGTATCGAGACGTGAAACCTCCTGGTAGCTCGCCCTGATGCCCGAAAAGCTGGGCTGAGAGATCGCGGGTCACGCCGGTATAAAGCGTGCCGTTTCGCGGGGATGCGAGAATATCGACGCAACCCTTCATGGTTGAAGAATGGCGAAAATGCCCGCATTGAGCAAGAGTCATTCACGGCGCCGACGCGCCGTGGCTGGATTCCTGTGACGAGCACAGGAATGAGGGAGGGGGTGCCGCACGGAGTTTTGCGGCACCCTTGATCTTACTCCGCTGCCTGGCGAGCCATCGGGTTGTTCGGGTGCGTCGTCCAGTTTGCATAATTCGGATCGACGATCTTTCCGGTGCGCTTGTCGAGGTCACCGACGGGGAGCTGCTCCATGGTGATGCAGTTCTCGACAGGGCAGACGTTGACGCAAAGATTGCAGCCGACGCATTCCTCTTCCATCACCTCGAAATGCCTGACGCCGTTGACGAACTGGGTGATCGCCTGGTGCGAGGTGTCCTCACAGGCGATGTGACAGCGACCGCACTTGATGCAGGCATCCTGATCGATCTTCGCCTTGGCGATGTAGTTCAGGTTGAGATACTGCCAGTCGGAAACATTCGGCACTGCGCGGCCGGTGATGTCGTCGAGGTTGCGGTGACCCTTGGCGTCCATCCAGTCGGAAAGCCCCGTGATCATCTCCTGGACGATCTTGAAGCCGTAGGTCATCGCCGCCGTGCAGACTTGCACGTTGCCGGCGCCGAGCGCCAGGAACTCAGCCGCATCGCGCCAGGTGGTGATGCCGCCGATACCTGATATCGGCAGGCCGTAGGTCTCCGGATCGCGGGCGATCTCGGCGACCATGTTGAGGGCGATCGGCTTCACCGCCGGGCCGCAATAGCCGCCGTGGCTGCCGCGCCCGTCGATCGACGGTTCCGGCGAGAAGGTGTCGAGATTGACCGAGGTGATCGAATTGATCGTGTTGATCAGCGACACGGCATCGGTGCCGCCGGCCTTGGCAGCACGGGCTGGCTTGCGGATATCGGTGATATTTGGTGTCAGCTTCGTGATGACGGGCATGCGCGTGTACTGCTTGCACCAGCGCACGACCATTTCGATATACTCAGGCACCTGTCCGACCGCGGAGCCCATACCGCGTTCCGACATGCCGTGCGGACAGCCGAAGTTGAGTTCGATGCCGTCGGCACCGGTCTCCTCGACCAGCGGCAGGATTGCCTTCCAGGCATTCTCCTCGCAGGGAACCATGATCGAAGCGATCAAGGCCCGGTCGGGCCAGTTCATCTTCACCTGCTTCATTTCGCGCAGGTTGGTGTAGAGGTCGCGGTCTGTGATGAGCTCGATGTTGTTCAAGCCGAGCAGGCGGCGGTCGGCGCCCCAGATCGCGCCGTAGCGCGGGCCGTTGACGTTCACGACCGGGGGGCCTTCCTCACCAAGCGTCTTCCAGACGACGCCGCCCCATCCGGCCTTGAAGGCACGTTCGACGTTGTAGGCCTTGTCGGTCGGCGGTGCCGAGGCCAGCCAGAACGGGTTGGGCGACTTGATGCCGACGAAATTATTGCGGAGATCAGCCATTGTTCATTCTCCCCTTCACGCGACGGCAACGGCCGGCTGCGCACCGGCAGCAAGCATGCGGTTGATGGATTCAGCGGCATCGCGGCCCTGCGCGACCGCCGAGACGGTTAGGTCGTCACCGCCGAAGACGCAGTCGCCGCCGGCCCAGACGCCGTCGAGCGAGGTCTTGCCATCAGTATCGACGGCGATGCGGCCGGATTCCAAGCGCAGCGCGCCGAGGCTGGAGGTGTCGAGAGTCTGACCGATCGCCTTGAAGATCTGATCAGCGGCGATGACGCCAGTCTCGCCCGTCGTCGACAAGCGACCGTCGACCAGCTTGGTGTATTCCACCTCGATCGCGGCGACTTTGCCGTCCTGCGCGAGAATGGATTTCGGCGCCAGCCAGTGACGAATGATGACGCCCCTGGAGGTCGCGAGATCCTGCTCGAATTCCGAGGCGTTCATATGCTCCTTGCCGCGGCGATAGCAGATCGTCACTTCCTCGGCGCCGAGCAGCTTGGCTTGCACGGCCGCGTCGATCGCCGTCATACCGCCGCCGAGAACGACGACGCGGCGACCGACCGCAATGTCGCCCTTGTCAGCAGCCTGCCGAAGGCCGGCGATGAAGTCCACGGCATCATCGACGCCCGGCAGGTTTTCGCCTTCGACCCGCAGCGCGTTGACGCCTGAAAGGCCGATGCCGAGGAAGACCGCATCATATTGCGACTGCAGATCGGCGAGGGAGAAATTACGGCCGAGCTGCTGGTTGTGGCGAACTTCAATGCCGCCGATGGCCAGGACGTAGTCCACTTCCTTTTGCGCGAAGTCGTCAACGGCCTTGTAGGTGGCGATGCCGTATTCGTTGAGGCCGCCAGACTTCGGCTTTGCGTCATAGATGACGACATCATGGCCCTTGACCGCGAGGCGATGGGCCGCGGCGAGGCCAGCCGGGCCGGCGCCCACGACGGCGATCTTCCTTCCGGTCGAGGCGGCGCGGCTGTAGAACTGCTTGTCCGCCTCCATGGCCGTATCGGTCGCATATCGCTGCAGGCGACCGATTTCGACAGGGCGTTCCTCTGCCGTGTTGCGCACGCAGGCTTGCTCGCACAGATCTTCGGTGGGACAGACGCGGGCGCACATGCCGCCCAGAATATTCTGGTCAAAGATCGTCTTCGCCGATCCGATCGGATTTCCGGTGGCGATCTGCCGGATGAAGAGCGGGATGTCGATGGAGGTGGGACAGGCCGTCATGCACGGCGCGTCGTAGCAGAAATAACAGCGGTCGGCTGCGACCAGCGCCTCGTGTTTGTCGAGGCGCGGATGAAGATCGGAGAAGTTCGAATCGTATTCGGCGGGCGAAAGCCGGCCAGCACGAATCCCAGTTCCCAGTCGTTCCATTGAAGTTCCCTCATTATTGGTAAACGGCCAGTAAGAGGAAGCGTAACTCAGCTTCAAAAATTTATCAAACGGTAAAATTTTTGCCTGATATCGCCGTTATCACATTGTTTTAATGGAATTAATTTCTGCGCGGCGGATGGCCGTGCACCGGTGACTTCGGCCTGAAAATAAAAAAGTAAAAAAATCGACTTTTTCTCACTGGTTCCCGGAACCATTCGGATACTTGCCCGTTACTGCGATATCCGAACGATGACCGCATCGACCCAACATGCGCGCCCCCAACCCATCGTTCGGATGTACTCACGGTCCCCTCCCGGTGAGTGAAAGAACAGCCGGTGCGCCGCCCTCGCACTGGCTGTTCTTCGTTTAGCGTGTAGCTGCCTTTTGAGAGGGGTGCCGGAGGATCTCGAACTCGGCGTCGGGGATAACCAGATGATATTCGATCCGTCCCGGCACCAGCGTCAGTTCGGCCTTGCCGTTGACCGACGAGGGAACGACGCGCTCAAGCACAGTCTTGCCAAAGCTGTTTTCACTGAATTCGTGAACCTCTGTCGGATCGCATAGCGTCTCCGCCCATGAAACCTCGATTGCCTTTCGCCCGTCAGCGGCCACTTCATGACAGCTCAGAGTGACCGCAGGCGTGCTGCCGGCAATCGCTCCGTAGGAGGCCGAGTTGACGATCAATTCATGCAGCGCGAGCCCGACGTGCACGGCGGCATTGGGTGTCAAGTGGACGTTTATCCCGGAGATCGGCAGCGGTCCCGCCGTCTCGGGCCAGTAGGGCGCGAATTGCTTTTCAGCGAGTTCGAAAAGGAACGCACCGCGCCAGCTGGAATCGGTAATCAGGTCTTGTGAATTCGACAGGGATTGCAGTCGCCCGCGGAATTTCACCAGGAAGCTATTCAGCGATATGGTGTTGCGGGCTGTTTGTGTGGCGATTCCTTGAATAATGGCCAGAAGGTTCTTCGAGCGATGCGAGAGCTCGCGAAGAAGGGACTTCAGCACCTTTTCGCGATGCCGGGCCTCCGTCACCTCGGCGACCACGGAAAGGATGCCCATGGCGTGATCGGTACCGACGCGCTGGATCTTCAATTCGTAGGTGCGCATTTCTCCGTCGATCGAAATGTCGATCTCGGTTGTCGTCGGCTTTCCGGTTTCGAATACCTGCTGCTTCAGCTTCTCCAACTCGCGTCCATGCGCTTCGCCGAAGAGATCGACGTCAGTACCGCCCGGTATTGCAAGCGGCTGAAAATGCGGAGGAAGGTTGTCGGCATAGATGATCGATAGCCTAGGGTCCTGGTAGATCACGGAGATTCCGGCGCTCGCCAGTGCGCTCTCCAGCAACACCGCTCTGCCTTCCAGCGCGAAGGGCACTCCGGGCACTGGTCCGTTCCTGTTCACTAGTCGCCTTTCCCATTTTTGATCTTTCCTCACGGGGAGGAAGGTGCCCATTCGGGAAGCTCATCCTAGAAGAAAGCACGAAAAAAAACCTTAAGGTCGGAATAGCGCTCCAGATTGACCGAAACGCATTTCCGCTCCCTTTGTTCCTAGGCGACCGCCATTTCCCTTAGGCAGCGGCCTTGGTGGATTCGTTGAAGAAAAGTGCCTGACTGATCAGTGCCTTGACCATGTCCGGATTAAACGGCTTCGTGACCAGGAATGTCGGCTCGGGCCGTTCGCCGGTCAGCAGCCTTTCGGGGAAGGCGGTGATGAAGATTACCGGCACGCTTGCGGTCTTGAGAATGTCGTTGACGGCATCGATGCCGGAGCTTCCATCCGCAAGCTGGATATCCGCAAGAACCATGCCTGGCCGGGTCCTGTTATAAAGTGCAACCGCTTCGGCGTGGGTACGGGCAATGCCGGTGACGCGATGGCCGAGGCTCTCCACCATCTGTTCGATGTCCATCGCGATCAGCGGTTCGTCTTCGATGATCATGACATCAGTGGCGACCTGGCGAGAGATCTCGCGTGATGCGTTGTCGAGCAGGCTGACGACTTCGTCCTCTTCCACGCCCAGGATCTCGGAAATTTCTCCCACCCGAAAGTTCTCGACGGAGGCGAGTATGAAAGCCTGGCGGGCACGCGGCGAAACTTTGGCAAGGTTCAGCGTTGCGCGCTGTTCCCATATGTAGGGCGAGGCAGGTTCCGGAATCTGGACGGTGACGGAACCAAAAAGCGTAGTGAAAAGTTTGTACAATGCGACGCGGTCATCCGCGGTATCCGGGAAAATGGATATGTCGGTAATGATCGCCTCGAGTACGGCGGCTACATAGGCGTCGCCTGAAGTCTGCGTTCCAGTAAGCGCGCGGGAATAGCGACGCAGGTAAGGAAGATGCGGCGCAATTCGAGTCGAAAGTGTCATGTAAAGCTCCCACTATAGGCCGGTGAACGGCCCCAATGGCGATTAAAACGCGACGGATTGTAAAAATGTTCCTCGCATGTAGGAACTTTTTTTTCTCAACGGCATTATCGTGGCTACCAACAGAGGGCTTATCGCATTTGTTTCATGGCACGCGACGGGATGTTCGCCAATCGGCCGGGACAAGCGGCTGTTTTATTGAGGCGAACTTAATCAAGGCGACGTGGCAGAGCACGTGGATAACAAAAGCAAAGTGACGATTGATGACGACACGGAAGAATGAAAAGGATCGGCAGCGGCTGGAAATGCGCGCAAGCGATATCCTTGACCCCAACAGCCAGATCGGCGTGAAGTTACGATCGCTTTATGCTGCCGTGCAGGAAGAGGCGATTCCCGACCGCTTTCTCGATCTGCTCGAGAAGCTTGACCAGGCTGAGCTCGTCGCGTCGGCAAAAGCTGTGAAGTAAGGTGGCTCCATGGAAAAGCAGCAACCAAGCTTCAAGCGCGAGCTCCTCGCGTCGCTCCCTAGCCTCCGCGCCTTCGCCATCTCGCTGATTGGCCGGCACGACCGGGCGGATGATCTTGTCCAGGACACCATCATGAAAGCCTGGGCAAAGCAGGATCATTTCGAGATGGGCACGAACATGAAAGCCTGGCTCTTCACGATTCTGCGCAACGAACTCTACAGCCAGATGCGCAAGAGCGGGCGCGAGATTCAGGACAGCGATGGCCTGTTCACCGAGTCCATGGCTATGCACCCGGCCCAATACGGGGCGCTCGATCTTCAGGACTTCAAGAAGGCGCTCGATCAGCTGCCGCCGGACCAGCGTGAAGCGATCATCCTGGTCGGCGCTTCCGGTTTTTCCTACGAGGAAGCGGCGGAAATCTGCGGATGTGCAGTCGGAACGATCAAGAGCCGCGTCAATCGCGCTCGCCAGCGTCTCCAGGAACTGCTTCAGATATCCGGTGAAGCCGATTTTGGTCCGGATGCGACATCCTCGCCGCTGACGTCCAAGGCCTTCGCCTTCTGATATAATAGTCTCGTTCGATCCATAGGAGAGGCCGGCTGCCCAACAGGGCGCCGGCCTTTTCCTTGAGCTACGCGAAAATTGAGAGGTCAGTCGTCGCGCTTGGAACCGACGAGGTTGGCCGCCACGATTGCTGCAAGAACGCCAGCCGTCAACAAGGGCTGAGCTCGGACAAGACCAATGCCGACCGCTGCAAGCGATTCCAATGCCTGCTTGCGTTCTTTGGCACGGCGCGCCTCCTGGGCGTTGATCACCATCATGATGACGAGAACGACGATCGCCACCAGCAGGGCTGCGGCTGCCAGGAACAGCGCTGCGCCGATCGGACCGTAGATGCCTGAGAGCCAGATGGCACCGGCGACGACCGCGAGCGTATAAGCGGTCAACAAGAGCACGACGGCAATGGCAACGAAAATACCGTTGCGCTTCGTCCGCGCAACGGTTCGGTGAACACTCGTGCCTACCAACAGGCTGAGGAGCGGGAAGAGCATTTAGCCTCCTTAACGGCGGGCAAGAAGGGCGAGGACGAGCCCAAAGGCTGCTGCCGCCCCGACGGTGGCGATTGGGTGACGGCGCACGGTATTGCGCACTTCGTTGGCGCCGCGAAGGTAGCTTTCCTGCAATTCATGCATCAGGTCTTCGCTGCGAGAGAGCAGATCGTCGTAGCTGGCGGCTGCCTGATAGCGCATGCGATCGCTCGACTTTCGTGACTGCTTTCCGGCAATCTTCGTCAGTGCTGCGATCTCTTCACGAAGAGACTCGATCTGTTCTTCGATGGTGGATTCGATGTTGTGAAGCGTGCCGCCATTGCGCCGGCTGCGAATGGGGTGGAGGAGCGAAGAGGCCACGATTTTCTCCATCGGTGAGGCGCGCTCTTAGCGGCCTGATTCAACACAGGGCCGCTGCCGAAGTTTGCATGAAGATTATCGCCCGGCAATGACCCACATCATCAATTGCTTAACGCGGTCACCCTGCAAAAGTTCCGCTACGCTGGATTGTATCCGGTTTGGATCGCACTGTGCGCAAGCACGAAGGGCGTACCGTCGGCCGGAACCTGATTGATCCGCAGGGCACAGCCGAAGACAGATTCCATTGTCTCGTCGGTCAGCACATCGCGGACGCTACCGCTTGCAGCCAGTTGGCCGGATTTCATGAGAATGATCCGGTCGGCGAAAAGCGCGGTCAGGTTGAGGTCGTGCATGACGGCGATGACGCCGCCACCGGCCTCGCAGAAATTGCGCGCCAGAGTCATGATCGTCAGCTGGTGGCTGATGTCGAGGCTGGATACCGGCTCGTCGAGCAGAAGCCAGCAGGGCTTGCCGTCGACGACCGGCTCGGCGATCTGGCAGAGCACGCGGGCGAGTTGAACGCGCTGCTGCTCGCCACCCGAAAGTTCCTGATAGAAGCGGCCTTCGAAGCCCCCCAGGTCGACGGAGGCCAGTGCATTCGCCGCGGTCTGCTCGGCTTTCTCAGGATTGCGATTGACGCCGGTGGTCAGGCCCATCCGCACCACTTCGCGCACCGTGAAGGGAAAAGAGATCGAGCTTGCCTGCGGCAGCACCGCCCGCATCGTCGCCAGCCGCCACGGCTGCAGCGCGTTCACTTCCTGACCATTGAGACGAATGGAGCCGGAGTAGGGGAGTTCGCCGGAGACCGCTTTCATCGTCGTTGTCTTGCCCGAGCCGTTCGGACCGGCAATCGCGGTCAACTGGCCTGCCTCGGCGGAGAAGCCGACCTGACTAACAATGGCCTTGCCGGAAAGGCGCACGGAAACGCCGGATACCTCAATCATTGCTCAATACTCAAAGGGCAAGGCGTGCGCGATGCCGCAACAGAATCCAAAGGAAGAAAGGGCCGCCGACGGCGGCCGTAATGATGCCGATCGGCAGTTCGGCCGGCGCGACGATCGTCCTGGCAAGAACATCGGCAAAAATCAGCAGCGAGCCGCCGAGAAGCGCCGAAGCTGGCAGCAGGAAGCGGTGATCGGGGCCGATCGACATGCGCAGAACATGCGGAACGACGATGCCGACGAAGCCGATGCCGCCGCTGACTGCGACCGAAGCACCCGTCGCCCCGGCGACGGTGACGATGGCGATGTTCTTCAGCCGCTGAACAGGGACGCCCATGTGAAAGGCTGTAGCCTCACCGAGAGTGATGGCATTCAGGCCAGGGGCCATGAAGGGTATCGCCGCAAAGGAGAGAAGAATGATCGGGCCGGCGGCGGCGATCTTTGCCCATGTCGCCCCGGCAAGCGATCCCATCCCCCAGAAGGTGAGGTCGCGGAGTTGCTGATCGTTGGCCATGTAGATCAGGAGGCCAGTGAGCGCGCCGGCCAGCGAGCCGAGCGCGATGCCGGCAAGCAGCATCGTGGCAACTGAGGTCTGGCCGTTCCCGGTTGCGATCCGGTAGAGCAGCCACGTGCTGGCAAGTCCGCCGCAGAAGGCTGCGATCGGCAGCGCGTAGATGCCGAGCAGCGTGTAAAGCGGCGCGGCAAAGGTGCTGGCGAGCACGATGATCACCACGGCACCGAGGCTCGCGCCGGAGGACACGCCGACGAGCCCGGGATCCGCAAGGGGATTGCGGAACAAGCCCTGCATGATGGCGCCCGAGACGGCAAGCGAGCCGCCCACCAGGAAACCCAGGATCGCGCGGGGCATTCGGATATCGAAGATGATGATCCGGTCTCTGGCGTTCAGCGCATCGTCCGAGCCGGCCATGTTGGCGATGACGTCGAGGAACGAGGCGTTGGAAGCACCCGTTGTCACTGAGAATAACAGGGACAGGACGGACCCGACGGCAAGCAGAACGATTGCCAGCAGCGCGAGGCGACTGCGATCACCCGCCCTTTGAAGCTCCCGCAGACCTGTCAGCGAAAACATGGAGCGCTTCTGTCCGATGGCGTCCTGCAGAGCCATTATCAGCTTCCGTAGATCGCTGCGTTCAACTCACGGACGGCGCTCGCGGTGCGCGGGCCGAACCCGAGCAGGTGGAGGCCGTCCATGCGAATGATTGCCTTGTTTTGCGCCGCGGGTGTCAGGGCCAGCGCGGGCTGCTTCAGAAGATCTTCATCCTTGGTGGCTGACCCGTCGCCGCGGTTCATCATCAAGATGACGTCAGGCTTGGCTTCCACGATCGCCTCGTCGGTTAGCGGCTTGTAGCCCGGGAAATTGCCGACGGCATTGACGGAACCGGACAGCTTGATGATGCCATCGGCTGCCGTGCCGGTTCCGGAGGCCATGATCTTTCCTCCTTGCATACTCAGAATGAAGAGGATGCGCTTCCGCTCGCCTTCGGGGCGCTTGGCGGCGTCGGCGATTGCCACGTCAAGATCCGCACCCACCTTTTCCTCTAGCGCCTTTGCCTTGTCGGGCTGGCCGAGGAGATCGCCGACCCGGTCGATCTTGGCGAGGATGCCTTCGCGGGTATAGGCGTTAGGCACGGTCTCGAAGGGGACGCTCGCGCTCTTGAGCACGTTCAGCGCTTCCGGTGGCCCGGATCCCTCGATGGCGATGATCGCCGTCGGGTTCATGGCGAGGATGCCCTCCGGCGATAGCGCGCGCATGTAGCCTACGTCGGGCAGCTTTGTTGCCGCTTCGGGATACAGGCTGGTCGTGTCGCGCGCGATCAACCGGTCCTGCTCACCGAGCGCGTAGATGATCTCGGTGACATCGCCGCCAACGGACACAAGGCGCGTCGTATTCAGTTTTTCAGCGGCCGGGGCATTCGAGACCGGAGCCAGCGACAGCCCAATAACCGTGGCTGAAAACGCCATCGCCCGAAGCCGCTTGCTGCGTGGTGCCTTACGCATCGTTATCCCCTTGCTCATGCCGCGACGCTGGTTCCTGCGGGCGGCAGGTTTTCCATGATTGAGCGCCAATCGTCGCGCTCATCGGTGCCTTCCTTGCGCTTGCCGAAGAACTGGATGATCATTTCGCCCTCGGCATTGTAGGCCTCGAGCGAGGTTACATGGCCGTCCTTTGTCGGCTTGCGTACCGCCCAGGTCTCGGCGATGTGATCCTGCCGAAGATGCAGGTGGAAGGTCGGGTCGAAGATATTGATCCACGGACCCATCGGCTGCACGTTGAAGATCGGGCCGGAATGGATCTGCACGATGCCGTTGTTTGCCACGAAGCACATGACCGGCAGACCGGCCTTGACCGAAGCGTGCATCATCTCCGCCGTTGCCGTGTTGTCGAGTTGCCACGCGTAGTCGTCGCCGACGGTGCGAACGGCGGCTCGGCGGCCGATCTTCAGCTTGCGCAGCATGCCGAAGAACTCGTGCGTGTCGGTGAGCTTTCTCCAGTGCTCCCGCAGTTCATCGCGGGTGACCTCGCCGCTCTCATCCATCGATGAGGGCGTCGGATCAGCGTTGAATTCTTGCGACTGATCGTCGAGCGTCAGATCCCCGACGATGGCGCGATAGGCTTCGACATTCGAGTCCGGGCGAAGATGGATCTTGTGAACCGCGTTGCCTGCCTTGTCGAAATACTGCAGGCTGAGTCGCTCCTGGTCGCCGTCCTTCTTGGAGACGGCAAAAGCATGCGCCCAGCGGTTTGGAAAAATGCGCAGGTCGATGTTTTCCCCGAGCACGATCGAGGCGTGCGGCCCGGCGGTGATGTTCTCGTAAACGCCGATCTTTTCGTGAACGGCGCTTTGGTTACGGGAAAGGGCCATGACTTCGCCGAGTTCAGCGACCCGCTCCAGGAGCTTCACGGCGCTGCCGTCGATGCGGGTTGCGGTGATGCCGACTTCGGCCGCAACGAGAGCAGCTTCCGAAATCTGAAGCTGTGCGGCGATATCGCGCTCGCGCATCTTCGGATTCTCCGCGCGAAATGCGCGTATGTCGGCAGGAGCCGRTTTCGTGGTTTCAGTCATGTCCTAGCCCTACTTGTTGAGAATGAGTTTGCCCTGACGGGTGATTTTCATGCGGTAGACCACGCCGTCGTGACGGATCATGATCTCGGTCGCTCCGCGAAAAATGTCCGCACTTTCCAGAACGCGCATTTCTGCCGTTGGTTCGCGCTGCGGCGACGCGTGACTAAAGCTATCTGGCTTCTCAACCATCATTTCGGTCGGCTATTTCCGCTCGATCCGCGGCGTCCAAACGCCCGGAAAATCCATAATTATCTTGACTTTCATAGTCATCATTTTTTAATGACGCAATAGCGGAGTTTAGAAGTCAAGTTTTAGAGTTTATTGATGGAAGGAATGGCAGTGAGCAAGGTTGCAGCGCTTTTGACGAGCGGTCTGATCGTGGTTGCGAGCGCATCGCAGGTTTTTGCTCAGGACGCTGCTGCAGCGTCGCCGGCCAAGGGCCTTGAGGTCGAGTTGAACGGTCTGGCGCCATCACAGAAGGGCTGCATGATGACCTTCGTTGCGCTCAACAATCTTGCCGCGCCAATCAGCAAAGTCTCCTTCGAGCTTGCTTTCTTCAACGACAAGAACGCGGTCGACCGGGTTACCGTGCTGGACTTCCGCGATCTGCCGCAAGGCAAGAAGCGTGTGCGCCAGTTCGACATGCCGAACGTCAACTGCGAGAGCGTGACGCGCTTGCTGATCAACGACGCGCCAGTCTGCGACGGGCCGGCCTCGGGAGAGTGCATGAAGGGCCTTGTCACTCGTTCACAGGTTTCCGTTCCCTTCGAGGGTTGAGTGGTTCGCCGGCATGACAGCCGACGGTTTTCTGTTTCAACTGGCCGAGGCAGGCACAAATGGCAGTTTCAGCAAAATCCAAATCGAGAGTCATTCTTGTCGAGGAACCGGTCGCTGACGGCGGAATGAACGACAACAATCCCGGCATGCATCCCGGGCATGAATTGTCCGATCTTCGCAATGTGCCACGCCAGCCAGCCGCCGAAGCTTCCATACACTACGCGCGCCTGGCGTTGATCGAATCCTTCCCGCAGGCTCCGCAGAGTGCGAGCAGCACCGTCGCAACCGCGCCGTCGCTGGAGGCGAGCGCCGAAAGGGAAGAGAACGCGAAACCACCTCAGCGCAATGTGGTGATGGCTTGCCTCAGTTCCTTTGCCTGCCATGCGGCCGTCATCGCGATGCTGGTGGTCGGATTTGTGGTCACACCGCACGATCCGGTCGAAGAGGCCGGCGAAGTCGTGAGCGTCATTATCCTTGGCGATTCGGAAGCGGACCAAGCGGCGGCGGGCGAGAAGGCTGAGGAGCAGCAGCCCGAGCAGATCGTAGCCGAGACCGCGCAGACTCAGACGGTCCAGCCGACGGCGGCGACGCCGACGGAAACGGTGACCACCGAGCCGGTAACCGTTGCGCCTACACAAGAGGTTACGCGCGTTTCACCGGAGAACATCGTTGCCGCGGAACCGGAGGTTTTGACTTCGCTCTCATCGGCCGAGACGTCCTTCGTGCAGCCGATGGCGACCGAAGTGCCGCTCGAGGTGCCTGCGGAAACGCCTCCGGTTGCTCAAGCGGCGCCGGAAGAGATCAAGCCGGTTCAGCCGGTGGAAACGGCGGCGGTCGCTCCCGAGCCGGATAAACCAACACCGGAGCGCAAGCTGAAAGCGGAAAAGCCCGTCAAGAAGCCGATCGAGAAGAAGGAGCCGCCGAAGAAGGCTCAACCATCCGCAGGATCCGGCGGTGAAAACGAGCAGGATTCCAAGAGAGGGTCCGCCGACGGGACCGAGACGGCAACATCGAACCAGAATTCGCGTGGGGCTGGCAGCAGTGGCGGTGCGGGGAGCGCGGCCGTCGCCAATTATCCCGGCAAGGTACAATCCCGGATTCGTCGCTCGGTCAGGGTGCCGTCGGAGTACAAGCGCATGAGCACATCCATGAGCGTTCGCGTTCGCCTGACAATCGGCGCCAGCGGCGATCTGAGCGGTCTTTCGATCGCGCGCAGCTCCGGTATTCCGGAGCTGGATCAGGCTGTTGTCGAGGGCATCCGCCGCGCTGCTCCGTTCCCTCCGCTCCCTGTCGAGTGGGGCAAGCCGGTCTGGTCGTTCAGCCAGGACGTCCAGGTGACGGGCCATTGATAAAATATGACTTCTATAATCAACTTTATACTTTACTCTAAAAATCAAGTTTAATAAGGTCCCCCGGCACACGCAGGAATCGTGTGACGATCAACGAGCGAACGGGTGGGCAATGGCTCGAAAGACGAAGAAGGGTTCCAACCGCGAGATCCGCGTTAACGCTGATGCTCAGACGGTTCAGGAAACGTCGGGGCGGTCCAAACTTGATGGACGCAGTTTCCTGTATGTCGGCGGACGGGACTGCCAGGTGGCGCATCTTCGCCAGATCGCAAGCGATTTCGGGGCAGAGCTGATCCATCACGACGGCGGTTTGCGCGAGGCGGTCTCCCGCATCGACACCGTACTTCCCTCGGTCGACTGCGTCTTTTGCCCGATCGACTGTATCAGCCACGATGCCTGCCTGCGCGTGAAGACCGGCTGCAAGAAGTTCGGCAAGGCCTTCATCCCGCTTCGAAACGGCAGCAAGTCCAGTCTGGAACGTGCGTTGCAGACAATGAACGAACGAGACAATTCCCGATGAATGAAGAACGCCCCGGTGGGGTCATGATGATCGGCCTGCACAAGATCGCCGCTCAAAGAGGCGACGGCCTTGTGCCGGAGCTTTACGAACTGCTGCTCCGGAATGCCGAGCGGCGCAAGGACTATCCCAACGTATCGGAGTTTCCCCTCTGGGAGGCACGGTTGCCTGGCCAACAGCCTGAAAAGCCGCTTGGTCTGGAGGCCGCAAACGGCAATAATGTTGTAGCCTTCGCGCCTTCGCGCGTCGCTGCGAAAAGCAAAGCGTAGGGATCACCCATGTATATTGCAATGAACCGCTTCAAGGTTGCGATTGGATCCGAGGCAGACTTCGAGAATGTATGGCGCGACCGCGATTCCAGCCTCTCGCAGGTTCCTGGCTTTGTTGAATTCCGGCTGCTGCGGGGCAAGACGAATGCGGAAGAGGACTACACGCTGTTTTCCTCGCACACGCTCTGGCAAAGCGAGGACGACTTCCTGAACTGGACGAAGTCCGAAAACTTCCGCGCCGCGCACCGCAACGCTGGTGAGCGCAAGGCAATGTATAAGGGGCCTCCGGTTTTTGAAGGCTTCACCGTGGTTGCTGGCATCTGAAATGACCGAACAGGATCCGGATCGTGTCGAAGTCCTTCCGGTCTTGCCATCGCTTGATCTCGATGGCTTCGACCGGATCATCCACCAATCTCCGGACTATCTGATCCTCCGCCGGAACGAGATGGAGTCGCATTTCTGGCTGGCGCGCGACCGGGCGTTATGCGAAGCGACGTCCGTCTATCTGCGTGGCCGTCGGATCGCTGCGCTCCATGCGGAGTATCAGGAGAAGCGGGTGGCGCGTCTGACCGCACTTGAGCGACGGCCGTGGGGCATGGAAGAGTTCTATATCCATGACCCGCATGGCAACCTGCTGCGGTTTGGGCGCATCCCCGTCAGCTGATCGATCAGCCTCGGCGAATGAAAGCGCCCACGGCGATCGCCAGCCAGCCGAACATCATGGCAAATCCGCCGGCGGGGGCCGCCAGCGGAAACAGGCCGGAGCCAGCGTAGCGCAAAACAACGAGATCCCCGGCAAACAGAAGCGTGCCGACCCCTATCAGTATGCCGGCAAGCCACGCCGTCTTAAGTTTTTCGGCGCCGATCGCGAGGGCGAACAGGGTGGGGGCGTGCGCCAGGCACATTGCCGAAGCCGAAGCGAGAAGATGCGCGTCGCCGCCGCCATGCGCTGCGGCCGCGGCCAGCGCCACGCCGGCAAAACCGAACAAGCCGGCAAGCAGATAAAACAGCGGCGCAATACGCGCGTTCAGCGTCATGGTCATCCGTGTTCCTTGTTCTGCATGTGATATGCGAGGCGTTCGATGGGGGGCAGGATGATCTCGCGCAGCTTCGGATTGGCGATGGTTTCCTCGAGCGCGCGACGGAAGCAATGTAGCCACTCGTCGCGTTCCACCGGACCGATCTCGGCAACGAAATGCCGGCTCCTGAGGCGTGGGTGACCGCGCTTGTCGGTGTAGAGCGGCGGGCCGCCGAAATATCCAGTCAGGTATTCGTAGAATTTCTCCTCGCTGCCTTCCAGCGTCGGCGGATGGACGGCGCGAACGTGCTGTGCCTCCGGCAGCGTATCCATCAGCTCATAGAAGCGGCGACACAGGGCGCGGACGGCCTCGTCGCCGCCAATCGCCTCATAAAGCGTAATGACATTTTCCGTCACGGTTCCATTCCTCGAAATCGGACTCTTAATGCACTGCGGGGAGCGGGACTGCAACCGCTTGGATCAGCACGCGGCAATTCGCCATCCGCACAGACAGTCGAATATGAGTTGGCTTGACAAAACCGTCTGGACGGTATCTTCTGTTGGCATGTCACTCGCTCATCATCGCCGCAAACAGCCCCTTGTCGTGCGCCAGCAGCTGCTGGACGTGGCCGCTCGCCTCACGATGGAGCAGGGCATGGCCGCACTGACACTGGATGCCGTATCCGGCGCATCAGGCGTCAGCAAGGGTGGGCTACTGCACCATTTCCCGACGAAGAACGCGTTGCTGGACGCCCTTTTCGAAAGTCTCCTGGATCGCTTCGACGCCGATATTGACGAGCGCATGCGCGAAGACCCTACCCCGCATGGCCGCTTCAGCCGGGCCTATCTGCATGCTGTCGCCGATCTTAGGGATAAGCCCGACGAGGCCGCCCATTGGGCTCAGGTCACCATGGCGCTGCTCGCCGAGCCAAGGCTTCGGCAGCGCTGGCGCGAGTGGGTGCAGGAGCGGACGGAGGAATATGTCGGCACGGATTCGTCCGTCGATGCGCAGATCGTTCGATTTGCGGCCGATGGGCTCTGGCTTGCCGACATGCTCGGCAGTCATGACAGCGGCGGCGACCGCCAGGCGCTCATCTCCCGTCTCGTCGAATTGGCCAACAAGTAGGGTAGGTCCACCATGGCTCCAGCTGCCGTATATGCGCTGCTCTTTGCTGCGATCGCGCTCGAGGTCATCGGCACGACGGCGCTGCAGTTGTCGCAGCAGTTCACCCGCGTAGGACCGACGGTCGTGGTGGTCGTCTGCTACGCGACAGCATTCTATTGCCTGTCTATGACCTTGAAGATCATCCCCGTCGGGATCGCCTATGCGATCTGGAGCGCGCTCGGCATCGTGCTGATATCCGGGGTCGGCCTCGTCTATTTCAAGCAGCGGCTCGATGCGCCGGCGATCGTAGGGCTCGGGCTGATTATCACCGGCGTGCTCGTGGTCAACCTCTTCTCGAAGTCCATCTCGCATTGATCTTGCCCGAAGGCGGGCAGATGCGGGTAAATGTCCTGCGCCGCGGGTCCCCTATATGTCGTCGCGACATTTGACCTCATCCTGCGCGATCTTGCGAAACATGCGGTCCTTTCCATATTTCTTTGAGCTTTGGGCCGCTTGTTCCACGCATTGGACCACTCATGACCGACCGCACCACCGATTCAGGTCTTTCCGGCAAACCTACCCAGTCCAGGGACCAATCCCTTAACACTGCCGGCATCACGCCGATGGGTCGACCAAGCGCAATTACGCGCTTCTTCATGGGTATCGTCGCGTGGGCGGAAAAGCTGAACTTCAAATATGCCAGGCTCGGCAACCCGCCGGTCTATGATACCGCGACATTCCCTTGGGTCGCCGAGGTTGAGAAGGCGTGGCCGGAGATACGGTCCGAGCTGGACCGCGTGCTCGTGCGGCAGAGTGAACTGCCGTCATTCCAGGACATCTCGACTGATGTGAAGACGATCTCAAGCGATAGTGGCTGGAAGACTTTCTTCCTCGTCGGGTTTGGCGTGAAGTCGGAACAGAATATCAGGGCATGCCCGCAAACCTGGGAGGCGGTGCAGAAGATCCCCGGATTGAAAACCGCCATGTTCTCGATCTTCGAGCCCGGAAAGCATCTGCCGGCTCATCGCGGACCTTACAATGGCGTGCTTCGCCTGCATCTCGGGATGATCGTACCGGAGCCTGCCGACAAGCTTGCCATCCGGGTCAAGGATCAGATCTGCCGTTGGCAGGAAGGAAAGGCGCTGATCTTCGACGACGCCTACGAGCATGAGGCGTGGAACCATACCGACGAGACGCGCGTGGTGCTCTTTATCGATTTCGTGAAGCCGTTGAAGTTCCCGGCGCGCTTTGTGAACTGGACGCTGATGAACCTTGCCGTTTTCACGCCCTTCATTCGTGAGGGGTTGGACAATCACAAGGCATGGGAAAAGAAGTTCTACGCGGAAGCGGAAGCCTTCAGAAACACGCCGCAGAACTAACCTTTCGCCTGCATCGCCGATCAATTGAGCCGTAGAATTGCGCAGGCTTTTCTGCGGTGCCAAGCTTCGTTCAATTGTTGTTGGCTGCCATCAATCGGCGCTGCGCGCTTATGGCCAGATACATCACGTAGTCTCCTGCGGCGTCTGCGAGATGAAGAGCAATTTCCTCTTCCCGCCATCCCGCGACCGCGCGACGGACAACTTCGGTGATTGCCATATTGCAGGCAGCTTCGCATTCCCGCGAGCGTCCCATATCGTCGGCGCTATATTTCGGAGTGCGGATGTTTGTCATGGCTGCAACGTGCCATAATCCCCCGCGTTTTCAAGGGGATGCTAATGGAGTGGTTAGCCGGTAAGGTTAAGTGCAGTGCGGTTGCGTCAAAAAGAAAAACGGCGGCTTCGCATGCGCTAATTTGGCACTTCCGGCGCTGCTAATATGTGCCGATTTCGCCAAGAATGCCGAATGAAGTTTGCTCCTCAGCGAGCGAGCCTAGCTCGCAAATGACATTTCCGTGTGAGCTACCTTGCCTAGCCTCCGGGCATGCAATGTCGGCGTCGCGGCAAATTATGATTGGTCGCCGGCAGTGACGAACAGAAAGTCCCGCAATTGCGGGGCAAAAAAACGATCCGCTAACCACAATCGTCATGCGCCCAACAATACCATTGAATTCTAATCGATAGGATGTTATCTAATTCCATGACAACGAATCAGACACAAACCTGGGCCGAGTTCGCACCATTGCTTATGATCTGCGGGCGCGGGTGGCGTCGCGCTTTGAACGCCATTCTGACCGAGCACAATCTATCCGATGCCAGCGCGGCGCCGTTGATTGCGCTGCTTCGGCATGGCGACCGGATCCCACAGGGTGTTCTGGCCGAACGGGTCGGTGTGGAAGGGCCGACGCTCGTGCGGGTTCTTGATAGTTTGGAAAATGACGGCTTGATCCGCCGGGTCCCCGATGAGGCGGACCGTCGCATCAAGCTGGTGCAACTCACCGGAGGAGGCACAGCGGTCGCCGAGCGCGCCGAAAGCTGTGCGGCGGAGCTGCGAGCACAGATCCTTGGCGACCTCGATCCTGAACAGGTCGGGGCCGCCCTGGAAGTCCTGCGCGCCATCGCGGCGAAAACCGCGGCCCTATCCGGAATACAGGAAAATGACGAGTAGCAAGAACGCGACCGATCCCAGTCTGGGAGACGTCGTTTTTTCCATCAAGACCTTCGCCGCCGCAATGCTGGCGCTTGGCCTTGCGCTTTGCTTCGACCTGCCAAACCCATACTGGGCGGTCGGCACGGTTTACATCGTGGCCCATCCGCTGTCCGGGGCGAGTACGTCGAAGGCGCTCTACCGACTGATTGGCACCGCACTCGGCGGTACGGTCACGGTGATCCTGATCCCCAACCTCGTCAATTCGCCTGAAATGCTGACGCTTGCGATTGCGCTGTGGATGGCCTTTTGCCTCGGCGTCAGTCTGCTCGACCGGACGCCACGGAGCTACAGCTTCATGCTGGCGGGCTACACGACCGCTCTCACCGGATTCCCGATCGTCGCAAATCCGGACACGGCCTTTACCTATGCAACTGCCCGCGTCGAGGAAATCGCGCTCGGCATCATCTGTGCGGCGATTGTCAATCGTATCTTCTTTCCCCGGCATGCAGGGCCGGTTCTGGCCGCGCGCATCAATGCCTGGCTGCGAGACGGCGCCGAGCTCGCCATTGGCACGCTGGAGGGCAGGGGACGCGATCCTTCGCTTCTGGCGGCAGCCCGACGGCTGGCTGCCGACGCAGTCGACCTCCACAGCTTTACCACTCACGTGGCCTACGACACTTCGGCACTGCGCGATATGGTCGGTCGCACCCGAATGCTGCAGCAGCGCATGGTTGCGATGCTGCCTGTCGTTTCAGGGTTGGCTGACGTGCTGCACGCGCTCGACAAGGCGACGGCGGGCAAATTCACACCCGCCATCACTGCACTCGTAACCGAAGTCAGCGCGTTGCTCGAAAACGGTGCGCCTCTTGCCGAGGATAAGCGCCAGCAGCTCCTTGCCCTGATAGCGAAGTCTGAGGAGGAGGGACGCGAGCAACAGGAGTGGAATGGGCTTCTTGCTCACAACTTCACCGCTCGCATCCGCGATCTGGTGCAGATCTGGGGCGACTGTCTCAGTCTGCGCGAGGATATCCAATCCGGATCGCATCACGATCTTCGTTGGCGCCGCTTCGGCACGTCGTTCGATCGCGCGCCTATCCACAAGGACTACGGCATGGCCGTTCACTCCGGCCTATCCGTGATGCTGGCGACGTTCATTGCCACAGCCCTCTGGATCTATACCGGCTGGCCGCAAGGCAGCGCCGCCGCGATGATGGCAGGTGTGCTCTGCTGCATCTTTTCATCGATGGACGATCCCGCGCCGATGATGATCAAGTTCGTCAATGTGGCGATCGTCACCGTGATCGCAGCGTTTGTTTTCGAGTTCGGCCTGATGCCGTTGGTCCATACCTATGTCGAGCTTGCCGCAGCACTTGGATTGGTCCTGGTGCCGGCGGGGTTGTTGATGACCAAGCCATCGCTCGCTCTCTACGGCATGGGCTTCTGCGTGAACCTGCCGAACATGCTGACGCTGCAGGATCGCTTGAGCCTGGATCTCGCCTCCTTCCTCAATTCGAACGCGGCCATGATCATCGGCATGGTGATCGCCTGCGGAACGACCGTTCTTGTTCGTTCTGTCGGTGCAGAATGGACCGCCTACCGGCTGCTGCGCTCGGGCTGGACCGATATCGTCGCTGCGGCGCGTCGCCCTGAGGACGTCGACTTCACGAAGTTGCTTTATCGGATGGTCGACCGGTTTGGCCTGGTTGCCCCGCGCCTGGCGATGATCCCGGCCGAGTCCGCCGTCGCTCAGACCGATATCCTGCGGGATCTGCGGAACGGCCTCAATACGCTGGAGCTCCAACGCCACAAGCAGCTTGTCTCGCGCGACAAGCGCGAGCCGATCGAGAACGTGCTGTCGGGCGTTGCGGCTTATTATCAGCAGAAGCAGAAGAGCCGGGATGCTCAACCCGACGGAAACCTGCTGACGACACTGGACCAGTCGCTCGCAGCACTGATTGAGGCCGGCCGGTCGTCGGCGATCGAGGGCGCGCGCCGCTCGATGACAGCGCTCAGATACACTCTCTACCCGGATGCAGCCTCCCTCGCTCAGGCTGTCACGGGCGCGACAGCCGGAACTGCAAAGGAACATGCGGCATGAGGCCGGATATCGATATTTACGGGGTCTTTCTCCCAACGCTCGGCGCGATCGCATTCGCCGCTTACCTCCTCAACGCCATCCTGCGGAGTGCACTGGCGTATGTCGGCTTCTATCGTTTGGTCTGGCATCGACCGCTCTTCGACACGGCCATGTATTTCTGCCTGCTCGGCGCCATCGCGCTATCTTTGAATAAGGTGTCACTATGAAATCGCTTTTCGCTCATTCCGGTCGCTTCCTGGTTACCGGCGTCATGGTCGCTTTGGCGGGAGTGCTCGGCTGGCATTTGTGGGACTACTACATGGACGAACCATGGACCCGCGATGGCAAAGTTCGCGCGGACGTCGTACGCCTAGCCGCCGATGTCTCCGGGATCGTCAGTGAAGTCGATGGAAAGGACAATCAGACTGTTCGCAAGGGCGACGTGATCTTCCGTATCGATCAGGCGCGTTTTACGCTCGCCTTGCGCCAGGCCGAAGCGCAGATGGAAAGCAGCAAGGCGGCTCTCGACCTGGCGAGAAGCGACCTCGAGCTCTATCGCAAACTTGGCGAGAGCTCGGTGACACGGCAGAAGATCCAGCAGGCTGAGACGACAGTCCAGCAGGACGAGGCCGCCTACAACCAGGCCGTGATCAGCCGTGACACTGCTCAGCTCAATCTCGACCGTTCCGTGGTGCGGGCGCCGGTCAACGGCGTGCTCACCAACTTCTCCATGCAGCCGGGCAATTATGTTACTGCGGGCACCGCCGTTACCGCCCTGATCGACAGCGATTCCTACTACGTCGCCGGCTATTTCGAAGAAAACAAGCTGGACCGCATCAAGGTCGGCGATCCTGCGCTCGTCTATCTGATGGGCAGCAAAACGCCTCTTAAGGGGCATGTCGATGGCGTCGCGGGCGGCATAGAGGATCGCGAACGCAGCGATACCAGCGCGCAGCTCGCTAACGTAACTCCGACTTTCACTTGGGTGCGGCTGGCTCAGCGCGTCCCCGTACGCGTGGCGCTCGATGCGCTGCCCGACGACACGGCGCTTGTCGCCGGTCGCACTGCAAGCGTCACCATCGTTAATTGACCCGAGGCGGCTTCAAGAGCCGCCTTCGCAAAACTGTAAGTTCACCGGTCTGGGCGTCCCGCGATGACCGGATACGCAGCCATTCGGCTTGAGAAAAGCAAAATGACGCCCGGTTCTAGGAGACAGCCGTGGACGACCGTCACGTCATAGAAATCACTACCTGGCTGATGCAGAGCGGGCTCAAGGGCGTGGCCGAAGCGGACCTGCTCGCCGGCTTCTGTGAACGGTGTGGTGCGAACGGACTGCCGGTCGAGCGTTCCGTTGCCGTCATGGACACTCTGCATCCGGTCTATGAACGCCGAGCTTTCCGCTGGGACAGCCGAGAGCCGATCGAGCGGGTGTCGGAATACGGCTTTTCCGGTGCCGGAGCGATCGCCGACAACTGGCTCCGCTCCGCATTCCATCATTTGGAGACGACGGGGTCCGTAGAGGTCCGCAGAAGCCTGAGCAATGGTGACACGACCGATTTCTACCTGCTGGACGATCTGAAGGCTGCTGGTTTCACAGACTTCATCGCCATTGCGCATCGCTTCGGCGATGGTGGTACGATCGGAGACATCGACTGCTTCTTCTCCCACTTTGCCACGCGAGCGAAGGATGGATTCTCCGATCGTGACGTCGCGGTATTGCGCGATCTGCTTCCCTGCCTGGCGCTGGCCGTCAAATGCGTGACGATTAGCGGCGTTGCCGGCACGATTGCCAAGGTCTATCTGGGGCAGGATGCGGCCAACCAGGTACTGCACGGCAAGATCACCCGCGGTCAAAGCGACCGCATATCGGCCGCGCTGTGGTTTTCCGACCTTGCCAACTTCACGCACATCTCGGACACAGTCGATCCGGAAGAGATTATTCCGATGCTCAACGACTATGCGGATGCAGTGATCTCGTCGGTGCAGGAAGCGGGCGGCGAAGTGCTCAAGCTGATGGGCGACGGCACGTTGGCGATTTTCAAGGGCAGGCGGCCAAACGAGGCCTGTTCGGCGGCGCTGAATGCCCGGTCGCTGCTCGACCGGCGCCTACTCGACCTCAATGCGCAGCGCCGTATCGAGGGGAGACCGGTGACTGACGTCTATCTCGGGCTCCATCTCGGCGAGGTCTTTTACGGCAACATCGGCAGTGAAGATCGCCTCGACTTTACGGTCATCGGACCTGCCGTCAACGAGGTCAGCCGAATTGTCTCGCTCTGTCGGTCGCTGCAGAGCCGCTTGCTGATGTCGGCGAGTTTTGCGGCAATCGTTGCACCCTCACAAATGGACAGCCTGCATTCGATCGGCCAGCATGTCTTGCGCGGCGTCAATCGTGCTCAGGAACTGTTCACGCTGATGCCGCTCATGAACTGATCCCGGCCGCGTGACCAAACAGGCCCAACTTGCAGCACTCTTGTTGCGTTCCACGCGGTACGCAACGTAAATGCCAAGGTAACAAGGCTTGGCGGCCGCTATTAACGCGGGTCTGTTACCGTTGCGTACTTCCGCCACGCCACTGGCTCGCTAAGATCGTTCAAACGAAGCCGACTGAGGCCGGGGTGGTCTTCATGGGCAAGGAACACGACGGGGCAAGAACGCCTTCCGATGCCGAGCGGCGAGGGTTACACCGCTTGATGCTGAAGCTGCCCTCGGTCCGCGGGCGGCTTCAACTGATCGGGGAGAAGTCGGAATCTCTTGGCAGCCTCTGCGAGGCCTATGAGGATGCTAGCTCCACCCTCGACCGGCTGAGGAGCAGTGCCGGCGACATGAACCACGCGATGGTCCATGAGTATGAAATGGTCTGCGCAGAGATCGAGGCAGACGTGATCAAGTACTGTCGTGAGCGCGGAGGCGGCGGCCTGGAATAGGACCGACCAACTCGCACCAATGTCGGTCACGTTTTGGTTTTGTTAGCGTTTTGTGTTGCAACCCCTTGTTTTCTGCGAGGCAAGCCCATCTGTTCTACTTGGCATTGAGCATTGCGTAGCGGGGCGGCAATGAAGGCTAAGGAATACGAAGGCTGGGCTCATGACGTTTCATGCTCGGAAGCCAGCGCAGAACTGGAGCGTCTGCTCGCCGACGAGCGGTTCAGAGCCACCGAAAGAAGCCGCAGCATCCTTAAATATATCGCGGAACAGCAATTCAATGGGCGCGCCGAGGGCGTGAAGGCCTATTCTATTGCCATTGACGTGCTTGGCCGACAAAGCAATTTCGATCCGTCACTCGATCCCATCGTTCGCATTGAGCTCAGCCGATTGCGGTCCTCGCTCAGCCAGTATTACGAGGCTTTTGGCGAAGATGGCGGGGTCACGGTTCAATTGCCGAGGGGGCGCTATATTGCGATTTTCACGCGGTCCACCGATGCATCCCCAGGCATCGATGATCGAGAGCATCCCGCAACGACCTGGGGCGAACCCGTAAAGCTGGTTCCCCCGTTGCCCGTTTCAGCGGTTGCGCCGAATGTCCAAGCCGGCTCCTGGGCGACCTTGCGGCTCGCTTCAACCCTGGCGCTGCTGATGGTCGTGGTCGTAGGCACCGGTATCACCGTTTATGGCGCGCGCACCGTGACAACGGCCAAGCCTACAGTCACAGTCACGCTGACTGCGGTGGATGAAGGGTTGCGTGACGAGGCCGCTGTCACTCGCGATATGTTGCTGACCGCCCTTACCCAATTTCAGACTCTGACGGTTTCGCAAGCCGATCGGCGCGAAAGGCCGCTTGCCTCGGTGCTTCGCCCGGCCAGATCGAACGCCTACGCAATCGATATGAAATATTACGGTGATGGCGACGATCGCAGTATCTGGTGGCAGGTCGTCGACACGGCGACGGGCGATCTTCTCAAATCCGGTCTGGAGAGGGTCGATACCAGTGGCAGGACGGTTGCGTCGGTCCGGGAGGAATTGGTCGCGCAACTCTCGCGCCGCTTTGCTGCTACACGCGGGATCATCAACAATATCGAAGCACACGATATGGCTGAGGGCTCGCTTGGCAATGCATGCGTCCTTCAGGCCGAACACGAGTTGGACGACGGCCGGGCATCGGGTCTCGCACTTACGATCGATTGCCTGGAAAGAACGATTGCGGCAAACCGCTACGATGCCGACGCAACAGCAGCGCTGGCGATGCTGCTAGCGGCGGGGCAGGCGGAGATCACCGACAACAGCAAGCTTGCGCGTGCGCTCGAGCTTGCCAACCGGGCAGTCTCGTTGTCGCCGCTTTCGGACCGGGCGCACCTGGCGCTGATGTTGTCGCAATTCTACAGTGGAAGGATCGACGCGGCTATCGCCGCAGGCAACCGCGCACTCGCGCTCAATCCCAACAGCCCCGATGTAGCTGCAAAGCTTGGTCTTGCACTGTTCGCGCTGGGCTATTTTGATGCGGGCGTTTCTCTTGCGCGCGATGCCGGCAGATTAGTCGATGTCGTTCCGCGTGATGCGGTCCTGGTTCTCGCACTCGACGCTTACCGGCGAACAGATTGGTCGGAGGCTTCGCTGCTCGCCGAGCAGGCAAGTGACAGGAATTTCCTGATCAGCGTCTTGCGCGTTGCCGCACTCGGGCAACTCGGGTCGGATGAAGCGGCGCAGCGGCTTACAGAACTCCGGCAACTTACGCCGGATTTCGAGGCGACCTTCCGCGAGAGAATGGCGCAGCGACGCTATCAACCGCTGCTTTCCGCATCCATCGAAGAAGGCCTAACGAAAGCGGGCGCCCGCTTCACGGCGGAGGGGCTAGCGACTGCCTTTTAGCCGGCGCTGCAACGTGTAGCGAGTTCGCGCCGGCAGCGCAGCGAGTTCAGCGCGGGTATTTCGCAGCGTGTGACGGGCGGCAAGGGCCACGCATTTGCGCGCGGCTCGCCCGGAGCCGATATTGCATGTAGATTTACAGTCGTGGCTGGTATCGATCGCCGTCTAACTTTGGTCGGCTGCCCCTTTAGCAGTCGTTCGGCGTTTGGCTGGCTTGGCGGGCGCTTCGTCTGAGCCTCCTGAGAGCGCCTTGCGCAGGTTCTCCTCCTGATCCGGCGCCAACGAGGTTTTCAGTACGCGGCCACGCAGCCCCTGGAACTCTGCCAGGACTTTTTCCGGCTGCACCTTGCGTATGAGCACGAAGAGAGCGGAGGAGGAGTTCGGTATGGTTCCGCCAAGAGACTTGATGAATTCGTCGTTGATGCCATAGTCGGAAAGCGAACCGGAGATCGCGCCAGTGCCTGCACCGACGAGCCCGCCGATCGCAAAGCCTGCGAGCGGATTGAGGAACAGCAGACCAACCAGGGCGCCCCAGAGTGAGCCGGACAAGAGCCCCGATGTGGCCCCGATTGCTGCCAGGTTGAGGCTCTGCTTGAGATGGACCTTGCCGGCTTCATCTCTCACGACGACCACCGCATCCTCGAGGTCGACCAGATATTCCTTCTTCAGGTTGTGAAGTTTCAGCAACACCTTATCTGCTTCATCCATGGCATCGAAGCCGATCACAACGAGTTCCGACATTGTCCGTTCCTTTCGTTTGATAGCGGGGTACAGAGCGGTTGAGTGGCTGGAAAACGCCAGCCGGGAGGTTATTGATCAAACGCGTAAATCTTCTTCCAATTGGCTTTCATGTCGACGAGCAGCCAGTTGCGGCTCTCCGCCTCGTCGAGCGCCTTATCCAGCTTCCCGAAGTCCGATTTGCGATCATAGGCGTATTCGCGATCTGCGTCGGTATGATGAATGATCATTGCAAAGTGCGGTCCCTGGCCAGCCATTACCCAGCGCAGCATCTCGTAGTCACCGTCCGAATTGCCTGCGGCAAGGATCGGTCGCCTGCCTATGAATCTGTTGATGCCCACCGGCTTGCCGGGGCCATCGTCAACGAAGTCGACTTTCGGAAGGCGGTTTAGAACCGGGATGTCGCCGACGAGCGCGTATTGCGTCGTGATCGTGCTTCCGACGACTTGTTCAGGCGGAATGCCGTATGCTTTCTCGGTCATCGGGCGCATGAACTCGACGCCGCCACCCGAGACAATGAAGGTCTTGAAGCCATTGGCGCGCAGGTAATCCAGCAGCTCGCGCATGGGCAGAAATGTCATCTCGTTGTAAGGCTTGCCGGTCTTCGGGTGTCTCGCCGTGGCGAACCAGTCGATGACGATGTTGCGGAAATCGTCGGTCGTCAGACCGGCGTGGGTCTCCATCACAAGCTCGACGAGGCCTCGTTCGCCGCTCTTTGCGATACCCTTGAGATCACCGGCCAGAATCGATTTGAAGGGCTCCTTTTCCTTCCACTCGGGGTGCTGTGGAGCGAGCGTCTTAACCCGATCCAGTATGAAGCCAAGTTGGAAGTAGAACGGCTGCTCGGTCCAGAGCGTGCCGTCGTTGTCGAATACGGCGATGCGGTCCTCGGGCGCCACGTAGTCGGCGCCGCCTTGCGTTGTCACTTTCTTGACGAAGTCGACGATTGCCTGCTTCGATTTGCCATCGTTCCAGGAGGGAAGCTCCTGCGCGAATGCGCTCACCGGGAGCAGCAGGAAAAGCAGGAGGAAGCGCACAGACGGGGACATCGGACACTCCTGATCATGTTGCAACGCGTTTGATGCAGCGAAAGCCGACGTGGCTAGTGGACGTGTCTTCCGGCTCGGCGTGGCGCGCTGCCGGACGATAGCGCCGGCAGTAGTTCGGGGCGCAAAGATGCGAGCCGCCCTTCAATACTCGCCTCGGGATAAGAATGTTCGGCTGATTGGGATCGTAACTTGCCTCTTTTCCGCCGCCGCGCGGGTTCTCGGGGATGCAGCACGCCTTTGCCGCAGGCTGCGGATGTCGCGTCGACCAATAGTCCTGCGTCCACTCCCAGACATTGCCGATCAYGTCATAGGCGCCGTAACCGTTTGGCGCAAACGACCGCACGGGTGTCGTCCGGTCCTTGCCGTCAGGCTTCGTGCTGTGGGTCGGGAAGGTGCCCTGCCAGGTGTTGGCCATGGCAACACCACCGGGCATAAGCTCGTCGCCCCAGGCAAATTCAGTGTCGTCAAGCCCACCACGTGCGGCCAGTTCCCACTCGGCCTCTGTCGGCAGATCCATTCCGGCCCATTCGGCATAGGCCTTTGCGTCGGAGTAGGCGACATGGACAACCGGGTGATCGAGCTTGCCGCGGAGGTCGCTGAGGCCGCCATAGGGTCGCCGCCAGTTGGCCCCGAACTTGAATTTCCACCACTGAGCGATATCTGCGCCACTCACCGATTTGGGCGGTGTGAAGACAAGAGATCCGGCCCGAAGCATGTTCGGCAGGGCGCCCGGATAGTCCTTCGGGTCGGGCGCCTTCTCGGCCAATGTTACGTGGCCGGTCGCCTTGACGAATTCCTGGAATTTGCGGTTCGTGACAGGCGTCGCCTCGATCCAGAAGCCATCGACGGCAACAGGATGAGCCGGGGCCTCTTCCGGATAATGGTCGTTGGACCCCATCACGAAGGTCCGGCCGGCTATCCAGACTAGGTCGCCATTGCCGTCGCCCTGACGTTGCGGCCGGTGTTCTGCGTCAAATGCGAGTGC
This sequence comes from Rhizobium sp. 10N414, assembly GCF_056394785.1. Lineage (NCBI taxonomy): Bacteria > Pseudomonadati > Pseudomonadota > Alphaproteobacteria > Hyphomicrobiales > Rhizobiaceae > Rhizobium > Rhizobium sp. 10N414. The sequence continues at coordinate 2,451 of NZ_JBFTIN010000023.1, read as the reverse complement.
CATCGTCGCCTCCGAAAGCCTGCCCTTAATATTCCGCGTCTTGCCTTACCCGTAAGTACGTTACGGTAACACGGCTTCCACAAAACGTTACATCAGGCGTAAATCTGCTGCTGTGGGCCATGAATTCAACTCGGCCAATGGATTTCCGCGCGTCGAAGGGGGCGGGTGTTGCAGTGTTGGGCCGATGCGGCTGCCCGCGCCGCCAATCGAGTGCATCTTCAGGTGGCTGCAGGGCCGTTCGGCAGCTTTTGTTGCCACCTGACCTGACTGGAGAGTTCGCCACCGGAAGGCTGTCGCCAGGGGCTTGGCCGTCCGGTGAATCGCTGGCGCGGCGGCTGCTTGAAAAGCAAAGCCGCCCGCCGCCGCTTTGCTATTTTCCTGACGCTGGGCTCTCCAGCGAGCGCATCAAGGCGTCGACCATCTGATCGATGCTGAAGCTCGCGGAACGCTGGCTTGGAGGATAGTCCTTGAACGTCTGCAAGAAGGGGGCGACTCGGTAGACGCCGTACTGGATGAGATAGGCATTCTTCGCCAGCCAGTCATAATACTGGTCAGAGACGACGTCGGCGCGCTCGAAGGGGTCCATGCGCAGATTGAAGACCTTCGGCGCACGCAAACAAGTGAAGGGGTTTGCCCATACGACGAAGCCGCCCGGCTCCCTCTGTTCACAGAACACGATCTTCCAATTGCCATAGCGATAAGCGACGACCTCTCCATCATCGTTGAAATAGTAGAAATCTTCGCGTCCGGACTTCGGCTGCTGTCCTGTCAGGTAAGGAAGCTGGTTGTAACCGTCGAGATGGACCTTGAACTGATTGCCGTTGATGCTTGCGCCATTGAGGAGCTGTTCCTTGATGCCAGGATCGCCGGCTGCGGCAAGCAAGGTCGGAAACCAGTCAAGTCCGGACATCATCTCATTGGACACCTCGCCCGCCTTGATGTGGCCGGGCCAACGAACCATCGCCGGAACGCGGAAGGCGCCTTCCCAGTTGGTATCCTTCTCGCTTCGGAAAGAGGTCGTCGCCGCATCTGGCCAAGACCACTGGTTCGGGCCGTTGTCCGTCGTGTAGACGACGATCGTATTGTCGGCGATCTTGAGATCGTCCAACGCCTTGAGGAGCTTCCCGACATCGCCGTCATGCTCGATCATGCCATCGGCATATTCGTTGCCGGGCATGCCGCTTTGCCCCTGCATCGAATCCCGAACATGGGTAAAAGCGTGCATGCGCGTGGTATTCATCCAGGTGAAGAAGGGCTTTCCTTCCTTGGCCTGACGCTGGATGAAATCGATCGCCGCAGCGGTCGTTTCATCGTCGATCGTTTCCATACGCTTGCGATTAAGAGCGCCAGTATCTTGGACCCGTCCGTCAGCGAACGAATGCAAGACGCCGCGCGGCGAATTCGCTTTCACGAACGCCTGGTCGTTCTTTGGATAATAGGGACGCTCAGGCTCTTCTTCTGCATTCAAGTGATAGAGGTTGCCGAAGAACTCGTCGAAGCCATGCTGCGTTGGCAGGAACTCGTCGCGATCGCCGAGGTGGTTCTTGCCGAACTGGCCGGTTGCATAGCCGAGTGGCTTCAGCGCCTGCGCGATGGTAATGTCACGCGCCTGCAAGCCGACCGTTGCTCCGGGAATGCCGACCTTGCAGAGACCCGTACGGAGGCAGACCTGGCCGGTAATGAATGTCGAGCGGCCGGCAGTGCAGCTGTTTTCGGCGTAATAGTCGGTGAACAGCATGCCTTCCTTGGCAATACGATCAATATTGGGCGTCTTGTATCCCACGACACCCATCGAATAGGCGCTGATGTTTGTCTGGCCGATGTCGTCACCGAAGATGACGAGTATATTCGGTTTGGTCGTATCTTGAGCCGGCGTCGCCTGTTGCGCATGGGCGATCCCATAGCTGAGGGATGTCGAGGCCAGCGCCAATGCCAAAGCTGCGCCGGCGTGCCGAAGCCGTTTTGAGAGAGATGCACTCATTGCGATCTCCCTTGTCCATGCAGGTGATTCAACATCTACGCTCTCCTGATTGTGGGTAGGCCAAACTCGGCCGTAGATTCCCACTGAAAAGCGTTGGTCGGTAAGTACGTTACGGTAACAAACGAGGGTCACGACGTAACAGCGCACAGAATGCCTGATTGCTACTCGGTCAACGGTTGCGGCTTGAGATCGCCTTGCAGGGTTTCGTCGACAGGGCGCTTCTTGGCCCGCATCGGCTGTTCAAGCACCGTGACCGGCGCGGCGACAGCCGTGGCTGCGACGTTGCCGATGGTCGTCACTGTTCCGCCGACGACAGCGGTGAGTCCCTGGCCGAGCGTGACGTTGGAATCCGTCAGCGTCTGACCGGTGACGATCCGCTGGCCAATCAGCTGGACGATTTCAGGACTTTCGGCGAACTTGCCGTGGTTCAGGCCTTCGCCTTTGACCTTGGTGAGATCGATGGCGGTAAT